>NZ_CP134398.1:2205716-2520818 GCF_002968335.2 Mycobacterium sp. ITM-2016-00316
CCACAAATGACCATCGACCTACAAGATCTCAGCGGCACCTTCACGGTGTTCGACGTGGCAGCTTCGCTGATGCTGTCCTTCGTGCTGGCCTCGATCATCGGATGGGTCTACCGCTACACGCACAAAAACGTCTCCTACAGTCAGTCCTACGTGCAGACCTTGGTCATGGTGTGCATGGTCATCTCGGTGATCATGCTCGTCGTCGGGTCAAATATCGCACGTGCCTTCGCGCTCGTCGGCGCGCTGTCGGTCATCCGATTCCGCAACGCCATCAAAGAGACTCGTGATGTCGGCTTCATCTTCCTCGCCATGGCGGTCGGTATGACCACCGGTACCCGGTTCTATCTGCTGGCCGTGGCCGCCACGGCGGTCATCTGTCTGGTGTTGGTGATCATGTACCGGTTCAACTGGTTCACACTCGATGTCCAGCGCCAGGTTGTCAAAGTCCAGGTGCCGCCGGAGCCCGAGTACACGGCGCGTGTGGAAGACGTGTTGATCGAGTTCTGCTCGGAGTTCGAGCTGGTGTCGACCGAGTCGGCACGCTCGGGTGCACTCAACGAGTTGTATTACACGGCCCAGTTGAAGAAGGGCCGCAAGGGCAGTGAACTGATCGCGGCGCTCGGAGCCGTCAACACCGGCCAGCGGGTGACCGTACTGACCGGGTACGACCAGACCGACATCTGATGCAGGAGGTCGACCTGCTCGCCGGCGGTGCACCACCGAAGCGACGCCTCGCCCATCGCATACCCGTTCGGTTGCGTCAGCACTGGAAGGTGTTGGCATTGTTGGTTGCCGTCGCGATCGGGCTGACCGCAACACTGGGGCACACCCGTATCCGGCCCTACATCACCGGCGATATCACCATCGTGCAGTCAGAGATCACCGACAACATCGCCGGCACCATCGATCTGTTCGATGGTGACGTGCCGCACACGCTGACCGTCGATGTCACCGAGGCCGAGTATCAACAGATGATCTCGGCCTACCAGAAGGACGGCGACAAGAAGTGGGTGACGGCGGACATCGTCATCGACGGCACCCAGATCAGCGATGTGGCTGTGCGGCTCAAAGGCAACTCGACGTTGATGGGGCTGGGAGGTGGGCGCGCCGGTGGTCCCGATGTGCCCCCCGTCGGCGGTGAGGCGGGTCCGCCCGCAGGAATGGCCGGGATGGCTGTCGCTTCGGCGGAAGACCCCACGTCGTTGCCGCTGCTCATCAGTTTCGACGAGAATGCCGACGGCCGTGGCTATCAGGGACTGACCGAACTGTCGGTGCGACCGGGGACGCCCGTGATCAACGAAGCGCTGTCCCTGTCGCTGACGGCGGTGACGGGTCAGCCCACCCAGCGTTATGCGTACGCCACCTACACGATCAACGGCCATACGACGACGCGCCTGCTGGCCGAGCACCCTGACGAGATGTACGCGAACTCGCTGTTCGACACAGATGGCTACCTCTACAAGGCGGACGCGAACTCGCGGTTGGAGTACCGCGGACCCGACCAGTCGCTCTACGCCGAACAGTTCAAGCAGATCAACGCCGCGGACGACGGGAACCTGCAGCCGCTCATCAATTTCCTGGCATGGCTGCAGGACGCCGACCAGACCGACTTCGATGCGCACGTCTCGGAGTGGGTGGACACCGACTCGTTCGCTCGCTACCTGGCCACCCAGAATCTGCTCGGCAACGGCGACGATATGGGTGGGCCCGGCCAAAACTACTATCTCTGGTATGACCTGTCCGCGAAGAAGATCTCGGTCATATCGTGGGATCTCAACCTCGCCATGAATGGCGACGCCAAAACTCTGCCGGGCGAAGACGTTCAGATCGGGCCGGCCCCGGGTGTCGAGGGCATGGCGCCGGGCGGCCAGGCGCCGAACTTCGGTAACCAGCTCAAGACCCGATTCCTCGAATCAGAGGCGTGGGCGCCCACCTACCGTGAGGTCTATTGGGATCTCTACGACCAGATGTACGGGAACGGCACGGCGAGCGCGTTGCTCGACGAGATCGCCGCCACGGTGCCCGTCACGGATGGCCTGGAGGAGCAGTCACTGTTGAGCGCTGTTGACACCGTTCGCGAGTGGATCGCAGTGCGGATGGACACACTCGATGCTGTTCGGATGGACTCGTGACGGCGCGGCGGTCAGCCTCGCAGATGCGTCTCGAAGAAGTCGAAGACCCGGCTCCACGCATCCTCGGCGACGGCCTCGTTGTAACCGAATCCGGTGACCCGCAACAGCGCCTGCGCGGGAAGCTGGTTGGCGAAGCTGTGCCCGGCGTTCGGGTAGACCTTCACGTCGGCGGCGATGCCGTGGGCCGCCACGGCCTTGTTCAGCTTCGCCGGGGCGCCCCGCCCGATCGGATCTCGGGCTCCGAAGCTCGCCACAATCGGGCACGCGCCGCTGAGCGTGTCCTCCAGGTTCTTCGGCAGCGGGGTCCCATAGAACGGCGCGGCCGCACCGAAACCCTTGGGGGACAGAATGAGCGCGAACTGGCCGCCCATGCAGAAACCGGCGATGCCGACGATGCCGGTGCTGTCCGGCCGGTCGCGCAGATAGTCGCGGGCGGCCAGCAGGTCCTCGATGGCGGGACCCTGCCTGGTCAGCGCGGCCCGCATCACCTTGGTGATGCAGCGGGCGCGGCCGCCCCGGGCATACAGGTTAGGGGTGACGGTCAGGTAGCCGGCGGCGGCGATACGCGCTGACACCGCCTCCTTGTCGGGCTGATAGCCGATGGCGTCGTGCACCACGACCACGCCCGGCCAGGGACCCCGGCCCTCGGGTACGTCGACCAGCGCGTCGATGGGGCCGCCAGGTGTGTCGAGCTCGATCGAGGACATGCCGCCAAATCTAATGGCACGAGCCGAGAGGCCGTAACCTGACGTGTCGTGTCTGATTCCGTCGACCTGGCAGCCGAGGTCATCACCGCGCTGTGGGCCCTGCGTGACGCGGGTGAGATTCCGCTGCGCTGCAACAAGGGACCGATCCGGGCGGCCGTCGCCGCCGCGGTGCGCGCGCTCAACGAGGACAACCTGGGCCCCAAGGTCCGGCCCTGGGACCTGTCGGCGCTGCGGCGTCGGGCAGCTGAGCTGGGCGAGATCACCGGAGCCGTCGCCGTGTACCTGGATAAGGAGCTGGTGGTCGCGGAGCTGCTGCCGGGCCGCGAGCGGGTGGTGCTGCGGGGAGTCGGGGACGCCTGGCGACTGGTGCGCTTCCTGGATGTCGCCGAGGCCACCGAGGAGGTCCGGTTGGCCCCGGAGACCACCCGGGAGATCGATCTCGCGGAGTTCTCGCCCGACGCGGTGCTCACCGCACTCGGCGTCGCCAAACCCGCCGATGTCGACCTCGATATCGAGTCCGAAGAGCTGGGGCAGGGCCACACCGAGACCCGGTACCGCTACCTTTTCACCGACAACGGCCGGTCGGTGCTGGCCGAAGAGGTCAAGAGCGAGATCTTCGACGGCGCGACATCGTGTTCGAGATATCTGCGCGGTGTGCTGATCGACGGTGGTCGCGGCGCATTGGTGACCGCGAGCCGTGACGGCGCCGTGCTGACGCAGGGTTGATAGCTTGACCGGGTGACTGGTGTGGCGCAGGGGCCCCTGGCGGGTGTACGGATCATCGAGATCTCCAGCTTCGTGGCGGTGCCGCTGGCGGGGATGACCCTGGCACAACTGGGCGCGGAGGTGATCCGCGTCGACCCCGTGGGAGGCGCCGCCGACTACCGGCGCTGGCCGGTGACCGACGACGGGGACAGCATCTACTGGGCCGGACTCAACAAGGGCAAGCAGTCGGTGGCCGTCGACATGCGGGCACCCGAGGGCCAGGAGCTGATCCGCAGGCTGATCGCCGACGCCGGCGTGCTGATCACCAATGTGGCCGGCCGCGCCTGGCATTCCTACGACGCGCTGGTGGCGCTGCGGCCGGATCTGATCCACGTCGAGATCTCCGGGCGCGCCGACGGTTCCACCGGGGTGGACTACACCGTCAACGCCGCCGTCGGTTTCCCACTGGTGACCGGGCCGCCGAATCTGGCCACCCCGGTCAACCACGTGCTGCCGGCCTGGGATGTGACGTGTGGACTGTACGCAGCGCTGGCGGTGGTCACCGCGGTACGCCACCGTGAGAGCACCGGTGCCGGACAGCAGGTCGCCATCCCGCTGGAGAATGTCGCACTGGCCACCGCAGGCAATCTCAGCTTCCTGACCGAGGTCATGGTCTCCTGCACCGAGCGCCCACGCATCGGCAACTCGCTCTACGGCCAGTACGGCCAGAACTTCACCAGCAGCGACGGCGTGGTGTTCATGCTGGTCGCGCTGACCGGACGGCACTTCCGCGACCTCACCGAACTGACCGGCACGACCAAAGCCGTTGCCGCACTGGGAGAGGCGCTCGGCGCCGACTTCACCGACGAGGGGCAGCGATACCGGCACCGCGATGCGCTGACCGGACTGTTCACCCTGTGGTTCGCCGAACGCAGCGCCCAGGACATCACCGCCGCGCTGGCGCAGACCTCGGTGCTCTGGGAGCGCTACCGCAGCTTTGCCGAGGTCGCCGCCGATGAACGGGTGACCGCCAACCCGCTGTTCACCACCCTGGACCAGCCGCGGATCGGGGAGTACCTGGCGCCGGGTCTGCCGATCTCCATCGACGGCAGCTATCCGCCCGCCGTCCCCTCGCCGGCGCTGGGCGACCACACCGCGGCCGTGCTGGGGCGGCTGGGGCTCAGCGGCGCGGAGATCGAGCGGTTGACCGGAGCGGGGACCGTGGCGTGAGCGTGCTGCTGGACCTGCTGACGCCGGTGCCGGACGGCGAGGACCGCTGGTCCGGCCCCGGGGCCGGACCACCGGGCAAGCGGTCCTTCGGCGGGTTGTTCGCCGCGCAGAGCCTGGCCGCGGCGTGCGCCACGGTTGACGCCGGGAAACGGCCCACCAACCTGCACATGCAGTTCCTGCGCGGCGGCGAGGCCGGTGACGATTCGGACTATCAGGTCGAACGGATCTATGACGGGCGGACCGCCGCGACCCGCCGGGTGCAGACCCGCCAGCACGACCGGCTGCTCAACATCGCGACGGTGTCGTTCTCCGCGCCGCTGCCTGGCCCCGAACACGGGACCCGGCCGTCGATGCCGCCGCACCCGGACACCCTGGACCACACCGGGCCCCCCGGGCCGGCGCCGTCAGTTCCGCTCGACGAACTCGATGTCCATGTCGAGGACGAGCACACCGACGGGGAGTTCGTGCGGCGGTTGTGGTGGCGCGCCACCGTCGGGCTGCCCGACGACCCGCTGATCCACACCCTGATCGCGGTGTATGTCACCGACCTCTACGGCGTCGACCCGATTCTGCAGGCGCACGGATTCTCGATGGCCGACCGGTCGCATCGCAGCGGCACCACCGACTCGTCGATCTGGTTCCATCGGCCGTTGCGGGCAGATCAGTGGAATCTGCTGGAATCCCGCTCGCCGGCGGCCTCCCGCGGGCGCGGCGTGATGACCGCGTCGCTCGTGCGCGCCGACGGCGTGATCGCCGCCACCCTGGTCCAGGAAGGCCTGATCGCCGAGCGGTGACGCAGCCGCGTCATCACCTGGGCCAGCACCACACCGAATGCCAGCGCGGCCAGCACACCGAGCAACCGATGCTCGCCGAACAGCGGATAGACCTGGAAGTGGGTCAGATAGATATACAGCGAGGCGTCGGCCAGGGCGGCCACCACGCCGGTCAGCAGCACCGGGCAGCGGATCGACGGCAACCAGATCATCGCCGCAATACCGGCGAAGACCAACGCTTCCCGGAGATGGTCACCGAAATAGCCGTACAAGCCCACCGCCAGCAGAGCTGTGATGGCGGCACGCTGCCAGGTGCTCGATGATTTCGCGACGGCCCAGCCGACGGCGAAGAACCAGAACGCCAGCATGCTGAACCAGGCATCTTCGCCCATGTCGGGACCCGGGGCGTCGTAGCGCAGGGCGACTCCGGCGGCCAGAAACACCAGCGCGAACGCGAACGGCCGGCGGCGCTCCAGCCGGTCCGCGGCGGGCACCCACAGCAGCAGGGTCAACAGCACCAGGATCCACACCAGCACTTCGATGAACCACAGCCGGCCCGCCGTCATGCTGTCGAAAGGGCCGAAAATCTTGTTGGCCAGCAACAGATTCGACCACTGATAGTCATCGCTGAAGGTCATGGTGATCGCCACCCAGGCGATCGCGGGAAGGCCGATCCAGGCGATCGTGCTGCGCAGGTGCCGGATCCGGTCCCGGCGCGGCACGGAGGTCAGGCAGAACCGGCCGAAGTTATAGCCGGCGACACCGAGCAGGATGTGCGCGCCGCCCCACATCTCGAACAGTTCGGCATGGGATCCGACGATGAGCACGATCGCGAGGGCCCGCAGCGCCACGCTGGTTTCCAATGTGGAGGTCCAGCGGCGCTTGCGGGTGGTGAGCTGCTCCAGGTCGCGTAGCGGCAGCCGATGCCAATCGGGCGGAAGCTCGTGCAGTACCCGCTCGATGCGCACCGACATCGTCACGTAGCTCAGCGAATTGCCGCCCAGATCCACGAAGCTGGCGCCGGGGTCGATGTGGGCGGGGTCGAGGTGCAGCACGTCGGCGAACACGCCGCGCAGTGCGGTCGCGGCGGCCGGCTCGGGGCGCAGCGCTCGTACCGCGGGATAGTCGGGTTTGCCCGAGGACAGCATCGGCAGCTCGTCGACGGTGACGGCCCGTACCGATCCGGCGGGCAGCCCGGTGATCTCGGTGACGGCCCCGCGCACCGTCTGCGCGTCGTGGGTGGTGGCGGTGACGAGAGTGTCGTCGTCGTCGGTGCACAGCGCGGCGATACCACGTTCGCGCAGGGCCGACTCCACCCGCTGCAGATCGATGCGCAGTCCGAACAGCTTGGCGAACCGGCTGGCGCGGCCCACGACTTCGAAGAGTCCGTCGTCTCCGCGTCGGGCCAGATCGCCGGTGCGCAGTTCGTCGGTGCCGGCAGCTGCCGAGAGGTCGGCGGCGTCGCGGGCGTAGCCCATCATCACATTGGGGCCCTGGTAGACGAGTTCGCCGATCTCGCCGTCGGGACTGTACTGATTCCCCGTCGCTTCGCTCGCCCCACCGTCGATCCACAGTCGTCCGCCAGGGATGGCCCGGCCGATCGCCTCGGCCCGGGTGCCGGCGAGTTCTGGTGGCAGGTAGGCCATTCGGGCGGTCGCCTCGGTGGCTCCGTACATGACGAACAGCTGCCAGCCGCGGCGTTGTCCGAGTGCGGCGAACTGACGTACCCGGGCGGGTTCCAGGCGTCCGCCGGCCTGGGTGATGTAGCGCAGGTGCGGCAGGCTCATCGTGTCGAAGCCGATCCGGTCCAGCAGATCGAAGGTGTAGGGCACGCCCGCGAACGAGGTGCCCTGATGGCGGCGGAACAGCTCCCAGAAGGCGTCGTCGATGACCGAGAGATCGGTGAGGATCAACGCCGCCCCGCGCAGCAGATGACTGTGGATGACCGACAGCCCGTAGCAGTAGGACATCGGTAATGTCGTTGCGGCACAGTCGGTAACGCTGAGGTCGAGGTATTCGGCGATGGACTCGGCGTTGGCCAGCAGATTGGCCGCCGACAGTCGGACGAGTTTCGGTGAGCCGGTGCTTCCGGAGGTGGACAACAGCAGTGCCAGGTCAGGGTGCAGGTCGTGGTGCTGCGCGCCGCGGCGGCGCATCCCGTCGGCGTCGATGACGATATCGGGACGATAGGTTGCCAGCAGATCTGCGTGATCACTGCCGGGCGGCACCGGCAGCACCACATGTCCGCCGGCGATGGCGCCGAGATAATGCACCAGCGTGGCGATATCGTTGTGCGTTTCGAGCAGGATCAGTTTCCGGTCGCCGGCGAACTCGGCTGTGGCGCAGTCGACCCGGTCGGCGAGCTGTCGGTAGCTCAGCGTCTGGTCGGCGGTGTGCACCGCGGGCCGTTCACCGTGGGCCCGCAGGTGCGCGACGACGTGCTTCACGGCAACACCAGACCGCCACCGAGTATCTCGATGCGAACCTTCGCGGATTCCTCCGGTGGTGCGATGCTGTGCTGACGCACGGTGATCGGCGGGGTGTCGCCACCGGCATCGATGGTGAGCAGCACGTCGTGACCGAGGAACTCGGTGGACACCACGACGCCGATCCCGGGCCCCGGCGCCGCTGCGGCATCGGTGATCTCGACGGCGACCAGCTGCTCGGGCCGCAACATCAACGTGGCGGGACCGTCGGGCGCCGGTGTGACCAACGGGATCCGGCCCAGCACGCATTCGGCGGACCCGGCACGCACGGTGGCGGGCAGGAACACGCAATCGCCGAGGAACTCGGCGGTGAATCGGTCGGCGGGTCTGCGGTAGACCTGTTGAGGGGTACCGACAGCGGTGAACCGCCCCTCGCGCATGACGGCGACCTGATCGGCAATCGACAGCGCCTCGCCCTGGTCGTGGGTCACCAGCAGGGTGGTCACGCCGGCCTCGTTGAGCACCTTCGTGACCGCCTTGCGGGTGGCGGCACGCAGTCCTGTGTCGAGGGCGGAGAACGGTTCATCGAGCAGCATCAGGGCCGGTTGCCGCGCCATCGCGCGGGCCAGTGCGACGCGCTGCTGCTGGCCGCCGGACAGTTCATGGGGACGTCGTGTCGCGAAAGAGGGTGGCAGCGAGACGGTGTCGAGGAGTTCGGTGACACGGGCCGCAACCGCTGCGCTGTGGGCGCGGCCGGGTAGCCCGTAGGCGATGTTGGCGCCGACGCTCAGGTGCGGGAACAGGGCGCCGTCCTGTGCGACGTAGCCGACGGAGCGGCGGTGCGGGGCAAGGCTGCTCGACGCGGAGGCGACGCGTCGCCCGCCGATGTCGATGGTGCCGGCGTCGGGCGCCTCAAATCCCGCGACCAGTCGCAGCAGGGTGGTTTTGCCGCAGCCTGACGCGCCGACCACGGCGGTGATACTGCCCGGGTTGAGGGTCAGGTTTACGCCGTCGAGCACCGGGTGATCGGTGAACGTCTTGGTCAGGCCCGCGACGGCCAGGGTGTGCTCGCTCATGACGTCCCCCTCGTCGCTTGCCGGAACAGGGCCACGGTCACCGGGATCGACAACGAGACCAGCACCAGCGCGTACGGCGCCGCGGCCGCATAGTCGAGTTCGCTCGACAGCGACCAGAACCGCATCGCCAGCGTCCTGGTGCCGGTCGGCGCGAGCAGCAGGGTGGCGGTCAGTTCGGTGGCCACGGCGACGAACACCAGCGCCGCACCCGCACCGGCCGCGGGTGCGGTGAGCCGCAAGGTGATCCGCACGAAGCTGAGCGCCGGTGACACCCCCAGCGAACGTGACGCCTCCTCCAGTCCGGGCGGCACCTGAGCCAGACCCGAGCGCAGGCTCACCAGGGAGCGGGGCAGAAACATCAGCACGTAGGCACACAGCACCAGTGCCGCGGTCTGATACAGCGGGGGAGCGAACCGGATGGCCACGGTCACCAGCGCGAGCGCGGTGACGATGCCGGGCATGGAACTGGTGACGAAGTTGGCGCCCTCGACCGTCCTGGCGAACGCGCCGCTGTAGCGGACCGCGAGCCACGCGAAGGGGAACGCCGCCACCGTGGTGAGCGCGGCAGCCACCGCGGCCAGCACCGCGGTCTGGCCCAGCGCCTCGCTCAGATCGGCGATCTCCCAGACCTGGGTGCCGCCGATCCAGAGCCAGCGCAGCAGTGTCCAGACCGGCACGCCCAGCGCCAGCACGGTGAGCGCGGCCAGGCCGGCCGTGGCCGGTATGTTCGCCGCGCGCAACCGAATCGGTGTCGCCGCGCGTGGCGCGCCGGATCCGATCCTGGCAAATCGGGCGTTGCCGCGCAGCAGCGCCTCACCCAGCAACAGCATCAGGCACAGCAGCACCAGTACCCCGGCCAGGGTGGCGCCGGCGGCACCGTCGAACGTCGCCTGGAACTGCTCGAAGATGGCGGTGGTGAACGTCGAGAAACGCAGCATGGCGAACGCGCCGTACTCGGCGAGCAGGTGCACCGCGATCAGCAGTCCGCCGCCGAGAACAGCCAGCCGCAACTGCGGCAGCACCACCCGGAAGAGGGTGCCGGTCGTGCCCGAACCCAGGGCCCGCGCGGACTCCTCGATGGCGGGGTCGAGCCGGCGCAGCGTGGCCGCGGCGGGCAGGAACACGAACGGAAAGTACGACAGGGTGGCGACGAGCACGCCCGCGCCGAACCCGTGCAGCGTCGGCCACACACTGACCCAGGCGTAACTGTTGATGAAGGCGGGCACCGCCAGCGGGGCCACCAGCAGCGGGCGCCACACCGCGGCGCCGAATACGTCGGTGCGCTCGACCAGCCAGGCCGCCCCGACGCCGAGGACCACGCACAGCGGCACGGTGACCACCACCAGGCCGACGGTGTTGAACAGCAGCTCGGCCACCCTGGGCCGCACCACCAGTTCGTAGATGCGGGTGGGACCGGTGCTGATCACCGCCCAGCCGACGTAGCCCAACGGCACGAAGGTCACCGCGACCAGCAGGCCGATGCCCCCGGTCAGCAGGGGGCCCGGCCGGGCGGGTGGTCGCGGTCCGGCGGTTGTGCGGTCGGGCTGGGTGGAGACCACCTAGAGCAGGCCGGCTTTGGTCATCAGGTCGGTCACCTTGGCCGCGTCCAGGGTGGACGGGTCGACCTTCGGTGCCTGCAGGGTGTCCAGAGCGGGCAGCGCGGGGTTGGCGGGCACGCCGCTGGCCACCGGATACTCGAACGAGGTGCCCTTCTCCAGGACTTCCTGTCCGGACTTGCCGGTGACGAACTTCAGGAACTGTTGTGCCTGATCCTTCTTCTTGCTGGACTCCAGTACGCCACCGCCGGAGATGCTGATGAACGCGCCCGGGTCCTCGTTGCGGAAGTAGTGCAGCGCGGTATTGGCGCTGATCTCCTTGGTCTTGGCCTGATCCCGATACCAGTAGTAGTGGTAGATGATCCCGCCGTCGATTTCACCGTCGTTCACCGCACGCAGGGTGGCGATGTTGTCCTGCAGCAGGGTCGCGTTGGTCTTCATCCCGGCCAGCCACGCCGAGGTGGCCTCTTCGCCGGTCAGCTGCAGCATCGCCGCCACGATGGCCTGAAAGTCGGCCTTGGGCGGTGGCGCGCCCCAGCGGCCCTTCCATTCGGGCTGCTGCAGGTCCATGATCGACCGCGGCAGCTCGCCGAGCTGCAGTTTCTCGGTGTTGTAGACGAACACCGTGGTGCGCGCGGCGACGCCGGTCCACTTGTTGGTCGACGGGCGGTACTCGGCGGGCACCTGCTCGACAGTGGCGGCGTCCACATCGGCGAACAGCCCGGCGTCCTCGACGGCGGCCATCGCCGGCGAGTTCTCGGTGAGGAACACATCGGCCGGTGAGGCGTCGCCCTCGGCGATCAGCTGGTTACCCAGTTCGGTGTCGCCGCCCTGCCGGTAGGTGACCTTGATGCCGGTCTCCGCGGTGAACGCGTCGATCCACTCCTTGGTCAACGATTCGTGCTGCGCGTTGTAGATCAGCAGTTCGTCGCCCCCGTCGTCGGACGAGCACGCCGTCGCCGAGGCGACGACGGCGATGACGGACAACGCCGCGGCAACGCGGCTCCACCGGAGTTTCATGGAGGAATCCTTTCATCCCCCGATAAGGATAGGGTGGCCTACCCGCGATATTCACAGGGTGCGCATCGAACCCTCCCGTATCTTGCCCCGCGGATCCACCCACTGGATGGATTGGCTTTCGCCCACACGGGTGAAGTAGGCGAACGCGCCATGGTTGCCGGCCAGCCGCGGTGGCAGTGTCAGCCGGTACACATTGTTGTCGAGCATCCGGGCTCCGTCGGTCTCGGCCGCGTCGAAGGTCAAGTAGCGCATGGCGATTGAGCGCTGATCGGCGTTGCGGATGGCGGACATGGCATGCAGGGAGAGCCCACCGCCGAGCGCCGCCCGGTACAGGCCTTCGTCGAACTCGGTGCCGTGCAGATAGAACGGTCCCGAGCCGTCGGACCACTCGATGGCCGGCCGGCCGGTGTCGCAGTGCAGCACGCGGGCGCTG
This sequence comes from Mycobacterium sp. ITM-2016-00316, assembly GCF_002968335.2. NCBI lineage: Bacteria > Bacillati > Actinomycetota > Actinomycetes > Mycobacteriales > Mycobacteriaceae > Mycobacterium > Mycobacterium sp. ITM-2016-00316. The sequence continues at coordinate 2,217,775 of NZ_CP134398.1, forward strand.
GTGTCGGCGTAGCGGGTCGTGGGCATCGGGACCAGCAGAACCTCCCGCTGAACAGGCAGGATCCAGCCCAGGCCCAATTTCTGGGCTTCGCGCATGGCGGGGGAGAACCGTGCCCAGCGGCTCACCGAGGTCACCGTGTTCGGCGGCAGCCAGTCCGCTTCGGGCAGGGCGGCCACGAACCGGTTGTAGAGGTTGTCACGCTCATCGGTGAGCTGCACCGTCTCGGGCAGCCCCTCGATATCGTTGTTTCCCGACCAGCGGGCCATCCGTCGCCAGCGCCGGTCCGGGCCGGTCAGCGCGGCGATGCGCAACGCCTGATCCAGCCGCGGCACCACCGAGTATCTGGTGTGCCGGGCGACGTCGTGGGCGGTGCAGAAATCGATGGCCGCGGCGACGGCTCTCTCGGCGTCAAAAGTCCCGTTCGGAGCCGGGATGCCGACCTGGCGGGCGAGGGTGGGAAACGACATGGCGCGACGGTAACCGGGTGCACCGACATGTCCAGTTCGCGACAAGATCGTGCAGGGCGGCGGGAGGTGCCGCAGGATCGACGCATGAAACCGTTTGCCACGCTCGTCCTCGGTGGACTCGCCGCGTCCGTGATCGCTGCCCCGACTGCCGGGGCGGCACCACCCTGTTCGGCGAGCAACCTCGCCACCGTCGCCAGTGGGGTGCTGGGGCAGGCGGGCGGTTACCTGGACACGCATCCCGGCGCGAACGATGTGCTCACGGCGGCCGGTAGTCAGTCCACCGCCGATGCCGAGAACTCGGTGCGCGGTTACTTCCTCACCCACCCCGGCGAGTTCCTCGATCTGCAGAACATCGCGCGCCCGCTGATCGACCTGCGGCGCCAATGCGGGGTGGCGGTGTCACCCGGGCAGCTGGCGGCGCTCATCGACGCCCTGAGCTGACCGGGTCAGAGCCGGCCGTAGCGGCTGCGCACGAAGCTGTACGTGCCGAATGCCGCGATGCCGAGGGCGGCGAGGATGAGCAGGAACTTGCCGAACGGAGCCTGGCCCAGCGTCTTGACCGCGGCGTCCAGACCGGAGGCCTTGGCCGGATCGGCCTGCAGCGTGGCGAATATGACCAGGATGCCGGCGCCGGCGAGCACCAGGCCCTTGGCGACGAATCCGGCGACACCGACAGCGGTGATACCGGTGCCGCCGGATACCCGCAGATCCTTGAAGAACTTCTTGGTCACGCCCTTGTAGACGTGGTAGCCGCCGACGGCCAAGACCCCGAGACCGACGGCGATCAGCAGTGCCTTACCCCAGCCGGACTGCATGAGCTGGCCGGACAGGCCCGAGTTCTGCTGGCCGCTGGACTGACCGGAGCCCGTCGCGAACCGTATGGCGGACAACGCGATCGCGAAGTTGGCGATCGCCAGACCGACCGACTTGGCACGCTTCCACGCCGGTGAATCGTCGTCGCCGGAGCGCTCGCTGGGCTTGGAGCCCACGACCGCCTCGGCCAGATGCCACAGCCCGAGCGCGAACAGCCCGATCGTCGCCATCCACAACATCACCTGGCCGCCGGTCTGTGCGCCCAGGGCCGCCAGCGCGCCGGACTGGTCGGCGTTGCCGCCCGTACCCAGGGCCAGCCGCAGGATGATGTAGCCCAGCAGCAGGTGCAGGACGCCACTCGCTGCGTAGCCGGCACGCGCGGCGTACTGGAAGCCGTCGTTGTCGGTCGCCTTGTCCACCGCACCGTGGACCGTGCTGCCACTTTTGCTCATGGACCGCGGTGTCCCCGTTTTTGACGCGTGCGAAACCCAGCTCAGCCGAAGATGAGTCCGCCGGTGTTCGCGGTGGCCTTGGCGTAGCGGTCGGCGACGTCGGCCCAGTTGACGACGTTCCAGAAGGCCTTGACGTAGTCGGCCTTGACGTTTTTGTACTGCAGGTAGAAGGCGTGCTCCCACATGTCGACCTGCAGCAGCGGGATGATGCCCAGGGGCACGTTGGCCTGCTGGTCGTAGAGCTGGAAGGTCAGCAGGCGCTGGCCCAGGCTGTCGTAGCCCAGCACGGCCCAGCCCGATCCCTGCAGGCCGTTGGCCGCGGCGGTGAACTGGGCGCGGAACTTGTCGAAGGATCCGAATTGGTCGTCGATGGCGGCGGCCAGTTCGCCTTCGGGCTTGTCGCCGCCGTTGGGGGACAGGTTCTTCCACCAGATGCTGTGGTTGACGTGTCCGCCGAGGTGGAAGGCGAGGTTCTTCTCGTTGAGGAAGATCGCCGACTGGTCGTCGCCGGCGCGGGCCTCTTCGAGCTTGGCCAGGGCGTCGTTGAGGCCCTTGACGTAGGTGGCGTGGTGCTTGCTGTGGTGGATCTCGTTGATCTGCCCGGAAATGTGGGGCTCCAGCGCGCCATAGTCGTAATCGAGTTCTGGCAGTGTGTATTCAGCCACGGGATTCCTCTCGTCGTCGTTGTCTCCGCCAACCTAGAACCTCAACGGGCATTGAGGTCAAGGCGTGCGATATGCCGAAACCGCCCGACAGAACGTGCCGCTATACCGTTGGTCGGAGAGTCCCTTTCGAACATGCAAGGCGGGTAGACGTGCACGGTGCTCGACCTGGCAGTGGCTGGATGACGTTCAAGGGCGCGGTCAACCGTGCCACCGAAAGTCGCACTGTCGAGTCGATCGCCCGTGCCGGCTATCCCGTGAGTGGATTGCTGCATCTTTTGATCGCCTACATCATCGTGCGGATCGCGTTCGGTTTCCGGGGCGAGGCCGACCAGACCGGGGCTTTGGCGGTGCTCGCCGAGCAGCGCGGCGGTTCGATGTCGTTATGGGTGGTGGCCTTCGGCCTGTTCGCGCTGTCGATGTGGCGGTTGGCCGAGGTCGTGCTGGGTCTGCATCCGGGCGAGAGCACCCATGCCGACAAGCGGCACACGCCGCCGGTGAACCGGCTCAAGGCGTTGGGACTTGCGGTCGTATACCTGGCGCTGGCTTTCGCGGCGGTGCAGTTCGCGGTGGGCGTGGGAAGGTATGGGAGTGAACGGGCCGAAGGACTGAGTGCCCGGTTGATGCAGTCCGGTGGGGGTAAAGCTGTTCTGGTCGCCGCCGGTGTGGCGATCGCGGCATTCGGCGGCTACTTCATCTACAAGGGCGCATCCCGGAAGTTCCTTGCAGACCTGACGGTGCCGGGCGGACGGCTGATGACCGTGTTGGGCTTGGTCGGTCATGTCGGGGAGGGCATCGTGCTTTTCGGGGCGGGAATCTTGGTCCTGGGCGCTTCGTTCTTGCAGGATCCGTCGAGGGCGACGGGACTGGATGCGTCGGTGAGAGCGCTGGGTCAGACGGAGTACGGTCAGGCGACGTTGTTGGCGGCGGCAGTCGGTTTTGCCGCGTACGGCTTGTACAGCGTTGCGCTGACGAAATATTCGCGGATGTGACCGCCCGGTGAGCACAATGGTTGTGCGACGAGAGGGGTGTGACCATAATCGCGGCCATGACCCCAGCCGAACCCTTTGCCGCCGATTCCACTCCGGCGCTGTCTGCGCTCACCCCTCAACTCGAACGCTGGCTTCCCGGTTGGGCGTCAAATCCGTCCTGGTGATGCGCTCGGACCCCGATGCCATGGTGGTCGCGGCCACCGCCGGTGAAGCCACCCAGCACTACACGGTCGGGGCGGCGGGCAAGAAGGCCGGAGACGACACGGGCCGGACACCGCTGTACTGCGAACGGGTGGTGAACACCGATGAGGCGTTGTTCGTTCGGGATTCGCGAGCAGATGACACCTTCGCAGGCAACGAGGACGAGACCGAGTTCGGCTTGCACAACTACCTGGGTGTCGCCGTGCATGACGGTGCGGGCCGGGTGGTCGGCACGGTGTGTGTGCTCGATGACACGGCCCGTGAGTACTCCGACGAGGAGCGCGCGGAGTTGGAGCGGGTGCGTGCCGATGTCGAGTCGATCGTCGCGAAGGACAGCGGCGCCCTGGGCTGACCCTGTGGATGAATCGGTGATTGGGGATAACTAGGGCTTTCTGCGTCTCGGAGTCGCGGTTCTGTCGGTGGCCGTGGCGAGGGTGGGTTCATGGAAACCTGGACTCGCGCCGAGATCGGTGCGCTCGGTGAGCAGTTGGCGGTGCAGCACCTGGAAGCAATGGGTTTGACGGTGCTGGAGCGCAATTGGCGCTGCCGGTACGGCGAATTGGATGTGATCGCGCTGGACGAGGCGGCCCGGGTGGTGATCTTCGTCGAGGTGAAGGCGCGCACGACCGACCGGTTCGGCGGTGTCGCCTACGCGGTCACCCCGGACAAGGTCCGTCGGCTGCGACGGCTGGCGGGGTTGTGGCTGGCCGGTGGCGGCGGGAGTTGGGCGGGGGTGCGCATCGATGTGATCGGGGTGCGGTTCGGCCGTGCCCGCACACCGGAGCTCACCCATCTGCAGGCGGTCGGCTGATGGCTCTGGGACGCGCCTTCGCCGTCGCGATTCGCGGCCTGGACGGCATCACGGTGGAGATCGAGGCTGATATCACCGGCGGGCTGCCGGGCGTGCACCTGGTGGGGCTGCCCGACACCGCACTGCAGGAATCCCGTGATCGGGTGCGGGCGGCGATCACCAACTGCGGGAACACGTGGCCGGACACCCGGCTGACGCTGGCGCTGTCGCCGGCCACGCTGCCCAAGGTGGGTTCGATGTATGACCTGGCCTTGGCATCGGCCGTGCTGTCGGCGCATCTGAAGAAGTCGTGGGCCCGGCTGGAGAAGACGGTGCTGCTCGGCGAACTCGCACTCGACGGCCGGGTGCGACCGGTCAAGGGTGTGCTGCCGGCGGTGCTGGCGGCCAAGCGCGATGGTTGGCAGGCGGTGGTGGTGCCGCTGGACAATCTGGCCGAGGCCAGCCTGGTCGACGGTATCGATGTGTGGGGTGTGCAGAGTCTGCGCCAGTTGCAGGACTGGTTCCGCGGAAAGGGTCAGCTGGCGGGACGGGTCACCGACGCCGCGCCGTATGTGCCGCCGGAGTGCCGGGATCTCGCGGATCTGATCGGGCAGACCGCGGCGCGGGTCGCGGTGGAGGTCGCCGCTGCGGGTGCGCACCATCTGATGTTGACCGGGCCGCCAGGAATCGGCAAAACGATGCTGGCCCAACGGGTGCCGGGCCTGCTCCCGCCGCTGACCGAGGAGGAGGCCATCGAGGTCACCGCCATCCATTCGATCGCCGGGACGCTGGCGCCCGACACCCCGCTGATCACCCGCCCGCCCTTCATCGCCCCGCATCACTCCTCGACCGTGGCCGCGATGGTGGGCGGGGGAACGGGAATCGCACGTCCGGGCGCGGTGAGCCGCGCGCACCGCGGGGTGCTGTTCCTCGACGAGTACGCCGAAGTCGGCACCCATGTGCTGGAATCGCTGCGCACTCCGTTGGAGGAAGGCGAAATTCGGCTGGCTCGCCGCGACGGCGTGGCACGCTACCCGGCCCGGTTCCAGCTCATCCTGGCCGCCAACCCGTGCCCGTGCGCGCCGACCGACCCGCAGGACTGCCTGTGCAATGCCGGTGCCAAGCGCCGCTATCAGAGCAAGCTGTCGGGCCCGCTGGTGGACCGGGTCGATCTGAAAGTTCAGATGCACCCGATCCGGGCGGGCGCCTTCACCCATGAGGTGGGCGAATCGACCGCCGCGGTGCGCAGCAGAGTGGCCGCCGCGCGCGCCGCGGCGGCGCAGCGGTGGAAACCGATCGGGGTGCGGACCAATGCCGAGGTGCCGGGACCCACTCTGCGCCAGCAATTCCGTCCCAGTGACGCCACGATGGCGGTGCTGCGCGCCGCCGTCGACCGCGGCAAGCTGAACCTGCGCGGTGCCGACCGCACCCTGCGCATCGCGTGGTCGATCGCGGATCTGGCCGGGGTGAACTCACCGACGCCGGAGCATGTCGCGACGGCGCTGAGTTTCCGGCAGGGCGGTGTGTCATGACCGACGACACCGTGCGGCGCGCGTGGGCGTATCTGTCGCGGGTGGCCGAGTCACCGTGCGCGGGCCTGGCCGGCTTTGTGGCCGATGTCGGTCCGGTGGAGGCTGCGGCCGCAATCCGGGGCGGTCGGGCGCCCGACGAGCTACAGGGCCGGGTGGCTGCGCGTTTCCGCATCGACAGCGCCGCAGCGGATCTGGAGATGCTGGACCGTCGCGGCGGCCGGTTGATCACCCCCGACGATGCGGAATGGCCGCATCTGGCCTTCACCGTGTTCAATGCCGATCTGGTGCAGAAGAAGGAATCCGGCCGGCACCCGATGGTGCTCTGGGCGATCGGGCCGGCCCGGCTCGACGAGGTGGCTGCCCGGGCCGCGGCGATCGTCGGCACCCGGGCGGCCACCGCGTACGGCGAGCACGTCGCCGCCGACCTGTCCGCGGGACTGGCCGAACGCAACGTCGCGGTGGTGTCCGGCGGCGCCTACGGTATCGACGGCGCGGCCCACCGTGCGGCGCTCGGCGTCGACGGGGTCACGGTGGCGGTGCTGGCCGGCGGGATCGACGTGCCCTATCCCGCAGGGCATTCCGCGCTACTGCACCGGATCGCTGGCAGTGGCCTGCTGGTGACCGAATACCCACCCGGGGTGCGGCCCGCGCGGCACCGGTTCCTGACCCGCAACCGGTTGGTCGCCGCACTGAGCGGTGCGACGGTCGTGGTGGAGGCGGGCCTGCGCAGCGGGGCGGCCAACACCGCCGCGTGGGCGGACGTGATGGGACGGGTGGTGTGTGCGGTGCCGGGCCCGGTGACCTCCGCGGCGTCGGCGGGCTGCCACGTGCTGCTGCGGAAGCAGGGGACGCAGCTGATCAGCCGCGCCGAGGAGATCATCGAAATCGTCGGGAAGATGGGCGAACTCGCCGACGATCCCGAGCATCCACACACCCCGCTGGACGGGCTCTCCCGGGAGGAGGCGCTGGTGTACGAGGCGCTGCCGGCGCGGGGTCTGCGCAGTATCGAGCAGATCGCCGTGGATGCCGGCATACCGGCCGAGCAGGTACTCGGTCCGCTGGCGCTGCTCAAGATCACCGGTCGCGTCGAGTGCCACGAAGGGGAATGGCGGATCGTGAAGAGCTGACCTACTCAGGCTTGGTCGCGTCGAGCTTGTGGTAGCGGGTGACCAGATCGAAGTTGTCGCCGTAGTGGCCCGCGCCGGTGACGACGGCGCGCTCGACGAGTTCGGTACTGCGCCGGTCGACCACGACGATCCGGTCGGTGCGCAGATCCTTGTAGAGCGCCACGCAGAGCAGGACCATCACGATGACGAACGGCACCGCGGCCACGATCGTGAGGTTCTGCAGCCCGGTCAGCGCGTCCGCGCCGCCCCCGCCGATGATGAGCATGATCGCGGCGACCGCACCCGTCAGGGCGCCCCAGAACACCACCGTGGCGCGACGCGGCTCGTGAGAGCCCTTCTCGGACAACGACCCCATGACGATCGAGGCGGCGTCCGCACCGGAGACGAAGAAGATCGCCACCAACACCATCACCAGCACGGTGGTGATCCCGGCCAGCGGCATGGTGTCGAGCAACTGGAACAGCGCACCGGTGCTGTCCACGCCGCCCTCCGCATCGACCATATCGCCGACGGTGCGCTGCCGCTCGATCCCGGCACCGCCGAAGATGACGAACCACACGAGGCTGACCGTCGTCGGGACCAGCAGCACCCCGGTGACGAACTGCCGGATGGTGCGGCCGCGGCTGATGCGGGCGATGAACATGCCGACGAACGGCGTCCACGACACCCACCACGCCCAGTAGAAGATGGTCCATCCCGACAGCCAGGCCGCCAGTTCGGCGTCACCGTTGGCGTCGGTGCGCGCGCTCATCGCCACGAAATCGCGGAGGTAGTCACCCAGTGCGCTCGGAACGAGGTTGAGGATCAACAGTGTCGGCCCCGCGACGAACACGAACACCGCCAGAATCAAGGCCAGCACCATGTTGATGTTCGACAGCCACTGGATGCCGCGGGCGATGCCCGACACCGCCGACACGATGAACGCCACCGTCAGCACCGCGATGATCGTCACCAGGATGGGGGTGCCGACGGTGCCCACCCAGCCGTTGAACTCCAGGCCGTCGCCGATCTGCAGGGCTCCGAGCCCCAGGGAGGCGGCGGACCCGAACAGCGTGGCGAAGATCGCGAGAATGTCGATGACCTTGCCGGCCGGCCCGTTGGCGCGGTCCCCGAACAACGAGGTGAACGCGGCCGACAGCAGCCCCGAGCGGCCCTTGCGGTACATCCCGTAACCGATCGCGAGCCCCACCACCGCGTAGATCGCCCACGGGTGCAGACCCCAGTGGAACATCGTGGTGGCCATCGCCGTCTGGAAGGCCTCATCGGACTGCGCCGCGGTGGTGCCCGGCGGCGGGGTGACGAAATGGTTCAGCGGCTCGGCGACACCCCAGAACATCAGGCCGATGCCCATGCCCGCACTGAACATCATCGCGATCCACGAGATGGTCCTGAACTCCGGTTGTTCGTCATCGCAGCCGAGCGGGATGCGACCGTACTTGCTGGCGGCCAGCCACAGCACGAAGACGACGAAGAAGCTGGCCGCCAGGACGAAGAACCAGCCCAGCCCCTTGATGGCCGCATCTTTGGTGCCCGCGGACACCGCGGACAGCCCCGGGGTGTCCACCAGGCCCCACACGACGAACGCGATCGAGATGACGCCGGTGACGCCGAACACCACCCAGTCCCGGCCGGGGTTGGCGTCGACGGGCGCGATGCGGCCGGTGATGGGGGCCAGCGGGTGCTCCTGTTGCGAGGCGGCCCCGTCGGCCACGTCGTCGGGCCCGGAGGCGCCGTTCGTGTCGAGCGACATCGTGCTGTCCTCACGTCAGAGGGACGAGATGTTGCGAATAACGCACTAGTTGCGTATTAAACAACACATTGGGAGTGGGCGCGTGCCGAACCGGGGTCGTTCGTCAGCGTGCGACGACCTCGACGTCAGCCGGTGAACCCGAGGCGACGGCTGATCTGTTCGGCGGCCGCCATGGTCATCTCGGCCACCTCATCGAATCGCGAGGGATCCAAGCGGTATGCCGGTCCCGAAACGCTCAGCGCGGCAATGGCTTTACCGGTGCTGTCGCGCAGTGGGACGCCGACGGCATTGAGGCCGATCTCCAGTTCTTCGCACACGCTGGCCCACCCCCTGCTGCGGACCTCGGCCAGCTCCGCGGCCAGCGCCACACCGTCGGAAATGGTGTTGGCGGTGAACGTCGCGAGCCTGTCCCCGAGGAGCTCGCGAACCCTGTCGGCGGGCAGAGCCGAAAGCAGCGCTTTGCCGCTCGAGGTGGCGTGCGCGGGGCAGTTCTGACCGATCCAGGTGCGCAGCGTGATCTCGGCGGGGCCGAGCGTCTCGACGATGTTGATGATCCTGTCGCCGTCGAGGATCGCCACATTGATGGTCTCCCCGCACTGTTCGGCGAGCCGGTCACAGGTGACCTGGCTCTGCTTGGCCAGGTCCATCTGTGCGCTGGTGGAACCGGCCAGCCGGACCAGGGCGAACCCCAGCCGGTACTTGCCGCGGTCGGAGAGTTGTTCGACGAACCCGCGGGACTCCAGGACGGTGATCAGCCGGGACACCGTGGACTTGTGCACGCCGAGTTCGGTGGCGATCTCGGTGACCCCGGCGGTGCCCAGCTTGCCCAGGATCTCCAGGACCATCAGCGCCCGGTCCACCGATTGCACTGCCGCGACGGATTTCTCCCGCGGCGCGACGTCGTCGGTGTCGGCAGCCATGACGGCACCAGTGTAGACAACGGCCGCAGTCATCCCGGCGCCCCCGACTCGGGCCCGTCGCGCAACCGGTCTTCGATCCACTGGTGGAACTCGCCGATGTGGTGCTCGGAGGGCACCAGCACGCCGCCCTTTCGGTAGGCGCGCGAGGACATCGTGGGCTGGGTGCGTTCACAGGCGTCGAAATCCTGCTCGTTCACCCGGTGGAAGAGCTGCACCGATCGTTCCAGGTCATGGCCCTGGGCGACCACGTCCGGCAGATACAGCCAGTCGCATTCCACGACCGTGCGGTCGGGGCCCATCGGGTACATGCGGTGAAAGATCACGTGGTCGGGCACCAGGTTGATGAACACGTTGGGCCGGACGGTGACCGCGTAGTACCTGCGGTCCTGCTCGGGTGTCACGCCGGGAATCACGTCCAGTCCCGCGCTGCCGTCGATGGTGAAACCGGCCACGTCCGCACCGAACAGTGCGCCGTGCCCGACGAAGTACTGCGCGGCGAGGCCGCCGGCGAACTCGGGCAGTACCTCGGTGAGCTCCGGATGGATGGACGCGCAGTGGTAGCACTCCATGAAGTTCTCGACGATCAGCTTCCAGTTGGCCGCCACGTCGTAGACGATGCGTCGGCCCACGGACAGCTCGGCGAGCTGGTAGTGCTCGATGGCCTCGGCGTTGCCGAGCCGATCGGTGACGGTGCCGATGACCTCGTCGTCGAACGACGGCGGCTGCGCGTCCAGGCAGACCCAGGCGTATCCGAGCCATTCCCGAAGCGCCACCGGCACCAGACCGTACTCGGTGCGGTCGATGCGAGCGCCCGTCGCATCGGTCAGAGTGCCGAGATTGGGTGCCGCGAAAAGCTTTCCGTCCAGCCCGTAGGTCCACCCGTGGTACGGGCACTTCAGGTGCCGGTTGACCACTCCGGAGTCTTCCGAGCACAGCATCGCCCCGCGATGCCGGCAGACATTGAGGAAGGCATTCAGAGCGCCGTCGCGTCCGCGCACCACCAGCACGCTCTCCCGGCCCACCTGAACTCTGCGGAATGCGCCGGGGGAGGGCAGATCTGCGCTGCGCACCGCGCAGAACCACATGCGCTCGAAGATGCGGTCCTGTTCGGCTTCGAATATCGCTGTGTCGTAATAGTATCGGCCACTCAAGGTGGGCATCAGGTTGCCGGTGGCCGGTGTGTTGACCGGGAGCGGTCGCGATTCGTCGATCGTGGTCATGCGGTCACCAGTCGTGTGGGGTCGAAGAGTCCGATGGGGTGCCCGGTGGTGCCGGTGGTGGCCAGGTCTGCCAGCACCTCGCCGACGACCGGGACGAATTTGAACCCGTGCCCCGAGAAGCCGCATGCCACCGTCACATTGGTGAAGCGGTCCGGGCGGGTGATGACGAAATGCTCGTCCGGGGTGTTCGAGTACATGCAGGTCGCGGTGTGTACCGCGGGTCCGGTCAGCGCGGGCAACAGCTGGCCGGCCCGTTCGCGCATCTCGTCGATCTCCTGGGGGTACACCGCCCGGTCGATGGTCTCCGGTGTGCACACCTGGCCCTTGCGGAAGAAGGCGACCTTCACGCCGCCGTCGGCGCCGTCGATGGCCGGGAAACCGTAGATCTGCTGGCCGCGGGCATTCTCGTTGATGAAGATCGGATGATCCTCGAACGGCGCGGTTCCGCCTGCGGGGTCCAGCCAGTACAGCACCTGGCGCTCGATCGTGATGGGGATTCCCATCTCGGCCAACAACTCCGGCGCCCACGCCCCGGGGCAGATCACCAGCTGCCCGGCGGTGTAGCTGCCGGCCGCGGTATGCACGGTGACTCCGCGCGGACCGTCGAGCCACTGCGACACTTCCTCGCCGAAGCGCAGCGTGGCGCCCTCGCGCGCCGCCAGGTCGAGATGGGCCTGCACGGTCAGCTCCGGTCGGGCGAAGCCGGCCTTGGCCTCATACAGTGCGGCATCGCCCGGGCCGGGTGTGAAGGTGGGGAAGCGGCGGCGCAGCTCGGCAGCATCCAGCATCTCGTGCGGCAGTGACCATTCCAGGGCGGCGCGCTCGCTCCCGGCCACGGTCAGGCAGTCGGGTGGCCCGACGAACACGCCACCGGTGAGCCGGTAGACCTCCGCGCCGGTGCTCCGCCGCAGTTCTTCCCACAGTTCATAGGCCCGCAGCAGCAGGGGCACGTAGGCGGGATCCTCGAAATAGGACTGCCGGATGATGCGCGAGCCGCCGTGGCTGGAGCCACGGTCGTGGGCGGGGGTGAACTTCTCCAGGCCGAGCACCCGGACACCGCGGCGCGCCAGGTGATAGGCGGCGGCGCTGCCCATCCCGCCCAGGCCGACGACAATGACGTCATAACTGTTGTCGCTCACATCATCTCCGGATCAGAAACATGTCGGGGTCGACGACCGGTTCGGCATGCACGGTCGCCGAGAACGTGGTGCTCAGGTAGGCCACGCTGACGGCCGACCCCACCGCCGTGTCGGCAGGCAGCCACGCGTAGGCGATGCTGCGACCGAGGGTGGCCGAGTAGCCGGCGCTGGTCACGTAGCCGCGCACGGTGCCCTCGATGCTGACCGGCTCCTTGCCGAGCACCACCGCAGCGGGGTCGTCGAAGACGATGCTGCGCAGCATCTTTGCCGGCGCGGATGCGGTGTCCAGTGCCGCCTTGCCGAGGAAGTCACCCTTCTTGCCCGACACCGCGAACCCGACACCGGCGGCGGCGGGTTGGTGTTCGGTGGTCATATCGGTGCCCCAGGACCGGTAACCCTTTTCCAGGCGCAGGCTGTTGAATGCGATGCGGCCGGCGGCGATCGCGCGGTACGGCCGGCCCGCCGCGGCCAGCAGATCCCACAATTTCAGCCCGTGTTCGGCGGAAGCGTATATCTCCCAGCCTAGTTCGCCGACGTAGGACACCCGCATCATCGTCACGGGCACCGCTCCGATGAACGTCTTGAGCGCACGGAAATATCCGAAGGATTCGTGGGAGATGTCGGCGGCGCACAACGGTGTGACAAGGTCGCGGGCGCGCGGGCCCCACACCCCGATACAGCAGGTACCGCCGGTGATGTCGCGCACCGCCACACCGCTCTGCGGCAACCGGCGCAGCATCCAGTCGATGTCGAGCGGGCCGTTCGCGCCCACCTGGAACACGTCGTCGCTCAGCCGCGCAACCGTGAGATCGCTGCGGATGCCGCCGGATTCGTCGAGCATCAGGGTGTAGGTGACCGACCCGGTGCGCTTGTCGATGTTGTTGGTGGTGAGGTGCTGCAGGAAGGCGCACGCCCCGGGTCCGCTGACCTCGTAGCGGGTCAGCGGGGTCATGTCGTAGAGGGCGACGTGCTCGCGGGTCCAGCGCGCCTCGGCGATGGAAATGGGGGAGTAGAACCGCCCCGACCAGTCGTCGCGGTCCGGGAACGTCATTCCGGCATCGGCGAGTTCGGCCACCAGCGCCGCGTTGGCCTCGTACCAGGCCGGCCGCTCCCAGCACCCACCCTCGAAGAAATGCGCGCCCAACTCCCGCTCCCGTGCGTGGAACGGGCTGACCCGCAGGTCGCGCGGCTCGGTGCGGTATTGGTGCGGATGCACGATGTCGTACACCTCGACGAAGGCCTGCGAGCTGGTGGCGAGGATGAACTCCGGGCTCGTGGCGGGCTCCTCGAACCGGTATAGGTCGCATTCGTGGACATCGGTGGTGGGGGCGCCGTCGAGGATCCATTCGGCCATCGCCTGGGCCACCCCGGCGGAGTGGGTGACCCAGACCGCCTCGGCGACCCAGAAACCGGACAGATCGCGGTGCTCGCCCATGAGGGAGAAGCCGTCGGGGGTGAAGGAGAAGATGCCGTTGAAGGCCTCCTCGACCTTCGAATCACCCAGCGCGGGAAGCAGTTCGGTGCTGGCCGCCCAGCCGGGCGCGAAGTCGTCCTCGGTGAACGGCAGCATCGACGGCATGGTCTCGGCTGTGCTGATCCCCCGGTCGCTCCGCTCCTGCCCGCCGGCGGTGTCGGTGAGCAGGGTCGACATCGTCACCGGCATCGGCCGGTGACCGTAGTACCCGATACCGAGACGATCGCCGTGCTCGCGGAAGTACAGGTCCTGATCCTGGTGGCGCAGGATCGGCAGCCGGGCGTCATCCGATGCGATTCCCACGCGCCGCAACGCCGCCACCTGGCCGGATTTGGCGTACTGATGCGCCATCGGGACCAGCGGCACCGTCAGTCCCACCCGCGCGCCGAGTTCGGCGCCCCAGAAGCCGGCGGCGGACACCACCACGTCGGCGTCGAACTCGTCACCCCCGGCGGTGCGCACGCCGACGACGCGCCCGCCCCGCTGCAGGACGTCCACCACGTCATGGTGTGCGAGGAACCGGGCGCCGCGCTCGATGGCGCGTTCGGCCTGCGCGGTCGCCGCGCGCAGTGCCCTGGCCAGGCCGTCGGAGGGAGTGTGGAAGCCGCCGAGTATCCGGTCGGTGTCGAGCAGCGGATGCAGTGCCTTGCACTGGGCGGGGTCGATGAGCTCGCCCTGGATTCCCCACGACTGCGCCCAGCCGTGCTTGCGGTGCAGATCGGTCCAGCGGGCTTCGGTGGTGGCCACCTCGAGCCCGCCGACCTGGTTGAACGCGTCGAGGCCCACGAATTTCTCGACCGTGTAACGCGCGAACTCGCTCATGGTTTTCGACCCGTTGGTCTGGAACACCAGGCCCGGGGCGTGCGAGGTGGAACCGCCGGTGGTGAACAGGGGCCCGCGGTCCAGGACGGTGACCTTTGTGCACCCGCGGGCGGTGAGTTCATCGGCCAGTGACGTGCCGACGATCCCGGCACCGATGATGACGATCTTGGGCTGTGACATACCCTGGGCTCCTGTTGCGCATTAAGCAACTACTGCGTATCGCGCAACAATAACGCCGGTGTGTGGTTCCCGCAAGATGTGGCACCCCGTGACTCCCGGACGGCGGTGACGGGAGTGCCGGGCTGGTGACCGCCGTCGCTCGGCGAGCGTGAAATGCCCTTGACAGCAAGAGAATTCACCGATGATGTGGTCGGCGGTGTCGTCCGTTCACGATCGTCCGCGGATGGTCCGGGCTGCGCGCGGGTATGCCGCGGTAGCCGACCACCGGTGGGCGGCTGCTCGTACAGTGGTCATGAGATCAGCTAAAAGTATTGTGGGAGGCTCACTATGGCGGGACGTCCGATTCACACGTTTGAGGTCATCAGCAGCGAACAGCTGGCACCGCACATGATCCGACTGGTGCTCGGTGGCGTCGGATTCGACACCTTCACCCCCGGCGACTACACCGATTCCTACGTCAAGATCGTCATCGTCGCCCCGGACGTCGACATCGTCTCGCTGCCGCACCCGCTCACCCTGGACAGCTTCAACGTGCTTCCGGAGAACAAGCGCCCCGCCGTGCGCACCTACACCGTGCGATCGGTCGACGACTCACTGCGCCAGATCGCCATCGACTTCGTCGTGCACGGGGAGCAGGGCGTGGCCGGCCCGTGGGCCGCCGCCGCCCAGCCCGGCCAACCGGCCTACCTGATGGGGCCCTCCGGCGCGTACGCACCCGACCCTGCCGCGGACTGGCATCTGCTGGCCGGTGACGAGTCCGGTCTCCCGGCGATCAGCGCGGCGCTGGAAGCGTTGCCGCCCAATGCGATCGGCAAGGCCTTCATCGAGGTCAGCGGACCCGACGACGAGATTGAACTCACCGCGCCCGACGGGGTCGATGTGCACTGGATCTACCGTGGCGGACGCGCCGACCTGGTCAGCGAGGACAAGGCCGGGGACAACGCGCCACTGGTCGCCGCAGTCAAGGAGATGTTGTGGCTGCCCGGCCAGGTCCAGGTGTTCGCCCATGGCGAGGCGCAGGCCGTCATGCATAATCTGCGTCCCTACCTGCGCAAGGAACGCGGGGTGGAGGCGAAGTGGGCGTCCATCTCGGGGTACTGGCGGCGCGGGCGCACCGAAGAAACTTTCCGGCAATGGAAGGCGGAGCTGGCCAAGGCGGAGGCGGGCCAGCGAGACTGACCCCATGGCATTCGGCGATTACCAGCTCGAGATCTATCTGCAGGGACTGGCCGGGGTGGTGCCCTCGCTGCCGATGGCCTTCGCCGAATTGGAGGCCAGGGCGCAGGCGGCGATGTCGCCGTCGGTGTGGTCCTACGTCGCCGGCGGTGCCGGCGATGAACGCACCCAGCGCGTCAATGTCAGCGCCTTCGACCACTGGGGCCTGATGCCGCGAATGGGCGTCGGCGCCACCGAACGCGACCTGAGTGTCGACCTCTTCGGGATCGCGCTGCCCTCGCCGGTGTTCATGGCGCCGATCGGGGTCACCGGCATCTGTAGCCGCGACGGCCACGGCGATCTGGCCGCGGCCCGCGCCGCCGCACGCACCGGGGTGCCGATGACGGTGTCCACGTTGACCGCCGACCCGCTGGAGGATGTGGCCGCGGAGTTCGGCGACACCCCGGGGTTTTTCCAGCTCTACACACCCAAGGACCGCGATCTGGCGGCCAGCTTCGTGGCCCGGGCAGAGGCGGCGGGCTACAAGGCCATCGTGGTGACGCTGGACACCTGGGTGCCCGGCTGGCGGCCCCGCGACCTGAGCACCTCGAACTTCCCGCAGCTGCGCGGACACTGCCTGTCCAACTACTTCAGCGACCCGGTCTTCCGGGCGAGCCTGCCGCAGTCGCCGGAGGAGAACCCGCAGGGCGCCATCCTGAAATGGGTGTCCACCTTCGGTCAGCCCGTCACCTGGGACGATGTCACCTGGCTGCGGTCGCTGACCCGGCTGCCGCTGCTGGTCAAGGGCGTCTGTCACCCCGATGACGTGCGCCGCGCCCGCGACACCGGCGTCGACGGCATCTACTGCTCCAACCACGGTGGCCGCCAGGCCAATGGCGGCATCCCGGCCATCGACTGCCTGCCCGATGTGGTGGCCGCCGCCGACGGGCTGCCGGTGCTGTTCGATTCCGGCATCCGCAGCGGCGCCGATATCGTCAAGGCCCTCGCGCTGGGGGCGACCGCGGTCGGCGTGGGGCGGCCCTACGTCTACGGCCTGGCGCTCGGCGGCACCGAGGGTGTGGTGCACGTGCTGCGTTCACTGCTGGCCGAGCTCGACCTGACCATGGCCATCGACGGCTACCCGGGGCTGGCCGATCTCACCCCGGACACGCTGCGGCGCGTCCAGTAGACAGCCCGCGGGCATCTGCGACGGTAGGACAGTGAGCAAGCCCAACCTCGAACCCCTGCTGGAGGAGTTCGACGAGTACCTGGCGCTACAACGCGGTCGTTCGGCGCACACGCGCCGCGCCTACCTGGGTGATCTGCGGGCGTTGTTCGATTTCATCGGCGGCGGTCTGGACACGCTGACCCTGCCCAGGCTGCGGTCCTGGCTCGCCGCCCAGGCCGGTGCCGGGGCGGCGCGCACCACGCTGGCCCGGCGCACCTCGGCAATCAAGACGTTCACTGCGTGGGCGCTGCACCGCGGCCTGCTGAGCACCGACCCGGCGGCCCGGCTGCAGACCCCGAAGGCGCACCGCACGTTGCCGTCGGTGCTGCGTCAGGATCAGGCGCTCGACGCCATGGACGCCTTGACTTCGGGTGCGCAACAAGGTGATCCGATGGCCCTGCGGGACCGGCTGATCGTCGAGCTGTTGTACGCCACCGGTATCCGGGTCAGTGAGCTGTGCGGGCTGGACATCGACGATGTCGACCGCTCGCGCCGGCTGCTGCGGGTGCTCGGCAAGGGCAACAAGCAGCGCACGGTGCCGTTCGGCGAGCCCGCCGAGGACGCGCTGGCGGCCTGGCTGGACCGCGGCCGCCCGGAGCTGGTGAAACCGTCGTCCGGCGCGGCGCTGCTGCTGGGCTCGCGCGGTGCCCGCCTCGACCAGCGGCAGGCTCGCACCGTGGTGCACCAGACGATGGCCGCCGTCGACGGTGCCCCCGACATCGGCCCGCACGGGCTGCGCCACAGCGCCGCGACCCACCTCCTGGAAGGGGGTGCCGATCTGCGCGTCGTCCAGGAACTACTCGGCCATTCGACGCTGGCCACCACCCAGCTCTACACCCACGTCACGGTCGCGCGGCTGCGTGCGGTCCACGATCAGGCCCATCCACGGGCTTGAGCACGATCGGCGTCGACGCCAGCAGTCCCAGCGGGTCCACATAGTCCGCGCGCGAGGCCGGCCCCCACATCGCACCCCAGTGCAGGCAGGCCCGCATCGGGCAGCCCGCGTGCCCGTCCAGCAGCACACCGAGCGCGGCGCCGGCCGCCACCCGCTGCCCGGTCCGCACGGCCGGGCGCACCGGTTCGTAGCTGGTGCGCAACCCACCCGGATGCTGTACCGACACCAGTGGCCGGCCCGCCAGCTCACCGGCGAACACCACCGTGCCGCCGGCGGCCGCAAACACGGTCTGACCTGCGCTTGCGGCCAGATCTACGCCGCGATGCCCGCGCGTCCAGTTCGGCGACGGTGCGTCGAACCCGCGCGTCACCATCGCGGTGGGCCGCAACGGCCACTGCAGCCGGCCCGCCTCCGCCGTCGCGGTGGCGGTGGCAAGGGCGGCCAATGCCACCACGAAGAGCAACGCCAGAACCCTCATCAGCCCAGTTCAGCGCCTCAATCCAGGCCAGGGAAGCCCCGTCCGGGCACACTGTGGACGAACCGGCGGTTGTGCATTACTCGCGTGGTCAAAGCACAGGTTCCCACGGTGTAAACTTCTTCCCGCAGCTCACATCCGTGGGCTGACTTCGCGCGTCTGCACCGCAACCCGCATCTCAGGTTGCAACCAGCATGCCGGGCGGTCCTGAACCGGGAAACCGAGTCAGGTCCGGCAGCCGCAGTCGCCAGGGTCCGGATTCAGCCGATTCCGGACGTCAACCGACAACGAAAGCAAGGCACAGCCATGGCTGTTGTAACCATGAAGCAGCTGCTCGACAGCGGCGCTCACTTCGGGCATCAGACCCGACGCTGGAATCCCAAGATGAAGCGGTTCATCTTCACCGACCGCAACGGCATCTACATCATCGATCTGCAGCAGACGCTGACCTACATCGACTCGGCCTACGAGTTCGTGAAAGAGACAGTCGCTCACGGCGGATCGGTCATGTTCGTCGGCACCAAGAAGCAGGCTCAGGAATCCATCGCCGAAGAGGCGACCCGGGTCGGTATGCCCTACGTCAACCAGCGCTGGCTGGGCGGCATGCTCACCAACTTCTCCACCGTGCACAAGCGCCTTCAGCGGATGAAGGAACTTGAGGCCATGGAGCAGACCGGTGGCTTCGAGGGTCGCACCAAGAAGGAAATCCTCATGCTCACGCGTGAGAAGAACAAGCTCGAGCGCAGCCTCGGCGGTATCCGGGACATGGTCAAGGTTCCGTCGGCCATCTGGGTCGTCGACACCAACAAGGAGCACCTGGCGGTTGCCGAGGCTCGCAAGCTGAACATCCCGGTCATCGCGATTCTGGACACCAACTGCGATCCCGACCTGGTCGACTACCCGATCCCGGGTAACGACGACGCGATCCGCTCGGCCGCCCTGCTGACCAAGGTGATCGCCTCCGCGGTCGCCGAGGGCCTGCAGGCCCGTTCCGGTGCCGGCAAGACCGAGGCCGGCCAGGAAGGCGCCGTCGAGCCGCTCGCCGAGTGGGAGCAGGAGTTGTTGGCGGGAGCCACGACCAGCCCCGCCGCCGACAGCACTGCTGCCGCCGAGCCCACCACCGACGCTTCTTAATCTCGTAGGAGAAAGCTGTTATGGCGAACTACACCGCTGCCGACGTCAAGCGACTGCGGGAGCTGACCGGCGCAGGAATGATGGACTGCAAGAACGCGCTGGCCGAGAGTGACGGCGATTACGACAAGGCCGTCGAGGTGCTGCGTATCAAGGGTGCCAAGGATGTCGGCAAGCGCGCCGAGCGCGCGACCGCCGAGGGCCTGGTGGCAGCCAAGGACGGCGCACTGATCGAGCTGAACTCGGAGACCGACTTCGTCGCGAAGAACGCCGAGTTCCAGGCGTTGGCCGAGCAGGTCGTCACCGCCGCCGCAGCCGCCAAGGCTGCCGACGTCGACGCCCTCAAGGCCGCCAAGATCGGCGACACTACCGTCGAGCAGGCGATCGCGGATCTGTCGGCCAAGATCGGCGAGAAGCTCGAACTGCGCCGCGCGGCGTACTTCGACGGTCAGGTCGAGACCTACCTGCACAAGCGCGCCGCCGACCTGCCGCCCGCGGTGGGCGTGCTGGTCGAGTTCGAGGCCGGTGACTCCGAAAAGGGTGAAGCAGCCGCTCACGCGGTCGCACTGCAGATCGCCGCGCTGAAGGCCAAGTACCTCACCCGCGAGGACGTGCCTGCGGACATCGTCGCCAACGAGCGTCGTATCGCCGAGGAGACCGCCAAGGAGGAGGGCAAGCCGGAGCAGGCTCTGCCCAAGATCGTGGAGGGTCGCGTCACCGGCTACTACAAGGACGTCGTGCTGCTCGATCAGCCGTCGGTGTCGGACAACAAGAAGTCCGTCAAGGCGCTGCTCGACGAGGCCGGCGTGACCGTGACCCGGTTCGTCCGGTTCGAGGTCGGTCAGGCCTAGTAAGACCCCAGCAGAACCCCGCGTCATCTCGGTGACGCGGGGTTCTGTGCTTTTGCGCAACGTTCTGGTACGTGCTGGTACCGTCGGCGCCATGGCACGCATCCACGCATTCGGCGATGACGCTCTCGGTGATCTGGACGCGGTCGGGCTGGCCGCCGCGCTGCGCAGCGGCGCGGTATCGCGCGCCGAGGTGATCGAGGCCGCGATCGCCCGCGCCGAGGCCGTCGATCCCGCACTGAACGGAATGGCCCACCGGGCGTTCGACACCGCCCGCGGTGCCCGCCCGCACGGCGGCTTCTTCTCCGGCGTGCCCACCTTCGTCAAGGACAACGCCGATGTCGCCGGCATGCCCACCATGGACGGCACCGACGCCTGGACGCCGCGGCCCGCCCCGGCCGACGGGGATTTCGCACGCACCTACCTGGGCACCGGTCTGGTGGCGCTGGGCAAGACCCAGCTCTCCGAGTTCGGCTTCAGTGCCGCCGCCGAGCATCCCCGCCTCGGTGCGGTGCGCAACCCGTGGAACACCGAACACACCGCCGGCGCATCATCGTCGGGCTCGGGCGCCTTCGTGGCCGCTGGTGTGGTCCCCATCGCGCACGCCAACGACGGCGGTGGCTCCATCCGGATTCCGGCGGCCTGCAATGGCCTTGTCGGACTGAAACCCTCGCGCGGCAGGCTGCCGCTGGACAAGCAGATGCGTCAGATGCCGCTGCGCATCGTCGCCAACGGCGTCCTCACCCGGTCGGTGCGCGACACCGCGGCCTTTTATCGGGAGGCCGAACTGCTGTGGCGCAACCCGAAGATGCCTGCCATCGGCGACGTGACCGGGCCCGGTGACCGTCCGCTGACGATTGCCTTCACCACGGAATCGATTGCCCGCGAAGCCAGTCCGGAGATCCGCGAAGCGACCTTGAAGACTGCCGCTCTGCTGGAGGGGCTCGGGCACCGGGTCACCCAGATCGCCAACCCGATTCCGCAGGCCTTCATCAACGACTTCCTGCTGTACTGGTCGCTGCTGGCGTTCGCCCTGGTGCGTGGCGGAAAGAAGACGTTCGGGTCCAGCTTCGACCGTGACAAACTGGACAACCTCACCCTCGGGCTGGAACAACTGGCGGCCCGCAATCTGCACCGGATGCCGCTGACCATCGCACGGCTGTCCCGGACGCGCAGGATCACCGCACGACTGGGTGCTCAGTACGACGTGCTGCTCACCCCGACCCTGGCCGAGGTGACTCCGCCGGTGGGGCATCTGGACCCGACCGCGGACTATCAGCAGATCATCGACCGGCTCACCGATTGGGTGGCGTTCACCCCGCTGGCCAACATCACCGGAGACCCCGCGATCTCGCTGCCGCTGGGCCGATCCGCGACCGGGCTGCCGATCGGGATGATGTTCGGCGCGACCACCGGCCAGGAACGCCGCCTGCTGCAATTGGCCTTTCAGCTCGAAGAAGCCAGCCCGTTTGCGCGCATCCAGGACTGATCGGCGACGAAATCCGTTGCGCGGGGGTCACCTTGTTGTAATCGCACGAGGAATCGCGTAACTCCGCCGATACCGCGAATCGCGCTCGACGAAACACGGCGCGCCCACCATCATCCTCGTGGAGCCCCTCGCACCCACAATCGTTCGGTCACCGGAGATCGCCCGCACGTCGGGAAACACCTTCGGGTGCCTTGTCCGATTCGCGGTCGCGAACATCCGGCGGCGTCCTGAACGCTTTGTGCTAGCCGTCCTCGGCATCGCCCTGGCGATCGCCTGTGTCACCGTCGTGCGCACCATCTCGGCGAGTTTCGCCATCACCGGCGAAGATTCGGTCACCGACGTGCTCGGCGACGCCCAGCTGTGGGTGGTGCCTGCCGGCGGCGTGCACTATGACCCCGACGCTCAGGCGCTGGTCGCCGACGGGTCCGCGCCCACCTTCGCCGCGCCCCAGGGCTGGGCCACGACACGGATACTGTCGGGCACCACCACCCTCGACGGCACCACCGTGTCCCTGCGCGGCGCCGACGGGATCCCCGGCGGGCAGGCCGTCGTCGGCGCGGGCATCGCCGATCGGCTCGGCATCGCACCGGGGGCGACCCTCGACATCGGTGGGCAGCCCCTGCTAGCCGAGATCGCGGGTAGTGGCCAATCCATCACCGTGTCAACAGATCTGGCCCGAACGGTCATCGGCGAGAACGGGTGGTGGACGGTCGGCGCACCCGCCGGGCAGGAACACCGGCGCGACCTCGCGAGCGAGTTCGGGACCGCCACCGGTCTGCCCGCCACGGCGGACCCGTCCGTGCAGCCCGACGCCACCGGCCCCGGACTGATCTACGACACGGTGGGGGGATCTGGGCCGCTGACCTTCGAGCAGAAGTTCTCGGCGCTGTTCTCCGGCAAGGTCACCAGCTCCACCCTCGGGGTGATCTCGACCATCGGCCTGATCCTGGGTTTCGTCATCGCGGTGTCCTCGTTCCTGGCGGCGGTGGCCGAACGCAAACGCGAGTTCGGCATCATGAGCAGCATCGGACTGGCCGACGAGGTGCTGTACTTCTTCCTCGTCGAATCCGGTATCACCTTCCTGGTCGCCTATCTCGTCGGCGTGCTGGGTGCGGGAGTGGCTGTTGCCCTGGTGATCCCGCAGATCGCGACGCTCACCGCATGGGGGCAGGCCGCGGGGATGGTTGCGGCGTTCATCCCCGCGATGGCGATTGTCGGCGCGTTGGTCCCCGTGCACCGGTTGCTGCAGCAGCGGCCCGTCGACCTGCTGGGGGGCCGGTAGTGAAGTACGGACTCAGCTACGGCTGGCTGTCGGCGCGGCGCCGACTGCGCGAGATGATCCTGCCCGCCGTCACCACCGCGACGGGAGCCTTCCTGGTGGTCATCGTGTTCGGGATGTCCGACGGTATCGGTGCACAGTCCGCCGCACTCGGTAACGCCGATGAGATCGGTGCGGCGGTGGTGCTCATTGCCGTGACGGTCCTGCTGGTCGGTGTCGTCGAGGTGGCGGTGGCCACCACCCGCACCGTGGCCAACCGCACCCGTGAGCTCGGAGTCCTTGGCGCCAACGGCATCCCACGATTGCCGGTGGTGGCGGCCCTGCTCGTGGAGCCGGTCATCGCCGCGGTGGTGGGTGCCGTGGGTGGGGCGGGGCTGGCCGTACTCACCGGCATCGCCCTCGACGTCACCGGCCTCGCACCCGCCGGAGTCGACCTCGGCGGATTGGCCCTCGGGGCGGCCATCGCGGTCGTGGTCAGCATCGTCGCGGCCGTCGCGACCAGCATCGTCCCCACCTGGAATGCCGCTTCGCGGCCACCGATCCGATCCCTGAGCAGTGGAGGCTGACCATGACCGCCATCGAGGAGACTCCCGTCAAGGTTGCCGCATCGGCGACACCGGCTCCCGTCGTCGACATCTCCGACGTCTGGAAGCTGCACAAGCTCGGCGATGAGGTGGTCAAGGCCCTCATCGCCGTTGAACTCCGGGTCATGCCGGGCGAATTCGTCTGCCTGATGGGGCCCAGCGGCAGCGGCAAGTCCACCCTGCTGAACATCATGGGCGGGCTTGACCGGCCGACCAAGGGCTCGGTGGCGGTGGCCGGCCAGGACACCGCACAGCTCAGCGAGAGCCAGTTCGCCGCGCTGCGGCACGACACCATCGGCTTCATCTTTCAGAGCTACAACCTGATCCCGTTCCTGTCGGCCGTCGAAAACGTGGAACTGCCACTGATGTTCGAGCCCTACGACCGCAAGGCGCTGCGCAGGCGCGCCACCGAACTGCTGGAGATCGTCGGCCTGGGCCATCGGGTGCACCACCAGCCGACGAAGATGTCCGGCGGCGAACAGCAGCGCACCGCCATCGCGCGGTCGCTGATCAGCAACCCCACGCTTGTGTTGGCCGACGAACCCACGGCCAACCTGGACCACCGTACGGGGGAGACGGTGGTGCGCATGCTGCGCGACCTGTGCTCGACGCTCGGTGTCACCGTCGTCGCCAGCACCCATGACCCCACGGTGGCCGACGAAGCGAGCCGTGTCGTTCGAATGAAGGACGGACAGATCGTATGACTGCAGAATTAGAGGCGCCGACGTCAGCAGACCGCGACAAGCTCATGACCACCGAGCTTGTCCCCGAACAGATCCTGCCCAAGGTGATGACGACGTTCGGCCTCACCGCCGCATACGTGTTCATCATCTGCTGGATCACCGGATCCTCGGTGATGGCCGGCGGCGGCTGGACCGCCATCCCGATGTGGGTGCTCGGCATCCTGACCTTCCTGATCCCGGCGGGAATGGCGGTCGTCGAACTCGGAAATCTGTGGCCGGGGCAGGGTGGTGTGTACATCTGGGCCACCCGAACGATGGGCGAGACGTGGGGTTTCATCGGCGGATACCTGTCCTGGGTGCCGGTGATCCTCAATGCCGCATCCTCACCGGCGGTGGTGCTGCAGTTCCTGCTGCTGGCCTTCCACACCGAACTGGGATTGACCACCAGCATCATCCTGCAGCTGGTCATTCTGTGGACCGTGATCGGTCTGGCACTGGCCAAACTCGCGGCCAGCCAGAAGATCATGAACATCGTCTTCGTCGTGTACGGCATTCTGACGCTGACGATCTTCATCTCGGGTCTGCTGTTCGCCGTCAACAACGGATCGGCGACGCCGTTCAGCTGGGCCGAGGCCACCATTCCCAACTTCGCCGTGGCCGGCTTCCTGTACGGCACCGTGCTGCTGTACCTGCTGGGTGTGGAGACCCCGTACAACATGGGCGCGGAGTTCCTCTCGGTGCGCAAGAGCGGCCCGAAGATGATCCTGTGGGGGTCGGTGGCGCTGGTCGCGATCTACCTGATGACCACGCTGGGCACCATGATGGCGCTGCCCGGTGACCAGATCGATCCGGTGACCGGTGTGATCGGCATGCTGGACGTCGCCGGGTTCCCCGGGCTGATGGAGATCTGCGCCATCGTGCTGGCGTTCATCATCATCGTGGCGTTGATGACCTACCAGGTGGCCTACTCCCGGCTGATCTTCGTCTCCGGCCTGGAGCGCCACCTCCCGCGCATCTTCACCCACCTCAACCCGCGCACCCGGAACCCGGTGTCGGCCATCCTGATTCAAGGTGTGTTGTCCTCGCTGATCCTGGTCGGCCTGTACTCGCAGAGCAGCATGGCCAACGTGACGATCTACCTGCAGGGCGGCCTGAGCACCGTCTGGCTGCTGTCCGGGTTCTTCTTCTTGATCCCGGTCATCGTGGCCCGCAAGAAGTACGCGGATCGGTATGCCGCCGAGACGTTCTGGCGGATTCCGGGCGGGATGGCCGGGGTGTGGACGGTCGCCGTCGTCGGTTCCATCGGCACCGTCGGCGGCATCTACTACTCGTTCGTCACGCCCTGGATCGACGTACCGCAGGCGACGTGGATGACCTGGGTGGGCGGGATCAGCCTGGGCATGTTCGCGCTCGGCCTGACCGTCTACATCTTCGGGCGCCGCTCGGCGCGCAAGGTCTCCCAGGACGACGCACTGGCCCACCTGGCCGTTTTCGACCTCACCAAGACAGCGGAGGACACAGCCAAATGACGATGGACAGCACGGTGCTGACTACCGATCTCACCGAGGACGCCACCCGGTACCCTCTGGACCCGCTGAGCGGGGCGGAGATCGAGGCGGCCGCCGCCATCATCTCCGAATCCGACTACGCGACACCGACGCTGAAGTTCGTCATGATCAGCCTGGCGGAGCCGGCCAAGACTGCGGAGCTGACCTTCGCCGGCGCGCAGGTACCGCGGCAGGCGTTCGTGACGATGTATGACGCCGCGGCCAAACTGATCTACGAGGCCGTCGTCGATATCGACACACGGGTGATCGACTCGTGGACGCCGATCCCGGGCCGCTTCCCGTCCTACCTCGTCGAGCACATGACCGGGGTGGAGGAAAAGGTCCGGGAGGACCCGCGCTGGCAGGAAGCGATGCGCAAACGTGGCGTCACCGACTTCAGCCTCGCGATGATCGATCCGTGGCCCGCCGGCTATTACGGTGCCGGGGACCACTACGACAACTCGCCACTGATCTGCCGTCCGCTGACGTTCATGCGGGCCGCGCCGTCCGAGCACGGCTACGCCCGCCCGGTCGAGGGGCTGATCGTCACCTTCGACCTGGACAACATGGAGGTCCTCGACATCGAGGACCACGGCGTGGTGCCGCTGCCTCCGACGGCGGGCAACTACGACCCGAAGTTCATGTTCGACGAGAACAACCGGCCGGCGTTCACAGCGTTCCGTGATGATGTCAAACCCATCGAGATCACCCAGCCCGACGGGCCGAGCTTCACCGTCGACGGGTGGAAGGTGCAGTGGCAGAAGTGGTCTCTGCGTATCGGGTTCAACCCGCGCGAGGGCATCACCCTGCACGAGGTCACCTACACCGACCGTGGCCAGACGCGTCCGATCCTGTACCGGGGGTCGCTGTCGGAGATGGTGGTGCCCTACGGCGACACGGCACCCACGCACTGGAACAAGAACGTCTTCGACATGGGCGAGGTCGGGATGGGTTTCTCGGCCAACCCGCTCACCCTGGGGTGTGACTGCCTCGGGGAGATCCACTACTTCGACGGCACGGTCAACGACTCCGACGGCAATGCGGTCACCATCCCGAATGCCATCTGTATGCACGAGGAGGATTTCGGCATCTCCTGGAAGCACACCGATTTCCGCACCGGTGAGGTCGAGGTGCGGCGGTCGCGGCGGCTGGTCGTCTCGATGATCTGCACCGTCGGCAACTACGAGTACGGGTTCTTCTGGTACTTCTACAACGATGCCTCCATCGAGGTCGAGGTGAAGCTCTCCGGCGTACTCACCACCGGTGCGGTCGAGGTCGAATCCGGTGAGCAGCCGCGCTGGGGCAAGATGGTCGCGCCCGGCATCTACGGTCCGAATCACCAGCACTTCTTCAACTTCCGGCTCGACATGAGCGTCGACGGCGCGGGGAACAGTGTCTATGAGGTGGATTCGATTCCCGAGCCGGACCCTGAGCTCAACCCGCACCACAATGCCTGGATCACCCAGGACACGCTGGTGGCCTCCGAGTCCGAGGGTGCGCGCGACTGGAACTGGTCGACCGGCCGGTACTGGAAGGTGACCAACCCGTCGAAGAAGAACGAACTGGGGATCCCGGTGGCCTACAAGCTGGTACCCAAGGACGTCGTGCCGGTCATGGTGCAGGAGGGCTCCTTCATCTACGACCGCGCCCGGTTCCTGCAACACAACCTCTGGGTGACGAAGTACGACCCGGCCGAGAAGTTCGCCGCCGGTGACTACATGTACCAATCGGCCGACGTTCAGGGGCTGCCGGAGTTCGTCACCGACGATGCGCCACTGGAGGACAGTGACGTGGTGCTCTGGTACACCCTGGGCGCGCATCACATCGTGCGGCCGGAGGACTGGCCGGTGATGCCGTGCGCGTACACCGGTTTCCACCTCAAGCCGATCGGCTTCTTCGACGGCAACCCGGCGCTGGACCTGCCGCCGTCACCGCCGAAGGCGTGCCACGGGCACTAGAACGTCCAGCGCTCGTCAGTCCGTGCCGACGGCGGCCAGGATGCGTTTGAGTGCATCCCGGTCGCCGTCACTGACATGCCCGAGCACGCGGAGTTCGGCCGCGCGCACGCCCGCGTCGGTGCGCTTGAGCAGCGCCAGGCCTTCGCGGGTCAACTGCGCGGGCAGCGCCCGGCCGGACGAGACGCTCGTCGGCCGCGAGACCAGCCCGCGGCTCTGCAGCCCGCGTAGCACCATGTTCATCGCCTGCGGCGAGACCGCGAGATCGCGGGCCAGTTCGGCATTGGAACGGCCCGGCGCCTTGGACAGGATCCGCATGCAGATGTATTGCGGGAAGCCCAATTCCAGCGGCTCCAGCACAGTGCTGGTGACCTCGGTGCGCAGTGTCTGTGCCACCCGGTGCAGGAGATAGCCGAGCGGCTGATCGTGCGGGTGCTCAGCCATGTCAATCATCTTGACACATATCAACTAGATTGATATACCGGAACCATGAGCACAGACGATATGTTCGAATCCGCCTACCGCGGCGACGCACCGGAGCTCGAGGGCGCCCGTCCGCCGTGGAGTATCGGCGCGCCACAGCCCGAGATCGCCGCGCTGATCGACGCGGGCAAGGTGCACGGCGATGTCCTCGACGCCGGGTGCGGCGAGGCCGCTACCGCGCTCGCTCTTGCCGAGCGGGGGTTCACCACGGTCGGTCTGGACAATGCGCCGACCGCGATCGAGCTGGCCCGGGCCGAGGCCGCCAGGCGTGGCCTGGACAACGTCACCTTCGAGGTGGCCGATATCAGCGCCTTCACCGGGTATGACGGGCGGTTCGGCACCATCATCGACAGCACGCTTTTTCACTCCATGCCGGTGGAACTGCGCGAGGGATATCAGCAGTCCATCGTGCGCGCGGCCGCTCCGGAGCCTCCTACTTCGTGTTGGTCTTCGACGCCGCGGCGGTACCCGCCGGCGGCCCGATCAACGCGGTGACCGCCGAGGAACTGCGTGACGTGGTCGGCAGGTACTGGCAGATCGACGAGATCCGGGCCGCCCGTATTCACGCCAATCTGCCCGATGCGGTGGTCGACGCCGGGATTTTCGCCGGCAACGACATCCGCGATGAGGGCGATGGCCGCAGGTCGGTCGGGGCGTGGTTGCTGGCTGCGCACCTGGGGTGATCCCACCCCATACGGCGCCCCCGCCACCCGAACGTGGCGGGGGCGCCGTCATGAGGCAGGATTGGTGACGCCGTCCGTGCGGATTCGCCTGGGTGGCGATTCTGTGTCGGGACAGCAAGGAGTCTGATGGCGGAGCCAGACAAGGCCGGCCCGGGGGTCATCCGGCCCGCGTATTCACGTGTGCTGCTGAAGCTCGGCGGCGAGATGTTCGGTGGCGGGCAGGTGGGTCTCGACCCCGATGTCGTGGCCCTCGTCGCCCGGCAGATCGCCGATGTCGTCCGCGCCGGCGCCCAGGTGGCCGTCGTCATCGGCGGCGGTAACTTCTTCCGCGGCGCCCAACTGCAGCAGCGGGGGATGGAACGCACCCGCAGCGACTACATGGGCATGCTCGGCACCGTCATGAACAGCCTTGCGCTGCAGGACTTCCTGCAGAAGGAAGGCATCGACACCCGCGTGCAGACCGCCATCACCATGGGGCAGGTCGCCGAACCGTACATCCCGCTGCGCGCCCGACGGCATCTGGAGAAGGGCCGCGTGGTCATCTTCGGCGCCGGCATGGGACTGCCCTACTTCTCCACCGACACCACCGCCGCGCAACGCGCCCTGGAGATCGGTGCCGAGGTGGTGCTGATGGCCAAGGCCGTCGACGGCGTGTTCACCGACGACCCCCGTAAGAACCCCGATGCCACGCTGCTGACCGCGATCACCCACCGCGAGGTGATCGATCGGGGACTGCAGGTCGCCGATTCCACCGCTTTCAGCCTCTGTATGGACAACGGCATGCCGATCCTCGTGTTCAATCTCCTCACCGACGGAAATATCGCGCGAGCGGTTGCAGGTGAGAAGATCGGAACACTGGTCACCACGGACAAGGAGACACCGTGATCGACGAAACCCTCTTCGACGCCGAAGAGAAGATGGAGAAGGCGGTGACGGTGGCGCGCGACGACCTGTCGTCGATCCGCACCGGCCGGGCCAACCCGGGCATGTTCTCCCGGCTGAACATCGAGTACTACGGTTCGCCGACGCCGATCACCCAGCTCTCCAGCATCAATGTCCCCGAGGCACGGCTGGTCGTCATCAAGCCCTACGAGGCCAGCCAGCTCAAGCCGATCGAGGACGCCATCCGCAACTCGGACCTCGGCGTCAATCCGTCCAACGACGGCAACGTCATCCGGATCTCGGTGCCGCAGCTCACCGAGGAACGCCGCCGCGAGCTGGTCAAGCAAGCGAAGTCCAAGGGTGAGGACGCCAAGGTCTCGATCCGCAACATCCGCCGCAAGGCGATGGAGGAACTGGCCCGGATCAAGAAGGACGGCGAGGCCGGCGAGGACGAGGTGGGGCGCGCCGAGAAGGATCTCGACAAGAGCACCGGGCAGTACACGACGCAGATCGACGAGCTGGTCAAACACAAAGAAGGCGAGCTGTTGGAGGTCTGATGACCTTTCAGCAGGGCAGTCCAGTGGTAGACCCCGAACCACCGAAGAAAACATCGCGCGCAGGCCGCGACCTGCCGGCCGCCATCGCGGTCGGCGCCCTCCTCGGCGGATCCCTCATCGCCATCCTGCTGTTCGCGCCGCTGGTCTGGGTCGGTGTCGTCGCCGCGGCGATGGCCGTGGCCACCCACGAGGTGGTGCGCCGCCTGCGGGACGGCGGATTCTCCATCCCGGTCATCCCGCTGCTCATCGGCGGGCAGGCCATCGTCTGGCTGACCTGGCCCTACGGCGCCACCGGCGCGCTGGGCGCGTTCGGCGCGACCGTGGTGCTGTGTCTGATCTGGCGGCTGGTCAGCGGCGGCCTGAGCGCCGCGCCCACCAACTATCTGCGCGATGTCGCGGTGACCATCTTCCTGGCCGCCTGGATCCCGCTGTTCGGCGCCTTCGGTGCGCTGCTGATCTACCCCGAGGACGGCGCCGGTCGGGTGTTCTGCCTCATGCTGGGCGTGGCGGCCTCCGATATCGGTGGGTACGCCGCGGGCGTGCTGTTCGGTAAGCACCCCATGGTGCCGGCGATCAGCCCCAAGAAGTCCTGGGAAGGGCTGGTCGGCTCGCTGGTGCTGGGCATCGCGGTGTCGGTGCTGACGGTGCAGTACCTGCTGGATCAGCCGGCCTGGGTGGGTATCCCGCTGGGGATCATGCTGGTCGTCACCGGCACTCTCGGCGATCTCGTCGAGTCACAGGTCAAGCGTGACCTCGGCATCAAGGACATGGGCACGTTGCTGCCCGGGCACGGCGGTCTGATGGATCGGCTCGATTCGGTGCTGCCGTCCGCGGTGGCCACCTGGATCGTGCTGACGGTGTTGACGTAACCCCAGCGGATTCGTGGCCGTACCGTCCACGGTGAGATACTGGACGGACATCATGGCCATTTCCCTTCCGCTTGTTTTCGATCCCCCGCGACGCGCTCTGCCGCCGCGGCATCTCGCCGACCTCGATGCGGACGGCCGGGTGGCCGCCGTTGCCGAGCTGGGCCTGCCCAAGTTCCGGGCCAAACAGCTGGCCAACCAGTACTACGGGCGCCTCATCGCCGACCCGCATGAGATGACCGATCTGCCCGCCGCGGTGCGTGACCAGGTCGCCGGAGCGTTGTTCCCGACCCTGATCTCACCGGCCAAGCAGATTCAGTGCGACGCCGGGGAGACCCGGAAGACGTTGTGGCGTGCCGTCGACGGCAGCACCTTCGAGTCGGTGCTGATGCGCTATCCGCAGCGCAACACCGTGTGCATCTCGTCACAGGCCGGCTGCGGGATGGCCTGCCCGTTCTGCGCGACCGGCCAGGGCGGGCTGCAGCGCAACCTGTCCACCGCCGAGATCCTGGAACAGGTCCGGGCCGCCTCGGCGACCATGCGTGCCGAGCATGACGGCAGGCTCTCCAACATCGTCTTCATGGGCATGGGGGAGCCGCTGGCCAATTACAACCGCGTGCTGGCCGCCGTGAAGCGCATCATCGCGCCACCGCCGGAGGGTTTCGGGATCAGCGCGCGCTCCGTCACGGTGTCCACCGTCGGGCTGGCTCCGGCGATCCGCAAGCTTGCCGACGAACGCCTCGGCGTGACGCTGGCGGTGTCGCTGCACACTCCCGACGACGAACTGCGCGACACCCTGGTGCCGGTGAACAACCGCTGGAGCGTCGATGAGGTGCTCGACGCCGCGCGCTACTACGCCGACAGCACCGGCCGGCGGGTGTCCATCGAGTACGCGTTGATCCGCGATGTGAACGATCAGCCGTGGCGCGCGGACCTGCTCGGCAAGAAGCTGCACAGCAAGCTGGGTCCGCTGGTGCACGTCAACCTCATCCCGCTGAACCCGACACCGGGCAGCGAATGGGACGCCAGCCCCAAACCCGTCGAGCGCGAATTCGTGAAGCGCGTCATCGCCAAGGGCGTCTCCTGCACGGTGCGGGACACCCGCGGCCGCGAGATCGCCGCCGCCTGCGGGCAATTGGCGGCCGAGGGCTGATCCCTCAGCGGGCAGGCGGGTTGCTGAACCAGACGTTCTCCTCGCGCAGGCTCCGGCTGCGCCACCCTTGCGCGGTCCGCACCAGTTCGTGGTGGTAGTACCCACCGCACGCACTCTGGGTCGACATCCCGGGAAGCTGCATCGGGTTGTAGAACATGGCCCGCACCGTCGCACCATCGCCGTCGATATCGGCCTCGATGTTGGTGATGTAGTGCATGCTCCACGGAATCGCTGCGAAACCCGCTGAGAGCCAATCGATCACCTCATCCCGGTCACCCGCAATGGCACCCGCCGAGGTGTAGTCGATATGTGCGTCCTCGGTGAACACCGACCGGTATACCTCCCAGTCCTTGGTGTCCACGCCGCGGGCGTAACGGGCCAGTAGTGCCCGGATCTCCAGTTGATCGTCCGCCCAACTCACGCTGCCACCTCCAGTCGCAGATTGCGGATCCGCCAACCCGCCGGCGTGCGCACCAGATCGTCATGCCAGCGGCCGGCGAAGTAGCTGATCTCGGTCGAGCTGGGCAACTGAACGACGTTGAACCACATGGCAACTGTCCGAGAGCGATCCTGCTCGACGGTGCTCTCGATATTGGTGACGTAGTGCATGCCCACCGATATCGACTGCTGATGACGCCCCAGAAAGTCGACCGCGTCGTCCACGGTCCCCACGACCAGACCTGCCGCCGCATAGTCGACCCGCGCGTCATCGGTGAACAACGCGCGGTAGGACGCCCAGTCCTTGGAGTCGACCGCGCGGCAGTATCGGCTCAGCAGGGCTTCGATCTCCAGTGCGTCGGTGACCGACACTATTCGGGCATGCCGATGGTTTTGGCGGCCAGGTATTCCCGATAGCCCTCCGCGCCGTTGCGGTAGCCCAGACCGCTCTGCTTGGTGCCGCCGAACGGGCTGTCGATACCGAAGTGGCTCTTGCCGTTGATCGTGACGTTGCCGGTGCGCATCCGGGTGGCCACCGCGAACGCCCGGTCCAGATCGCCGCCGCTGACCTCCCCGGAAAGTCCGTAGATGGAGTTGTTGGCGATCGAGACGGCCTCGTCGTCCCCCTCGTAGGGGATGACGGCCAGCACCGGCCCGAAGACCTCCTCCTGTGCGATCTGGCTGTCCGGGTCGACATCGGCGAGCAGGGTGGCCTGGGTGTAGTAGCCCACCGGTAGTTTCTCCGGCACACCGCCGCCGGTGACCAGGCGCGCTCCGGATTCAACGGCGTTCTTGACCAGTCCGAGCACCTTCTGTCGCTGGGTCTCGCTGATCTGTGGGCCCTGCATGTTGGCCGGATCCCACGGATCGCCGATCGGGAAGTTCTCCATCATGTTCTTCATGATCTCGATGCCCTCGTCATAGCGGCTGCGCGGCAACAGGATTCGGGACGGCAGGATGCAGGACTGGCCGCTCATCACGCAGGCCATCAACGCGGCCATCGGCAGGGCCATGGTGAAATCGGCATCGTCGAGCACGATGTGGGCGCTCTTGCCGCCGAGTTCCAGCAGCGTCTTCTTCACCGTCGGCGCACCGGCGGCCAGGATCGCCCGGCCGGTCGCCGTCGACCCGGTGAAGGTGATCATGTCCACCCGTGGGTCGGCCGCCAGCGCGGCGCCCACCGCATTGGCATTGCTGGTCACCACGTTGAACACGCCGGGCGGGATGTCGGTCTCCTCGGCCACGATGCGGCCGTACTCGCTGCCCGACCATGGGGTGAGCTGCGCGGGTTTGAGCACCACCGTGTTGCCTGCCATCAGGGCGGGCACCGTCTCGGCGATGTTCAGATAGAACGGCACGTTCCACGGGGTGATGGCGCCGACGACGCCGACCGCCTCATAGTGGATCTTGCGCCGGGCGGGCCCGAGCGGGGTGTCGTGCACGCCGTTGTCGGCCAGGTACTCGAAGTTCTTGCCGTGCTCGGCCCAGTGCTTGACTTCCTCGATGGGGCTCTCGATCTGGCTGCCGGTGACCTTGACCGGGCAGCCCACCTCGGTGATGAGCACCCGGCGCAGATATTCCTTGTTGCGCTCCAGCGCCTCGTGCAACTGGGTGAGGCAGTGATGACGGAAGTCGAGGTCGCGGCTCCAGTCGGTGTCGTCGAAGGCCCGCCGGGCCGCGCCGACGGCACGCGCCATATCGTCGGTGGTGCCGTCGGTGGCCTGACCGGCCACCTGCTCGTCGGCCGGGTGGATCACATCGAACAGCGCTCCGCTGGCGGTGAGCTGAAGCTCCCCGTCGATGAGCATGCGCTGTTCGCCGGCCAGGACTCCTGTGTCACTCTGCACGCTGGTCATCTGCTCAGCATTACAAATCGACGTGGCAGTGTCAGCCCCTTGGGCCGAATCGGTTACTTGATGCCGACGGCGTGCCGCAGCTGTGCGAGGAAATCCCCCTCGTCATCGCTGCGGACGATGTAGTGCGAGATCGCGACCCGAATCGCGGTGGACGCCTTCACCTGGGCGTTGGCCCCGGAGAGCAGTTTGAGCAGACGTGCCCGCATCACCGGTATCACGTGGGTCAACTGGGCGATGACGACCTCGGGTTCGATGTCGACGACCCGGACCCCGGAGTAGGACTGCTGGTACTCGACGATGAACCGCAGTGCGGCGTCCAGCTTTTCGGTGCCACGCAGGCCGGCGGTCGCAGTGCTGATCCCGGTGTCGAACATCTCGCGCTCGTAGACGCCGAACGCACCGAGCAGTTCCTCCTTGGAGGCGAACCAGCGGTACAGCGTCGGCCGGGACACCCCGGCCTGTAGCGCCACCTCGGACAGGCTCAGCTTCGTCTGCCCGCTGCGTCCGAGCACCTCAGCCGTCGCGGCCAGGATCCGGCGCCGCGTCGAGGTGTCCTCGGCGGCGTCGGCGTGCGCGGAAAGGGGCTTGTTCACGGTACCGATGGTAGTGGTTGTGCCATCACAAAGAGGCCTTCAGCGCGTAAACCGTGTCGAGTTCCTCCAGCGCGGACACCGCCCGGCCGAGGCCCTCCAGGGCGATGCCCTCGTCCTGCATCCCGCCCATCCCGGCGGTGATCAGGGTGGCGACATAGGCGTACAGCGCCGCCTGGCGGTACCGCTGCCACAGTTCGTCGCGGTCCATCTCGGGTCCGCCCGCGGCGTGCAGGGCAGCGCGGTACACATCCAGCAGTTCGCGCTGGTTCCCGACCCGCGCGTCGGTGGTCATGCTGGTGATCAAGGTGTAGGACAGCTCCCGGGACGGATGCCCGCTGCGCACCGCCTGCCAGTCGAGTAGTCCGGCTTTTCCGTTGCGGAAGTAGACGTTTCCCGGATGTGCGTCGCCGTGCATGATGGTGTGCGGACCACGGTCGATCAGGGTGGCCACCGCCCGGTAGTTGTCATTGATGAACTGACCCGTGCGCACCGGGATCGCGGTCTTGCCCTCCAGTCGGCGGGCCGCGGCGTTGGCCAGTGATCCGGTCAGCAGCGAGGTCGCATCGCCCGACGCCGTGTACACCCAGGGGTAGGGGTCCAGTCGTCGCCAGAAGGTGGCGTGTACCCGGGCCAGCAGTTCCACGATGAGCGCCGCGCGGTCCGGGTCCAGTGGGTGCAGAGTGTCGGGGAATTCGCAGGCCGGCTGCCCGTCGGCCGCCAGATCCTCCAATACCAGCACGAACCGCCCGGTGACGGGGTCGAAGGTCGCCCCGTGGCAGGCCGGCACATCGCCGAGCTGGCCGGACAGCTCCCGATAGAACCGCACCTCGGTGTCGGCAAGCCGTCCGAGTTCGCCCATCATTCGGGTGGCTGCGGTTTCGGCGGGCATCTTGACGAACACCGAGCCGGGCACGTCGGCACCGGTCAGGGCCAGCCGGGCCCGCGACGAGGTGCCGGCGTCGCCGTCGAGCAGGGACACCGAGGTGACGCTGCGCCCGAGCAGGCCCGACAGATAGGCCGCGTCCAGACCGCCGATGTGGCGGGGGATTGCGCGCGCCCGCCCGAAGATCGCGTCGGTTGCGATACGTTGCATCCCGCGCCCGAGATGTGCGGCCAGGCCGAACACCGGCGCGACACTGCTGACCTGCGGAGGCATTGTGCAAGCTTACAAATCAAATCAATATTGTAAAGCTTATTGAGGGGATTCCCATGTCTGGACCGATGGAGGGGTTCCGGGTTGTCGAGCTCGGCGTCTGGGTGGCGGCACCGGCGGCGGGGGCGATCCTGGCCGACTGGGGTGCCGATGTCATCAAGATCGAACCGCCCGCCGGTGATCCGGCCCGCTCATTCGGCCGGATGATGGGGCTCGACAGCGACCTCGGTACCGCGTCCAATCCGCCCTTTCAGATGGACAACAGGTCCAAGCGCAGCATCGTGCTCGATCTCGGAACCCCGGACGGTCGGCGGACCGCGATCGAATTGATCACCGGCGCAGACGTTTTCCTGACCAACATCCGTCCGGCGGCGTTGGCCCGGTTGGGCCTGGATTTCAGTTCGGCAGCCACGCACAACCCGCGGCTGGTGTACGGGCTCATCACCGGGTATGGCACCGAAGGTCCCGATGCCGACCGGGCGGCCTACGACGTGGCCGCCTTCTGGGCGCGTGCCGGGATCGCCGACCTGCTGACCAGGCCCGGTGACACCCCGCCGTTTCAGCGCGGCGGAATGGGGGATCACTCGGCGGGGATGACGCTTGCGGCGGCGGTGTGCGCGGCACTGCTTGCCAGAACCCGGACCGGCACAGGGCAACTGGTGACCACCTCGCTGTACCGCCAAGGTGCCTACACGGTGAGCTTCGATCTCAACACCCTGCTGATGTCCGGTCAGCAGGTGGCCATCGGGCAACGGGAGGCGATGGGCAACCCGTGCATGAACAACTACGCCGCCGGTGACGGCAGGCGATTCTGGATCGTCGGCCTCGACGTGGCGCGGCACTGGCCGGCCCTGTGCCGGTCGGTCGGGCGTGCGGAGTGGCTCACCCGGTACCCGACGCCACGGGACCGGTTCACCCATGCCCGGGACATCATCGCCGAATTGGACACCCTTTTCGCGTCCAGGACGCTAGCGGAATGGGAGCAGATCTTCGCGGGCGAACCCGACTTCTTCTGGTCGCCCATCAATTCGCTCGACGACGTGGTGGCCGACGAACAATTCCACGCCGCCGGCGGCATCGTGTATGTGCCCGAGGGGGATTCGAGCACGCCGATGGTGGCCAGCCCCGCCGACTTCTCGGCCACGCCGTGGCGCCCGCGCGGTCCGGCGCCCGAACTCGGTGAGCACACCGAACAGATCCTCGCCGAACTCGGCGGCACTCAGGACCGCTGACGGTTCACCTCGTCGAGTAGTTCGGTCAGCTGCGGCCGGCTGACCGCGCCACCGCTGAACGACACCATCCGCCCGACCGGGATGGACCCGAGCATGCGCAGCATGTCGGTGCCCAGCGCGGAACCCGCCGCGCCCTCGGGCGCCGCGCTCGCCAGCGCCGCCGCCACGATCGGGGCGGCCACCGGGTCGCCGAGCAGCTCGCCGAGCGTGGAATCAATGGTGAACGCGACGGCCGGGGCAACGTCTGCGTCGACGGTCACCTGGGTGTGCAGGCGCAGATCCCGGCTCGACGCCCCCACGGACACCGCGTACTCACCAGCCTCGACCTGCCGCCGCCCGGCCCGTATGTCCCAGTATCCGAGTTCGTCACGGGGAACCCGTATCTCGACGTCGACCAGCGCGCCGGGCGCCACGGTGACACCGGCGAAACCGGCCAGCCACCGTGGCGGGCGCGATACTTTTGACGCCGGCAGCCCGGCGTAGACCTGGACCACCTCGCGGCCCACGCGGTCGCCGGTGTTCACCACCGACACCCGCACCGTCAGGCCCTCGGCGTCGGAAACCACGGCCAGGTCGGCGTAGTCGAACCGGGTGTAGGACAACCCGTGCCCGAACGGGAACGTGACCGCCGTCGCACGGGCGTCATACCAGCGGTATCCGACGAATACCCGTTCCCCATAGAGGATGTGGCCGTCCTCGCCGGGAAAGTTGAGATAGGCCGGGCTGTCCTGCAGCCGCACCGGCACCGTCTCGGCGAGGCGTCCCGACGGGTTGACCGCGCCGAACAGGACGTCGGCGATCCCGCGCCCGCCGCCCTGTCCGAGCAGCGCGCCGTCCAGGATCGCCGGGGCCAGGCCGGCCACCCCGTCGAGAGCCACCACCCCGCCGTGTGCCAGCACGGCGACCGTCCGGGGCTGCACCTGCACCACCGCGGACAGCAGGTGGAGCTGGTCTGCGGGCAGGTCGATGTGAGTGCGGTCGAAGCCCTCGGATTCGTCCTCGGCCGCCAACCCGAGGAACACCACCGCGGCATCGGCATCGGCGGCCGCCGCGAGGGTCTCGGCGGTGAGATCCTCGGAATAGGTGACCTGATGGCCGTCGGCGTAGCGGCGGATCTCCTCCAACGGCACGTCGACCCGGGTCGGATTCACATGGGAACTGCCACCGCCCTGATAGCGGGGCCTCACCGCGAACCCGCCGATGACCGCGAGCGAGGACGGTGCGAGCGGCAACAGGTCGTTCTCGTTCTGCAACAGCACGATCGATCGCGCGGCCGCCTCCCTGGCCAGATCGTGGTGCGCATCGGCATCGAAGGTGGCTGTGCTACTGCGGTTCTCGGTGACCCGGGCGGCCAGGGTGGCCACCCGGTCGGCGGCGCGGGCCACCACCGTCGCGTCCAGGGTGCCGGCCTCGACGGCGGCGACAACGTCGGCGTCGCTCGCCTCGTTGCCGCCAGGCATCTCCAAATCGAGGCCCGCGGCCACTGCGGCGACCCGGTCGCCGACCGCGCCCCAGTCACTGACGACAGCGCCGTCGAAACCCCACTCCTCGCGCAGCACCGTGCTCAACAACCAGGCGTTCTCGGCCGCGTAGACCCCGTTGATCCGGTTGTAGGCGCACATCACCGTCCAGGGTCGGGCCGCAGTGACGACGTGCTCGAAGGCACGCAGGTATAGCTCACGCAGCGTCCGCTCATCCACATCCGAGCTCGACCGCATCCGGTCATCCTCGGCATTGTTCACGGCGAAGTGCTTCAGCGAGGCGCCCACGCCCTGACCCTGCACGCCGCGCACCCACGCCGCACCGAGCGCCCCGGCGATCAGCGGGTCTTCGGAGAAGTACTCGAAATTGCGCCCGCACCGCGGATCCCGTTTCAGGTTGACGCCGGGGCCGAGCAGCACGTGCACGCCCAGGGCCCGGCTTTCGGCGCCCAGTGCGGCGCCCACCCGTTCGACGAGTTCGGGATCCCAGGTCTGGCTGAGCCCGACCGCCGGCGGGAAACAGGTGGCCGGTTCGCTACCGCCCAGCCCCAGATGGTCGCCGGTGCTGCCGGCCTGTCTGCGGACCCCGTGCGGGCCGTCGGTCAGCAGTATGGACGGGACGTCGCCCACCGCCTTGGTGGTCCAGAAGGTGGCGCCGCTGCCGAGGGCGGCCTGCTCTTCGAGGGAGTCGGTCACCGTTCCCATTCTTCACCCTCGCCGCATGTCCCAATCGGACGAGGAACTCAGCGGCGCTCAGGGCGGCGGCATAGCTTTACAAACTATTGCTGAACTGTCACGCTGAATCTGTCGCGACGTCGATGTCGCACGCGCTGGAGGAGGAAACATCGGTGACGGTTGCCAGCACGCCGCAGGCACGCGAATACAGCCCGTTCGACATCACTTCACACGACTTCTGGAGTCAGCCGTTCGATATCCGCGACCGGACCTTCGCCGAACTGCGCGTCCTCGACGGGATCAGCTGGCATCCGCCGTTACCGACGCTGTTCGACATCGAAGAGCCGGGGTTCTGGGCGCTGACCCGGCGCGCCGACGTCCAATTCGCCAGCCAGAACCCGGATCTGTTCACATCGGCCCAGGGGGTGGCGCTCGATCCGATGCCCGCCGAGGTGCAGAAGTTCGCGACCTTCTTCCTGGGCATGGATCCGCCGCAGCACACCACCTATCGGCGACTGATCAGTTCGGCTTTCACACCACGCAATGTGCGCCGGATCGAGGAACAGATCCACGCCAACGCCGTCGCCATCGTCGACGATCTCGTCGGCGCCGGTGACATCGACTTCGTCGAGGCCTGTTCGGCGCAGCTGCCGATGCGGACGATTTCGGACATGCTGGGGGTACCGACAGCCGACCAGCCGGCTTTGGCCAAGGCGGCCGAAAAGCTGTTCAGCATGAGCGATGACGAATTCTCCACGCTGGAAGAACGGGCCATGGCCACCATCAACGAGATCATGCTGATCTCGGGTACCGGCGTGGAACTGGCCAAGTTCCGGCGCGCCAACCCGGGCGACGATCTGATGACCAGCATCGTCAACGCCGAGGTGGACGGGCATCGCCTCACCGATGAGGAGATCGGCGCGTTCCTCATCCTGCTGGCCTCGGCGGGCAACGACACCACCAAACAATCGACGACTCATGCCATGCTGGCGCTGGCGGCCAATCCGGACCAAAGAGATTGGCTGATGGAGGATTTCGACGGCCGGATCGGGATGGCCACCGAGGAGTTCGTGCGCTGGTCCACCCCGGTGCTGCAGTTCGCCCGGTTCGCCACCCAGGATGTCGAGGTCGCGGGTCGGCGCATCAGCGCTGGGGACAAGGTCGGCCTGTTCTACTGTTCGGCCAACCGCGACGAGAGCGTGTTCGCCGACCCACAGAAGTTCGACCTGAGCCGCTCACCCAACCCGCAGGTGGGCTTCGGCGCGGGCGGCCCGCACTTCTGCCTGGGCAACCAGCTGGCCAAGAGTGAGCTGCGAAACATCTTCCGCGAGTTGCTGACCCGGCTCACCACCATCGAACTGGGGGAGCCCGATCTGCTGTACAGCAGCTTCGTGCACGGCATCAAACGGCTACCCGCGCACGTGCGATGAATGCGCGGCACCTCGGCACGGAGCCGATCGGTGGCGTCGATGACGCGACCATCGCCGCCGCGCTCGAGCAGTTGTCGGTCCCGGCGCTGATCGCCTCGGTCGTGCAGATCACCGGTGACCCGTCCTTCATCCACGGGTCGATACGGCCGGTCCAGTTCGTGCAGAACGAATTTCAGGGCATGCTCGACGAGCCGAGCAAATCACAGCTACGTTTTT
Organism: Mycobacterium sp. ITM-2016-00316; assembly: GCF_002968335.2. Lineage (NCBI taxonomy): Bacteria > Bacillati > Actinomycetota > Actinomycetes > Mycobacteriales > Mycobacteriaceae > Mycobacterium > Mycobacterium sp. ITM-2016-00316. The sequence continues at coordinate 2,259,283 of NZ_CP134398.1, forward strand.
TCGCGCTCGAGGCCATCTGCGCCTGGCGGGATGCCGGGTGCCCACCAACGCCGCCGATCGGCACCGAACTGATCCGCGAACTGATGGACTGGATCGCCTGCGAGCCAGTACCTGATGACCATGCCGCGCTCTACATCGAGGAGATGGACCTGCAGGGAGCCAATCCCCGCGCGATCGCCGGTCCTGACGGCCTGACGCCGCCACCGGGATTCTCGGTGCTCATCATCGGTTTCGGCGCCTCGGGTCTGCTGGCTGCGATCCGGTTGCAGGAGGCCGGAATTCCGTTCGAGGTCGTCGACAAGAACCCCGATGTCGGCGGTACCTGGTTCGAGAACAGCTATCCCGGCTGCCGGGTGGACGTGGCGAGCCACTTCTACTCGTACTCCTTCGAGCACGTCGGCGATTTCAGCGCCTACTACACTCGCCAGCCCGAGTTGTACGACTACTTCCGCTCGGTGATGAAGGACCACCAGATCGACGCCCATGTCTCGTGGGGCCGAGAGGCGACGCGCGCGCAGTGGGATGACCGGACGGGTCAGTGGACGGTGACCCTGCGCGATGCCGACGGCTCGACGGAGCAGCGGACGGCCTCGGCGATCGTTTCCGGCGTCGGCTTCCTCAACCGGCCGCTCATCCCGGATCTTCCCGGGCTGGAAGATTTTGCGGGCCCGGCCTTCCACTCGGCCCAGTGGGATCATTCGGTGGACCTGCGCGGTAAGCGGGTCGCCCTCATCGGCGCCGGCGCCAGTGGTTTCCAGATCGGCCCCGCCATCGTCGACGAGGTCGAACACCTGGTGGTGTTCCAGCGCACCGCACAGTGGATGGCGCCCAACCCGCGTTACCACGCGAGCGTCACCGACGGTGAGCGCTGGGCGATGCGTCACCTGCCGGGGTACTCCCGCTGGTATCGCTTCATGCTCATGTGGCAGTCCAGCGACAAGATGCTGGAACTGGTTCGCGCGGACCCTGATTGGCATGACTTCCCGCGCACCGCGAACGAGGCCAGCGCCGCCCGGCGCGAGTTCTTCGCGAAGTGGATCCAGGACCAAGTCGGCGATATGCCAGATCTCGCCGCCAAGGTCACCCCGGACTATCCGCCGATGGCCAAACGCATGTTGCAGGACAACGGCAGCTGGTTGCGCTGCTTGCGGCGCGAGCATGTGACGTTCGTCAACGATCCGATCACCGATATCGACGGGACTTCGATCAGCACCGCAGAAGGCCGCCATGAGGTTGACGTCATCGTGTTGGCCACCGGTTTCCGCGCCTCGGAGGTGCTCTGCCCGATGGAGGTGATCGGCCGCGACGGGGTACCGATATCCGCGGTCTGGGAGGGTAAACCCGCCGCCTTCAACGGTGTTTCGGTGAACGGATTCCCGAACTTCTTCATGATGGCCGGGCCGGGTACCGGCCTCGCCCACGCCGGCAGCGTGATCTTCATGCTGGAATGCCAGATGCGCTACATCGGTGCGGCGCTGCGGACGGTGATCGAGCGGGGCAAGCGCACCATCGAACCCACCGCCGAGGCCTATGCGCGCTACAACCGTGAGCTTCAGGACGAGGTGGCCACCCTGATGTGGGGGCATCCGTCCATCGAGCACTCCTGGTACAAATCGCCCGACGGTGGTGTCTACGTGCTGAGTCCGTTCGGGTCGGTGGAGTACTGGAAGCGCACCGGCGTGCTCGCCGATGGGGATCACGTGCTGGGCTGACACCAGCCGAGCTGCCACCCATATCCTTGAAATTTCCCTTGCGCGGGGCTGTGGAAGGCACCTGGTCCAAGCCCATCGCGTGCATCCGTTCGTGCACACTGATCAGCCCATGATCGAGTCCGGACGTTTCCTGTGCGGTACGCAGCGGTCCTGACCCGTTTGGGTCACGCGTAGAACGATTTCCGCGAGATGCCGTGCTCGACACGGAACGCCGAGAGCGCCTCGCGGGGCGCGTCACCGGGCCACTGCGCGATGGCCAGACCGACGCCGGGATCGATGGGTTCATCGACAACCACAAACCCACTCCGCGAGGCAGAAGGTCGGTCACCAAGTCATCCGAACCGTCACCGATGTCTTGATGTCAGTGCTTGCACGGGGCCATGATTCGGAGTAATATCGAACACAAGTTCGAATGCGACGTTGCTCCCATCTCCACCCGGTGAGCACAGACCGCGACTCCGGTCGCCGCGAGGTTCGACGGTCCTACGGGACTGTGCGAGCCGTATTGACTGATCGTGCCCGTTGGGCACCTTCTGTGAAAGTCGGTATCCCTATGGACGCCACCCATCTCGATTCCATCATTGATGCGCTGATCGATGATCTTGCTGTTGCGCCGCCGCCCGATGACGATGCCGATCGCCGGTTGTTTGATCTGTTGGACTCTCCGCGGCGGGTGCTCGATGAGCAACCGCTGCTGGCGGTGTTGGCGGCGGCAGTCACCTTGCGCAACCTGTTCGATCACGTGATCGCCCAGGCGGTTGCGGCCGCGGAGCGCGTCGGGATCCCGGCGCGCAAACACCTGCGCACGGGCAGCGACCTGCTCATCAGCTGCGGCATGGCTCCCGGTGCGGCGTACCGCGCGGCGCGGGTGGGGCGGGCGGCGCCGACGTTGCCGGCGTTGACGCGGGCTCAGCGTCTGGGCGGGGTCGGTATCGAATTCGCCGACGCCATCGGCAAAGGAGTCGCGCATGTGTCGGGCAGGGTTGCGTTGTCCGAGCAGGACCGGGCGGGCGTGGTGACGTCGTTGATGATTCAGACCACCCCGCCCGGGGTGGACAAGAAGGCCCGCGAGATCGCCATCGCGAAAGCCGCCACATCGCCGCAGGACGACGGGGCGGTGCCGGTCGCCGAAAACACCGACCTCAACGACATGACCGTGGTGCAGACCGAGGACGGGCGGGTAACGGCCAGCCTCGATCTCGACGCGCTCACGGCGGAGGAACTACTCGCCGCGCTGGATCCGCTGTGCCGGCCCATCCCGCTGCCCGACGGGTCACCGGACCCCCGCCCGACCGGGCGGCGCCGCGCCGACGCGTTCGGTCAGATCATGCGGACCTACCTGTCGAGCTCGCAGCGCCCGATGAGCGGTGGTGTGCTGCCGCACGTCACCCTCATCCGCCCCGCCGCACCAGTGGGCGCCGCAGCGGGGGCCGAGGGGGCTGTGGATTCACTGGGGTTCACCGGCCCGGTCAGCACCCGCACCGCGGACCTGATTGCCTGCGACAGCACCCTGACCACGGTGCTCGTCGACCACTCGGGCATACCCCTGGACCTCGGGCGCGCCGAGCGACTGTTCACCCCGGCGCTGCGCAAAGCACTGGGTATCCGCGACCGGGGCTGCGCATTCCCCGGCTGCGGCAGGCCGGTGTCCTGGTGCGATGCCCACCACATCACTCCCTGGAGCAGCGGTGGGCACACCAGCATCGACAACGGGGTGCTGCTGTGTCGACTGCACCACACCGCGATCCACCACGGCGGCTGGCAGGTCTACCTCGGCGCTGACCGCCACCCCTGGTTCATCCCACCGCATGACCCGGCCGGTCCCGAACCGGCACACCTGCGCTCCCACGCCCGACGCACCATGACCACCCTGCCCACCGCCGCATAACCAACGTTCCACGCACCTTGAAAACTCCACAGAGACATTGAGCGGAGGCGGGAACCGGCATAGACAACCGCGCCGGACCCGCCACGCCGCACCAGGCCGGCGCTCCGGTCGGAGTCGGACCGCTAGCGACTCTGCCTGCGGCGCACCAGCACCGACTGTTGAATGGCGCCGACCGGGCCCTGTTCGTCGAACAGGGTGCCCAGGGTGGTGCCGATGCCGTCGGGGCCGTAGTTCGTCTCGGCCCGGATGCCGATCCACGGCCCCTCCGGCACCCGGTGGATGTGCACCACCAGGTCGGTATTGAGAAATGTCCATTGCCGGATGTCGATCTTGGTGCCGATCCCGTTCGCGTCATCGGCCACCGTGAACAGTCGCTGCAACGGTGTCATCGTTTCGCCCTTGACGACGTCGACGGTGGGACTCAACCAGGATTCACCGGGACCGTCGGCCAAAGGTTGTGTCAGCCAACGCCAGTCGATGCTGTGCACGTAGTTGGTATCCCAATCCTTGGCCATGTCCCGGCTGCGTGCCTGCGCCAGCGGACGCAGTGGCGGGGCCGGGGCGTGCACCACCTCGGTGGTGTCCTGCTGCTGCAACCGCCACCCGCTGGCGCGCGCGACGGCGCGCGGGGAGCCGTCCGGGCCGGGGGCGAGCATCTCGGCGGTGATCAACTCGATCTGCGTACCCGCGCGTTCCCGGCGCGCCCGCACCCACAGGTCACCCTCGGCGGGCACCGGACCCAGTAGGTCGATCAGCACCCGGCTCAGCCGGGTGTCCTCGCGCTGCTCGCAGCGTTCCAGGGCACGCACCAGCAGCGCCGACGGCGGGGCGCCGTGCTGGATGGACGCCGACCAGGTGCTGCGCACCAGATCGGTGGCGGCGAATCGCTCACCGACGGGGTCGTCGGCGTCGAGGAGCTCGTAGTAGCAGTCCGACACGGTCGTTGTCTCCAGAGGGTCAGGCAGCGGGGATGTCGACGCTGACCGCGTCGAGGGTGGACAGCTTGGTGCCGATCAGGCGCTCGGGGTACGCGTCGGTGCTGGACAGCAGGAACAGGGTCCGTCCCTCCGGCCCGCCCAGCGCACAGGCGATGGCGGTGCGCCCGGCCATGTCGATGCGGTCGGTGACGCCCTCGGGGGTGATGCGCTCGAACGCATGCGCCAGGGTCATCGCCGCCCACACGCCACCATCGGCGTCCACGGCCAGCCCGTCGGGTGGGCCGTCCAACCCCTCGGCGAACACCCGCCGATCGTGCAGGGCGCCGTCGTCGGCGAGGGTGAACGCGCTCAGGCGCCGCGCGGTCGACTCGGCGACCACGAAGGTGCCGTCGGGGGTGATCACCATGCCGTTGGGGAAGTTGAGATCCTCGGCGACCACCGACACCCGGTCATCGAGGTCCAGCCGGACGATCACGCCGCCCTCACGGGCCTGCGACCCGATGTACGCCCGTCCTGCGGAGTCGACGACCATATCGCCGAGGTCCGCGGGCACCAGATCGGCGACATCGGCCAGCACCGAAACGGATTCACCGTCATAGGCCAGGATCTCGCGCCGCCGGGTGGACGCGATCAGCAAGGTACCGTCCGGCCGGAACCCCAGTCCGGACGGCGCATGGCCGGGCAGCGGCAGGGTCGACATCTCACCGTGCAACGTGACGGTGTGCACGGCCTCGCCGAGCATGTCGGAGAACCAGACCAGGCCCTCGAACCAGCGTGCGCCCTCGCCGAAGCAGAACCCGTTGGCCAACGGCTGGATGGTCATGGGTTCACGATAGCCGACTCGACTGCCGCGCCTTTACAAAACACGGCTCAAATGTCACGCTCGCTGGGTGCGTAAATACCACCGCCACACACTGCTGTACTTGCACGAGACCATCGAGCTGGGCAGCGGTGGCAGCGATGAGTTCAGCGAACGCTTCACCGGCATTTATCAGCCGATGATGGAGCAACTGGGAGCCCGGTTGTTCGCGCTGTGGGAGGCGACGCCCTACGACGGGCACTGGCCCCAGGTCACCATCATCTGGGAGATCGACGCGTTCGCCGACTATGCAAGGATCGGCAAGGCGCAGGCCCGCGGCGGCAGCCACGCCGCCGCCGCCACCGCATGGGCGGCCTACCTGTCCGGGATCGGCGCGCACGGCGAGGGCCGGATCATGTATGCCGCACCGCAGAACCGCAACCTCGCACAGTTGCGGGAGGAACGCTTCACCGCCGAGCTGGTGATCCAGGAGGTCATGCAGACCAAGCCCGGCAAGCAGGACGATTACATCCGGGAACTGGAACGCCTCTACGTGCCGTGGTCGGAAAGCACCGGCAAGCGCTGGCTCGGATCGTTCACCACCACCTTTCGGTTCAACGAGGTCATCCATTACTGGGCGCTGGACGGCGGGTGGGACTGTTTCGAGAACCACTATCCGTCCTGGAAGGACGCCCCACCCGCGGAGATCGTCACCTGGATGTCCGTGGCGCCCGCGCTGCGCGACGGCTGGGAGGACTCGATCCTGGCCGCACTACCGGCGTCCCCACTGCAGTGAAAGACACTGCGATGTCGAACTTTTCGTACGATCCGTTCGACCCGGCCGTGATGGCCGACCCACTGCCGTACTACCAGGTACTGCGCGACGAGCATCCGGTCTACTTCCTGCCGCAGTGGGACACCTACGCGCTGTCCCGGTTCGCCGACATCTGGGAGGCGCTGCGGCTCACCGACGGCACCTTCGTGGCGTCGGAGAGCACGCTGCCGTCCGCGGCCGTGCTGGAACACCACAACACCGGCCCGGTCGACGATCCGCCGCTGCACCCCATGCCGTTTCACGCGAACTTCGATTCGCCCATCTACGAGAACGTGCGGCGCTGCACCTCGTCGCAGTTCCGGCCACGGTCGGCGGCCAAGCTCGGCGACCGGATCCGGACGCTGGCCAACGAACGACTCGACGAGTTGCTGCCTCGCGGCACCTTCGACCTGACCCAGGACTACGGAGGGCACGTCGCGGCCGCGATGGTGTGTGAGTTCGTCGGACTGCCAGTCGAACTGGCTCCCGAGGTGCTCGCCACCGTCAATGCGGGCAGTCTGGCGCAGCCGGGGGAGGGCGTCGAGGTCGCCAATTCCCGGCCGGGTTACCTGTCCTACCTCACACCGATCATCGAGCGGCGCCGGGTGGAAGGCGCCGACGGCAGTGTCCCGATCGCCGACAGTCTGATCAACTTCGTGCTGCCCGATGGCTCCGGTTTCAGTGACACCGAGGCCGCCACCCAGATGCTGGGCGTCTTCATCGGTGGCACCGAGACGGTCCCCAAGATCACCGCGACCGGTCTGTGGCAACTCGCCGAGCATCCCGATCAGCTCGCCGAGGTGCGCGCCGACCTGGACGGCAACGTGCCGATCGCGCGGGAGGAGATCCTGCGCTACACCGCGCCGGCCCAGTGGTTCGCCCGAACGGCCCGGCGCCCGTATGAGATTCACGGCACCACCATCAATCCCGGCCAGCGCATCATCGCGTTGATGGCCTCGGCGGCCCGCGACGAACGCGAGTACCCGGAGCCGGACGCGTTCATCTGGAACCGGCCGATCGAACGGCTGCTGTCCTTCGGGCACGGCCAGCATTTCTGCCTCGGTGTGCACGTGGCGCGACTGGAGGTGACCATCATGATCCAGGAATGGTTGAAACGGGTTCCCGAGTACCGCATCCGCACCGAGCGTGCGTCGCGGCCACCATCGAGTTTCCAGTGGGGTTGGAATAACATCCCGGTGGAGGTCTAGATGTGGAGTTACCGACTGGTCGCGCCGTTCACATTCGAGCGCGCCGACCTGCCCGAGCCCGATCCGCAGCGACTGGCCGACGGACAGGTGCTGCTGCGCTTCCTGGCCGCCGGGATCTGCGGTAGCGACCTGCCCGGTTTCCGGGGAGCGCAGGGGAAGCTGCCCGGCGACACCGGATGCTGCGCCGCCGAGATGGATGGCTTCCCGATCCACGAGATCGCCGGTGAGGTACTGGTCAGTGCCCACCCGGCGCACGCGGTGGGGGACCGGGTGGTCGGCTGGGCCTCCGGGTTCGACGGGCTGCAGGCCCAGGTGGTGGCAGACGGTGACGGATTGTCCCGGTACCGGCCAGATCTGACACCGCAGCACGCCATCGGGCTGCAACCGTTGGCCTGCGTGCTCTACGCCGTCGAGCAACTCGGCGACCTGACCGGCAAACGGGTCGCGGTCATCGGGCAGGGCTCGATCGGACTGCTGTTCTCCTACGTGGTCAAGGCCGCCGGCGCCGCCCACGTCACCGGTGTCGACCCGGTCGACCGCGAGACGCTCGGCCCGGCGTTCGGTGTCGACGAGGTGGTCCGCGCGACCAGCGATCGGTGGGTCCGCCACGTCACCGACAAGTTCGACGTCGTCGTCGAGACGGTCGGGCATCAGGTCGCCACCCTCAACCACGCTCTCGACGCCGCCGCGTTCGGCGCGACGGTGTTCTACTTCGGGGTGCCCGATGACGACAGCTACCCGATCAGCATGCGCACCATGCTGCGCAACAATCTGACCCTGAAATCCGGTGTGACGCTGGAACGCCGGCGGGTACTGGCCGCCGCCGACGCGTTCGCCGGCCGGCACCCGCAGCTGCTGCCCGACTACCTGACGCACTTCTTCGGCCCCGATGAGGCACAGGCCGCCTTCGAACAGGCCTGCCGGCCCGACCCGAAGCGGGTCAAGATCGCGATCGTCGCGTGAGCCGCCTGCAGGACGTGCTGGCGGCCAAGGAGCACATCTGGGGCGGCTGGGTGGTCGGGCCGACCATCATCGGGCCCGAGGAATTCGCCCAGGCCGGCTACGACTACGTCGGATTCGACGTCCAGCACGGCTATCTCGACGACGCCGACGTCGCGCTGTTGCTGCGCCGCCTCGAGCACGTGCCGATCGCCACGGCCGTGCGGTTGCCGTCGGCCGCCCCGGCGCCGATCGGCCGGGTGCTCGACGCGGGTGCCGACGCGGTGATCATCGCCATGGTCGAATCGGCGGACCAGGCCGCCACCGCGGTGGCCGCCACCCGCTACGCCCCGGCCGGTGTGCGCAGCTTCGGGCCGCTGCGGGCCTCCCTGGGCGTCGACACCGCCGCGCTGGAGGCCGCCGCCGACGTCTACGTGATGATCGAAACCGTGCGGGGGTTGGCCGCGCTCGACGAGATCTGCGCGGTGCCGGGCCTGACGGGTGTCTACGTCGGGCCCGCCGACCTGGCCATCTCCATGGGCCACCGGCTCGCCGACGCCTGGACCCACCCCGACGTGCACGCGGCGGTGGCAGAGATCCAGGACACCGCCGCCGCTGCCGGACTGGTCGCCGGTATCCACGCCGGAGCGGGCAAGCCCGGAAAGGCCATGGCCGAGCTCGGTTTCCGGATGATCACGCTGACATCGGAATCCCAGGCGCTGCGCCGCGGCGCAGCCGCACACCTGAGCGAGGCCCAGTCATGACCCCACCGGTGGCGCTGGTGACCGGAGCGGCCCGGGGACAAGGTGCGGCGATCGTCGCCCGGCTGCACGCCGACGGGTTCCGGGTGGCGGCCTGTGATCTGCTACTCGACGAATTGCGCAGCAGCACAGCAGCGTACGGTGGCAACGTCATCGCTCTGGAGCTCGATGTGACCTCCGAGGCGCAGTGGAACGCCGTCGTCGCCGCGACCGTCGAACGCTTCGGCGCGTTGAGCGCCCTGGTGAACAACGCCGGGGTACTGCACCGGGCCGCCCTCGCCGACGAGACCGCCGCCGGATTCGAAAACAGCTGGCGGGTCAACTGTCTCGGCCCGTTCCTCGGCATCCGGGCCGCGCTGCCGCACCTGACCGGCGCCAAAGGTGCCGCGATCGTCAACACCTGCAGCACCAGCGCGATCCGGCCGTTCCCGAATCATGCCGCCTACGGCTCGTCGAAGTGGGCGCTGCGCGGGCTCACCCAGGCCGTCGCGGTCGAACTCGCACCGACGGGTATTCGGGTCAACGCGGTGTTCCCCGGCCCGATCGCCACCCCCATGCTCGATGAACGCACCCAGGCCCGGCTGGCCGATACCTCCACCGCGGGTCGGCTGGGCACCCCGACCGAGGTGGCCGACGCCGTGGCGTTCCTGGTGTCGGCCCAGGCGTCGTTCATCACCGGTTCGGAGCTGGTGATCGATGGCGGCCAGATCCTGCGGATCGGTTGACCGGGATGGATATCATCCACCGGTTGGATCCGGCGCTACGGCACCTGGTCGCGGCCCGCACCGACCTGTCCGAAGAGCTGCTGCCGGCGGTGCGCGCCTTCCTGAATCAGCGCCGCGCCGACAGCGCCGCCCAACTGGACACCGCCGGCGTGGATATCGAGGACACGGTGGCCTGCGAGGAGGTGCCGGTGCGCATCTACCGGGGCGGCGCCCGGGGTGCGGTGGTCTACTGCCACAGCGGTGCGTTCGTGCTGGGAAATCTGGACACCGATCATCTGCAGTGCCTGGAGCTGGCGCGCCGCGCCGCCGTCACGGTAATCTCGGTGGACTACCGACTGGCCCCGGAGCATCCGTATCCGGCGGGGTTCGACGATGCGCTGGCGGTACTGCACTGGACGGCGGACAACGCAGCGCACTGGGGAGTGGCCACCGATCGGCTGGCGGTCGCGGGCAGCAGCGCCGGGGGAGCGCTGGCCGCCGGGCTGGCGCAATGCGCCGCCGCCGGGTCCGCGCCGCCGCTCCGATTCCAGTTGCTGCACCAACCGGTGCTCGATGACGGCCTTACCCCGTCCAAGCAGGAGTTCACCCATACGCCCGGATTCGACGGTCCGGCAGCGGAATTGATGTGGCGCCACTACCTGGCCGGTGAACGCCCCCCGGCCGGTGCGGTGCCTGCCCGGTCCACCGACCTGACCGGTCTGGCGCCGGCCTTCATCAGCTGCTCCGAGCTCGACCCGCTGCGCGATGAGGCCGTCGACTACGCACTGCGGCTGATGTGGGCGGGGGTGCCGACCGAACTGCACGTGGTCCCGGGCACCTGCCACGGATTCGACTCGCTGGTCCCGGGTTGGGAGCTCAGCAGGCAGATGCTCGACCGCCACGCCGCGGCACTGCGCCGCGCCCTGGCGCTCAGCTGAGCGCGTCGAGCTCGCGGGCCACCGCGGCGTGATAGGCGTCGATGTGGGACGGGTTGACGATCCGGAAGAACCCGTCACCCATCGGCGCATCGCGATACGCTTCGATGGTCATGGTCCGCGCGAACAGCGTGACGCCGGGATCGGGTCGGCTGAAGTGATATTCGATGGTCATCCGGCCCTCGAATCCGCCGTTGCCGTCGTAGTCGGTGCCGAGGCGGCCCACCGAACTGAACACCCACATCCGCGGCCGGGTGGCGATCGCCAGCTGCCAGGTGAACACCCTGTCCTCGGTGGGGTGGGCCTCCTGCCAGGTGTCACCGACTCTCAGCGGCAACGTCTCCCGCACACCGGTGATACGCGGTCCGCCCGGGTAGGTCTTGGCCCAGTTGGCCGGGTTGGTGACGAAATCGTAGATGGCTTCCGCGGATTGGGTGAACGCGGTTTCCGAACTGGTGGTGACGATGCCCAACAGGGTGCCTTTCTCGTGTGGTGAAAACTCAGGTGGCGCAACCGCAGTCGCCGTTGCCGCCAACGGGCAGCTCGGCGAGGATATCGGTGCGCGTGTCGTCGAAGCTGAGAAAGCCTTTGATGGCAACCGATTCCGGCAGGGTGTCGGCGTAGCTCCACGCCACATCGGCGAAGACCTGCTCGCCGACGACCGCCGACCAGTAGGTCGCGTAACCCTTGTAATTGCAGTAACTGGTGGTCTCGCTGCGGCGCAGCAGATCGGTGCGCACCGCGGCCGGATCGACGTACAGTCGTGGCGCCAGCGAGGTCTCGTACACGATCACGGTGTCGGTGGTGTCCACCAGCACGGTGCCGCCGACGCTGACCCGCAGACCCCGATTGGTGGGCAGACAGTCCACCCGGTGGTAGGGATTCGGCGGGTAGTGCACCAGGGTGCGCCCCTCCTCGATCCAGCTGTCCACGGCGTCCCAGGGCACCCGCACGTATCCCGGCTTCTCCGGTACCGCTTCGGTGGGCAGTCCGTCGATCTCGGCGACGGGAAAGGCATAGCTGAGCGGGTGGTCGCGGCGGTGCACCATCAGGGCGGTCTCGGTGTCGATCACCGTGCGTCCGTTGAGCACCGCCTGCACCCGACGGGGATGCGGTTCGATGAAGACGAGTTCGTCCGGTATCGAGGGAAAGAACCAGCCGGCGGGATCACGGCTCAGCGGCCCGCGTCCGGCGTAGAGCGTCATTCCGAGAGCTTTACAGATTCCCGATTAAATGTCACGCTGTGTGGCACGGCCCTGCCGACTCCGCCCAGTTCAGGTTTGCGAAGGAGACGTCCCGCGTGAAAGCCAACTCGATCCGGCCCGATGAGCGTCAGCTGTTCGGCGAGCGCCGAGGCGTGGGGGTGCGCGCATCGGCCACCACTCTGCTGTCCTACGACCTGACGGTGGTGACCACGGATGCGGCCGATGTGGTTGCCGGAGCGGGTGGCTGGCTCTATGACCGGGTCCGGGCGGGATGGAAAGTCAGTGTCGTCGTCCCGGCCTCCTGCGACGTGCGGCCGCTGGAGATTCTCGGCGTGTCCACCTATGTCGCCGGACGTGACGCCGAGGACCTGCCCGCCGAGCCCGCCGCCCTGGCCGTGCCCGCCCGGTTGTTCGAATCTGATCGTGGGCTGCGCCGCCATGTGACCGGCGCACTCAAGCGCGGCACCGCCGAAGTGACCATGTGGGGCGACTGCGCCACCGCCGATGTCGGCTACCGCGTCGATCGCACGCAGTACCGGCTCAGCCCCGCCGCACGGGCTTTCAAGACGCACGCACTGGCCGCGGCCGGAGTCACCACCGCCACGGTCGGCGCCGTCGAACAGTTCCACAGCTGCGCGCTCTGGTACCCGGCGGACGGACCGGATCTCACCGCCGTCCGCTAGTGGCGCAACGAAACAAAAAGATCCGCCCCGCAAACCTGTCCGAGGTTCCGGGGCGTTTCGGTGCGGTGCGGGCTAGCGGTACCAGCCCCGGCTACGCGCGATCCAGTCCCGCGCCACGATGCCGAGAATCATCACCGCGAAGACGATGAGGAAGATGTCCTCGACATGCCCGACGTGATTGCCGTGGGTCATGGCGACAAGTAGCAGCGCCGAGAAGATGCCGATGAGGTGCAGGACGCGCGGGTTCTCGGTGGACCAGCCCCATTTCGCCGACGGCACGTCTTCCACGTCGACGCCGTTGTAGCGCTCGACCTCGGTCTTGCCCACGGTTGCTCCTCACGCGAATGCCCGGATTACTGCGGCCATTCTGACATACCGCAGCGATATCGCCCGATGGGGCATGAGAACGGGCCGCCAGTGGGTACCTTGCGAGCGTGATGACCAGTTGGCGCAGGAAATCGGTCGAACAGTCGATCGCCGATACCGACGAACCGGGAACCCGGCTCCGCAAAGACCTGACATGGTGGGACCTCACCGTGTTCGGGGTGTCGGTCGTGGTGGGTGCGGGCATCTTCACGGTCACCGCGTCGACCGCCGCCAACATCACCGGGCCGGCGATATCCGTGTCGTTTCTGCTCGCCGCGGTCACCTGCGGGCTGGCCGCGCTCTGCTACGCCGAGTTCGCGTCCACGGTTCCGGTGGCCGGCAGCGCTTACACCTTCTCCTATGCCACCTTCGGCGAGTTCGTCGCCTGGATCATCGGCTGGGACCTGATCCTGGAATTCGCCATCGGTGCGGCCGTGGTCGCCAAGGGGTGGTCGAGTTATCTGGGCACGGTGTTCGGGTTCTCCGGCGGCATCGCCGAGGTCGGGCCGCTGAACGTCGACTGGGGCGCCCTGCTGATCGTCGCGGTGGTGGCCAGCCTGCTGGTCATGGGTACCAAGCTGTCCTCCCACGTCAGTCTGGTGATCACCGCGATCAAGGTCGCCGTCGTGCTGCTGGTGGTGATCGTCGGCGCCTTCTACATCAAGATGGCCAACTACGACCCGTTCATCCCGCCCGCCGAGTCCGGCACCGAGGCGACCGGCTCGGGCCTGGACCAGTCGGTCTTCTCCCTGCTGACGGGGGCGGCCGGCAGTCATTACGGTGTCTACGGTCTGCTGGCCGGGGCCTCCATCGTGTTCTTCGCGTTCATCGGCTTCGACGTGGTGGCCACCACCGCCGAGGAGACCAAGGACCCGCAGCGCGATGTCGCCAAGGGCATCCTGGCGTCGCTGGCCATCGTCACGGTGCTCTACGTGGCCGTCGCCATCGTCCTCGCGGGCATGGCCCCGTATCTGGAACTTCGAGAGGCCGGCGACGGACACCCCAACCTGGCGACCGCGTTCGAACTCAACGGGGTGGGCTGGGCCGCCAAGATGATCTCGATCGGTGCGCTGGCGGGCCTGACCACGGTGGTGATGGTGCTGATGCTGGGCCTGTCGCGGGTGCTGTTCGCGATGTCGCGGGACGGCTTGTTGCCGCGGCCGCTGGCACGCACCGGTGAGCACGGCACGCCGGTGCGCATCACCGTGCTGGTCGCGGTGCTGATCGCCATCGCGGCGTCGGTCTTCCCCGTGGGCAAGCTGGAGGAGATGGTCAACGTCGGCACACTGTTCGCCTTCGTGCTCGTCTCGGCCGGGGTGATCGTGCTGCGTCGTACGCGCCCCGACCTCAAACGCGGGTTCCGGGTGCCGTGGGTGCCGCTGCTGCCGATCGCCTCGATCGTGGCCTGCCTGTGGCTGATGCTGAATCTCACCGGCCTGACCTGGGTGCGGTTCGCCGCCTGGATGGCGCTGGGGGTGGTGGTCTACCTGTGCTACGGCAAGCGGCATTCGCTGCTCGGTAAGCGCGAGGCCGGCATCCCGCCGGGAGTCAACTGACGTGCAATTCTGGAGCGGGACACCGTTCATGCCCGCCCGGCAGGCGCTGAAACTGGCCCAGCTGCTCGACGAGGCCGAGTTCGACGGCGTGATCTGCGCGGACCACATGATCTACCCGAGGGAGCTGACGTCGCCCTATCCCTCCGAGAGCGGGAAACCGGGCTGGGCGCCCGACACCGCGTGGCCGGACTCCTGGGTGCTGATCGGGGCGATGGCGGCACTGACGACGAGGCTGCGCTTCTCCAACGCAATCTATGTGGCGCCCGCGCGGCCGCTGCTGGAGGTCGCCAAGGTGGTGGCGACGGCCGCGGAGGTATCCGCGGGCCGGGTGTCCCTCGGTGTCGGGGTGGGCTGGATGCGCGAGGAATACGAGCTGATGGGGCAGGACTTTTCGACCCGCGGCACGCGGCTCGACGAGATGATCCCGGCGCTTCGGGCACTGTGGCAGGGCGGCTGGGTGTCCTGGAGCGGCGAGCACTATCGGGTTCCGGAGTTGATGCTGGAGCCTCATCCGCCCGCGCCGGTGCCGATCCTGTGCGGTGGTGAGTCCGAGGCGGCGCTGCGCCGGGCCGCCCGGCTGTGCGACGGCTGGATCGGCACCGCCTACGTGCTGGAGCAAGCGGTGCGCCATGTCGATCGGCTCACCGCGTTGCGCCGCGAGTACGGGCGCGCCGACGAGCCCTTCGACGTGCTGCTCGCGCTGCTGGATCCGCCGTCGGTGGAGTTGTATCGGCGGGCCGAGGACGCCGGTATCACCGCCGTCATGGTTGCTCCATGGGCTGCTGCACATGCCGCCGAGGATCAGCGGAGCGCCACGCTGCGGTTCGCCGAGAAGATCATCAGCCGCTTCCGGTGACTCATCCGTAGGTAAACGAAAAAGCCTGCAGGCCCTCGCTGAACGACACGTCGACGGTGCCCGCGCCGTCGTTGTCGTCGGCGATGATCTGGCGCATGTTGGGCGGACCGCTGACCGCCAGCTCGGTGCTGACGCCGTCGCGGGTGACCCGCACGGTGCCGGTGCCGCCGACCACGAGATAGACGTTGCGGGCGTGGTAGTTCAGCTTGATCGCGGCACCGTCGGACTGAGCGGTGATCCCCTGGTAGTCCAGTGCCCACGGCCCGCGCAGGGCGAAGCGGTCCTCGGCCAATCGGGCGGGGAAGTCGTAGGTGTGGGTGCCCTCGTCGTACACGCCGGTACCGCCGTAGTTCACGACCTTGCCCACGCTGAAGTACGTCTCCGGGGTGGTGGGCGCCGTCGGGGTGCTGTCCGAGCGTTCGGTCGCGGCAGGCAGGGCCGCCTCGTCACCGTCGGTAAGC
This sequence comes from Mycobacterium sp. ITM-2016-00316, assembly GCF_002968335.2. NCBI lineage: Bacteria > Bacillati > Actinomycetota > Actinomycetes > Mycobacteriales > Mycobacteriaceae > Mycobacterium > Mycobacterium sp. ITM-2016-00316. The sequence goes on from NZ_CP134398.1 coordinate 2,275,108, forward strand.
AGCTGCCGGATCAACCTTTCGGTGGTGGCGTAGTCGCCTTCGCCGAATTTGATGTGCCGCACCACGCCTTGCTTGTCGATCAGATAGTGCGCGGGCCAGTAGCGGTTGCGGTAGTTGGTCCACGTCGAGAACGCGTTGTCCATCGCGATGGGATAGGTGATGCCGAGGTCCTTCGCGCCGCTGACGACGTTGGCCTGGACCTTCTCGAACGCGTACTCGGGTGTGTGCACGCCGATCACCTCGAAACCGCGATCACGGTAGGCGTCGTACCAGTCGACCAGATGAGGTGTCGCCCGCTGGCAGTTGATGCAGGAGTACGCCCAGAAGTCGATCAGGACGACCTTGCCGCGCAGGGACTTCAGGTCGACGGGTGCACCGCCGGGGGTGTTGAGCCACGTGGTGATGCCCCTGATATCCGGTGCGGTTCCGCAGCTTTCCAGTTCGGGTGCGCCGTTGGTGCAGTTCGAGAGCTCGGCGTTCTGCTCGTTGACCAGACCACCCAGGTTGAGCTGTTCGCGCAGCGTCTCCTCGCCCCCCACCTGCTCCTGCAGGGCGGCGGTGTAGTCGGGGATCGCGCGCTGCAGCACCGCGGGCAGGTTGAACACCAGCGCCACCGCCAGCAGGATCGTGACCACGCCTGCGAACAACCGGATTTCGCGCTGCCGGCGGCGGAACGCGGCGACTCGTTCGGCCACCCGCCGCCCGGCCAGGGCGAAGAACAGCAGTGGCAGGGCCGCCCCGACCGCGAAGGCCAGGGTCAAGGCGATGATGTCGGCCCCGATCGTGCCCGTGGCACCGGCGACCACGATCGCGGCCAGTACCGGACCGGCACACGGCACGTACAGCACGCCCAACGCCAACCCGAGGCCGAAACCTCCGTTACCGGAGCCGAACTGCTTCTGGGGCAACCGGGAGAACGGTTTCTCCAACAGCGCCTCGAACTGCGGGAAGATCAGGCCGAGGCCGATCGCGACGAGTGCCACCAGTGCCACCCAGCGGATGGTGTCCTGGGGCAGGTGCACCCATGACAGCAGGGCCGAACCGACGAGGGTGACGGTGCTGAAGCTCAGCACCAGGCCGGCGATCACGAGGTAGGGCCGCAGTCGCGATGACAGCGCGGGTGCGGTAACCACGGCGCCGGGCTCGGCGGCTGCGGGGCTCCCGGCCTGGGTACCGGAGAAGAAGATCACCGGCAGCACCGGCAGGATGCACGGTGAGATACCGGTGATGAGACCGCCGAGGAAGCCGATCGCGATCAGAGTCGTCATGTGAGTTATTCGTCACCACAACGCTTTTGGATGGCAGACCAACGAACCAGCCCGGCCGTGGAAACGGCCGGGCTGGTGTCGACGGAGGGCGATCACATGGGGGGCATCAGCACCGTGTCGATGAGGTAGACGGTGGCGTTGGCGGTCTGCACGCCACCGCACACCACTGACGCGTCGTTGACCTTGAGATTGGCGGGCATACCCATCATGGCCGCGTGGGTGACGTTCACCTCGGCGCCCTGCATGGTCTTGTGCATGCCGACGACCTGCTCGGGGCTGGCCTGTCCCTCGACCACGTGATAGGTCAGGATGCTGGTCAGCAGAGCCGAATCCGTCTTCAGCGTCTCGATGGTGGCCGGGTCGATCTTCGCGAACGCCTCGTCGGTGGGCGCGAACACCGTCAGCGACGGCGCGGCGTTGAGCGTGTCGACCAGGTTGACGTTGGGGTTCAGTTGACCGGAAAGGGCCTGGGTCAGCGTCTTGAGCATCGGGTTGTTCGATGCCGCGACGGCGACCGGATCCATGGCCATACCGGTCACCGAGGCCGGGCCCTCCGGGTTCTGTGCGGCGTAGGCGGCGCAGCCGGGGCCGACGAGTTCGGCGTTCGCGACGCCGGTCGAGGCGAACAGGAGGCCGGAGGCGGCCGCCGCGGCACATGCGACGCCGGCGATCTTCTGGGTGTTCATCGAGAAATTCATCGAGGTGATCCTTCTTTGATCGTCGTGGCTTCTGGTTGGGGAGGGAGGGGTTCCGATGAGGCGGGGCAGCCAGGTCGGGGAAAAGGCTGCCCCGCCGGCTCATCGGGTCACCCGGGCAGTGCGGCTCAGGCTGCCGGGGGCATCAGCACCGTGTCGATCATGTAGACGGTGGCGTTGGCGGTCTGCACGCCACCGCACACCAGGCCGGCGTCGTTGACCTTGAGGTCGTCACCGGCGCCGGTGACGGTCACCGACTCGCCCTGCACGGTCTCGTGGTCACCGGCCACCTGGTCGGGGCTCGCCTGGCCCGGCACCACGTGGTAGGTCAGGATCGAGGTCAGCAGCTCGGAGTCGGTCTTCAGCGTCTCGATGGTGGCCGGGTCGATCTTGGCGAACGCGTCATCGGTCGGTGCGAAGACGGTGAACTCGCCGCCGTTGAGGGTGTCGACCAGGTTGACGTCGGGGTTCAGCTGGCCGGACAGGGCCTGCGTCAGCGTCGTGAGCACGGGGTTGTTGGATGCGGCGACGGTGACCGGATCTGCGGCCATGCCGGTGACCGAGCCGGGGCCGGTCGGCACCTGCTCGGCGTAGGCGGCGCATCCGGTACCGATCAACGCGCCTGCGGGCGCGGCTGCAGCGGAGCTCGTGGTCTCCGGCGCCATCGACGAGGTCATGGAGGAGACCGACGAGCTGGCCTCGCTGGCACTGCTTTCGGTGGACGAACTTCCGCCCGAACAGGCGGACAGCCCCAGCGCTGCCACCGCGGCGAACCCGACAACGGCGATCCGATTGGGTGTGAGAGTCATATGGCTCAACTTCCTTGTTGGCGGGCCGGCCCAATGCCATGCCCGTTTCGCCTTACACACCTCATTCGGCGCAACCGTGCGTCCGGATGGGTCCGGCCGCAAAAAGGGGCACAATGAACCGGTGAGTTCTCCCGCCGCACGCTGTCGCGTCCTGATCCTGGGCAGCACCGGTTCCATCGGCACCCAGGCGCTCGAGGTCATCGCCGCCAACCCGGACCGGTTCGAACTGGTCGGGCTGGCCGCCGGAGGCGGCAACCCCGATGTGCTTGCCGCGCAGCGGGCGCAGACCGGGGTGACGAACATCGCCGTCGCCGACCCGCGGGCCGCCGACCAGCTCGGCGATGTACCCCATATCGGAGAGCAGGCGGCCACCCGCATCGTCGAGGAGACCGAGGCCGATGTGGTGCTCAACGCGCTGGTCGGTGCGCTCGGACTCAAGCCGACGCTGGCCGCGCTGCACAGCGGCGCCCGATTGGCGCTGGCGAACAAGGAGTCACTGGTCGCGGGCGGGCCGCTGGTGCTCAGGGCCGCCGCGCCCGGGCAGATCGTGCCGGTCGACTCCGAACATTCGGCGCTGGCGCAGTGTCTGCGGTCGGGCAGCGCCGATGAGGTCGCCCGGCTGGTGCTGACCGCCTCGGGAGGGCCGTTCCGGGGCTGGGCCGCCGCGGACCTGGAGGCCGTCACCCCCGACCAGGCCGGCGCGCATCCGACCTGGTCGATGGGCCCGATGAACACTCTGAACTCGGCGTCGCTGGTCAACAAGGGACTTGAGCTCATCGAGACGCATCTGCTGTTCGGTATCGACTACGACCGCATCGACGTGGTCGTGCACCCCCAGTCGATCGTGCACTCCATGGTGACCTTCACCGATGGTTCGACCATCGCGCAGGCCAGCCCGCCCGATATGCGGCTGCCCATCGCGCTGGCGCTGGGCTGGCCGCAACGGGTGCCCGGCGCCGCCACGGCCTGTGACTGGACGACGGCGTCGACCTGGACATTCGAGCCGCTGGACGACGCGGTGTTCCCGGCGGTGAACCTCGCCCGCGAGGCCGGCCGGCGGGGCGGCAGCCTGACCGCCGTCTACAACGCCGCCAACGAAGAGGCTGCCGAGGCGTTCCTGGCGGGCCGGCTGAAGTTCCCGGCGATCGTGCGCACCATCGCCGATGTGCTGCACGCCGCAGATCAATGGGCGGCCGAACCCGCTACCGTGGAAGAAATACTTGACGCGCAGGACTGGGCCCGCGACCGGGCCCGCAGTGCCGTTGACCGGGAGGTAGTAGCAAGCCGATGATGTTCGCGTTCGGCATCGTGGCGTTCGCGCTGGCCATCCTGGTATCGGTGGCTCTGCACGAATGCGGCCACATGTGGGTGGCCAGGGCCACCGGAATGAAGGTGCGTCGCTATTTCGTGGGCTTCGGGCCCACGCTGTGGTCGACGCATCGGCCCAACAAGCTCGGCAGCACCGAGTACGGCGTCAAGGCGGTCCCACTGGGCGGTTTCTGCGATATCGCGGGGATGACCTCGGTGGAGGAGATGGCACCCGAGGACCGCCCTTACGCGATGTACAAGCAGAAGGTGTGGAAGCGCGTCGCGGTGCTGTTCGCCGGTCCGGCGATGAACTTCATCATCGGGCTGGTCCTCATCTACTCCATCGCCATCATCTGGGGCCTGCCCAACCTGCATCCGCCGACCACCGCGATCGTCGGTGAAACCGCTTGTGTGGCACCGCAGGTCGCCAAGGGCGGGGAGGATCCCTACGGTCCGTGCCCGCAGCCCGGGCCGGGTCCTGCCGCGCTGGCCGGCATCCAGGGCGGTGACACGATCGTCAAGGTCGGCGACACCGATGTGGCGACGTTCGCCGATATGGCGGCCGCCATCCGCCAGCTCGACGGGCCCGTGCAGGTCGTCTACGAGCGTGACGGACAGCGGCTGTCCACCGTCGTGGACGTCGCGCAGACCCAGCGCTTCACCTCGACCGAGGCCGAGACCCCCGAAACCGTGGGCGCCATCGGCGTCAGCGCCGCGCTGCCCCCAGGTCCCACCCACTACAACCCGCTGTCGGCGATCCCGGCCACCTTCGCGTTCACCGGGGATCTCGCCGTCGAACTCGGCAAGGCGCTGGCCAAGATCCCCACCAAGATCGGTGCCCTGGTGGACGCCATCGGCGGCGGCGAACGCGACCCGGAGACGCCGATCTCGGTGGTGGGCGCCTCGATCATCGGTGGCGACACCGTCGATCACGGGCTGTGGGTGGCGTTCTGGTTCTTCCTCGCGCAACTCAACTTCGTCCTGGGTGCGATCAACCTGATCCCGCTGTTGCCGTTCGACGGCGGCCACATCGCGATCGCCACGTACGAAAAGATCCGCAATATGATTCGGGCGGCCCGTGGCAAAGTCGCCGCGGGGCCGGTCAACTATCTCAAGCTGATGCCCGCCACCTATGTCGTGCTGGTGTTCGTGGTCGGCTACATGTTGTTGACCGTGACCGCGGACCTGGTCAATCCCATCCGACTTTTCCAGTAGATCTGCACAGCCAGTAGGAGACGATCCATATGACGTCCATCGGTCTGGGCATGCCCGCCCCGCCACCGCCCACGCTGGCCCCACGCCGCAAGACCCGTCAGCTGATGGTCAAGGATGTCGGTGTCGGCAGCGAGTATCCGATCGCGGTGCAGTCGATGTGCACCACCAAGACCCACGACATCAACGCGACGCTGCAGCAGATCGCCGAATTGACCGCGTCGGGCTGCGATATCGTGCGCGTGGCCTGCCCGCGGCAGGAGGATGCCGATGCGCTGCCGGCGATCGCCAAGAAGGCCAACATCCCGGTCATCGCCGACATCCACTTCCAGCCCAAGTACATCTTTGCCGCCATCGACGCAGGCTGCGCCGCGGTTCGGGTCAACCCGGGCAATATCAAGGAGTTCGACGGCCGGGTCAAAGAGGTCGCGAAAGCGGCTGCGGCCGCGAACATCCCGATCCGCATCGGGGTCAACGCCGGCTCGCTCGACCCCCGCCTGATGAAGAAGTACGGCAAGGCCACCCCGGAGGCGCTGGTCGAATCGGCGCTGTGGGAGGCCTCCCTGTTCGAGGAACACGGCTTCGGCGATATCAAGATCAGCGTCAAGCACAACGATCCGGTGATCATGGTGGCCGCCTACGAGCAACTGGCCGAGCGATGCGATTACCCGCTGCACCTCGGTGTCACCGAGGCCGGGCCGGCCTTCCAGGGCACCATCAAGTCCGCGGTGGCCTTCGGCGCGCTGCTGTCCAAGGGCATCGGTGACACCATCCGGGTGTCGCTGTCGGCGCCGCCGATCGAGGAGATCAAGGTCGGCAACCAGATCCTGGAGTCGCTGAACCTGCGTCCGCGGGGCCTGGAGATCGTGTCCTGCCCGTCCTGCGGGCGTGCCCAGGTGGACGTCTACAAACTCGCCAACGAGGTGTCCGCGGGTCTGGAGGGCATGGAGATCCCGTTGCGCGTCGCGGTGATGGGCTGCGTCGTCAACGGACCCGGCGAGGCGCGCGAGGCCGACCTCGGCGTGGCCTCGGGGAACGGCAAGGGGCAGATCTTCGTCAAGGGCGAGGTGATCAAGACGGTGCCGGAGGCGATGATCGTCGAGACGCTGATCGAAGAGGCCATGCGCATCGCCGAGGAGTCCGAGGCCGCAGGAACTTCCTCCGGACCGCCGGTTGTCACCGTAAGCTGAAGTTCGGCCCTGTGAGCGGGGTCACCTGATCCGGCTGGCCCAGAAAGAGTCCCGAATGTCGGCTCCACCGCTGTCACGTGTCACTGACGACCGACAGGTGTCGGTGGTTCGCGACCTCGATGCGGTGCGGGTGGTGCTCGAATCGGATCCGGTCGCGTCGTGCATGGTGGCCTGCCGGGTGCTCGATTTCGGTGTGGACCCCAATGCGATCGGTGGCGAGCTGTGGACGCGCCGCAACCCGGCCGAATCCCTGTGCTACTCCGGGGCGAATCTGATTCCGTTGCGCGGCAGTGCCGATGACGTGTCGGCTTTCGCCGACAAGGCGCTCAGCGCGCCACGCCGATGTTCCTCGCTGGTGGGCCGGGCCGAATTGGTGCTGCCGCTGTGGCAGCGGCTGGAACCGGGCTGGGGGACCGCGCGCGATGTCCGGGCCGACCAGCCGTTGATGGCGCTGGACGGCCCGGCGCTCTGTGCGGCCGACCCGTTCGTGCGGCCGGTCCGGATGGAGGAGTTGGACGCCTACCTGGTCGCGGCGATCGAGATGTTCATCGGTGAGGTGGGCATCGACCCGCGCCTGGGCGACGGTGGCCGCAGCTACCGGCGCCGGGTGGCGGGTCTGATCGCGGCGGGCCGGGCCTGGGCGCGGTTCGAGCGCGGCGAGGTCGTGTTCAAGGCCGAGATCGGTTCGCAGTCGCCGACCGTCGGCCAGATCCAAGGCGTCTGGGTGCACCCGCAATGGCGGGGCCGCGGACTCGGGGCGGCGGGCACCGCCACGGTGTCGGAGGCGGTGCTGCGCGGCGGGCGGATCGCCAGCCTGTACGTCAACGGATTCAACGAAGTCGCCCGGGCCGCCTACGCAAAGATCGGTTTCACCCAGGTCGGCACGTTTGCGACCATCCTGCTCGACTGAGCATCTCGAGGGCATCACGGTTCCGTCTCGGTGCGCCTGCGGCGGATGCGACCGTCACGCTCGTAACATCAGCCACAATGACATCGCTGGCATCAATAACCTCAACAGCATCACGGGCATCTCGCGTGCTGAGCATGGCCGCGATCTTCGTCGCCCTGGCGACGGTTGCTTCCCTCACTGCCTGCACGCCCAAACCGGATGGGCCCGAACCGATTGCCGCGCAGTTCTTCGAGGCGCTGGTCACCGGGGACACGGCCGGTGCCGCTCACCTGTCCGACAAGCCGGCCGAGGCGCAGTCCGCCCTCAACGAGGCGTGGTCCGGGCTACAGGCCCGGCGGCTGGACACCCAGATCACCGGCTCCAAGTACGCGCTGGACACCGGCACCGTGAAGTTCCGCTACACCTGGCACCTGCCGAAGGACCGGACCTGGACCTACGACGGCGAGCTCAACATGGTGCGCAACGAGGGCCTGTGGCAGGTGCGCTGGAATGCCACCGCGCTGCATCCGGGGCTGGGCGCCAACCAGACGCTGGCGCTGCGCGCCGATCCGCCGGGACGGGCCTCGGTCAACGAGCGCGGCGGCAGCGATGTGCTGGTGCCCGGATACCTCTATCACTACGCGCTGGATGCCAGGGCGGCCGGCGCCGACCTGATGCCCACCGCCCGCGCGGTCGCCGATGCGCTGCGCCCGTTCGACAACACCATGGACGCCCAGCGGCTCGCCGAAGAAGCCAGCTCGCGCACCACCCCGCTGAGCCTGATCACGCTGCGCAAAAGCGACTACGACCAGGTGTTCCCCGCGATCGCCAACCGGCCCGGTGTGGTCATCACCCCGCAACCCGAGATGCTGGCCACCGACGACACCTTCGCGCCCGCCATCGTGACGGAGGTCAAGAAGGCCGTCACGCAGGACCTGGTCGGGGAGCCCGGCTGGCGGGTGGTCAGCGTCAATCAGAACGGCGTGGACGTCGCCGTGCTCAACGAGGAGTCCGGAACCCCGGCACCCTCGGTGACCATCAGCCTGGACCGTGCCGTGCAGAACGCCGCCCAGGACGCGGTGGACATGGTGGGCAAGAAGGCGATGATCGTCGCGATCAAACCGTCGACCGGCGAGATCCTGGCCGTCGCGCAGAACGCCGCCGCCGATGTCGACGGGCCGACGGCCACCATGGGCCTGTACCCACCGGGGTCGACATTCAAGATCGTCACCGCCGCCGCCGCGCTGGAACGCGATATGGCCACCCCGAACACCCTGCTGGGCTGCCCGGGCACACTCGATATCGGCCATCGCACCGTCACCAACTACAACGCCTTCGACCTGGGCACGGTGCCGCTGTCGCGGGCGTTCGCGAACTCCTGCAACACCACCTTCGCCGAACTGGCCAGCACCATGCCGCCGCGGGGCCTGACCACCGCGGCCGCCCAATACGGCATAGGTCCCGACTTTGTCGTCGACGGGGTGCCGACGGTGACCGGATCGGTGCCCCCGACGGTGGATCTGGCCGAGCGCACCGAGGACGGCTTCGGGCAGGGCAAGGTGCTGGCCAGCCCCTTCGGCATGGCCATGGTCGCCGCGACGGTGGCGGCCGGCAGGACGCCGGTGCCGCACCTGATCGAGGGACGCGAGACCGAGGTGAACGGACAGACCGGCGAGCCGCTGAGCCCGGAGATCATCGACGGTCTGCGCCCGATGATGCGGCTGGTGGTGACCAACGGCACCGCCAAGGACCTCAATGGACTCGGCGATGTGCGCGGCAAAACCGGTGAGGCGGAGTTCAACGGCGGCTCGCATGCCTGGTTCACCGGATACCGCGGCGATATGGCGTTCGCAGCGCTCATCGTCGGCGGCGGCAGCTCCGAGTACGCGGTGCGGATGTGCCGCGACATGCTCAACGGATTGCCGCCGGATTATCTGGCCTAATCTGTCTGTGGGATGAACAACGACGACCTCACGACACTGCGGGTGTCCGACGCCGACCGCAACGGCACCCTGCGACGGCTGCACAATGCGGTTGCCCTCGGGCTGATCGACATCGGTGAGTTCGAGGAACGCTCGGCGCTGGTGTCGCAGGCCCGGCTGCACACCGATCTGGAAGCGCTCGTCGGTGATCTGCCCGGCCCCGGCGCCATCATCACCTCGGCCGCCGACCGGGTCGAGCTGCGCGGTGTGCTTGGCTCGCTGAAACGTCATGGGGAATGGGTGGTTCCGACCCGGCTGGCGCTGCACCGGCGGATGGGGTCGGTGGATCTGGACCTGACCCGGGCGCGGTTCGCGGGCCCGATGATCGTGGTGGAACTCGACATGCGATTCGGTGGTCTGGACCTGCGTCTGCCCGATGGCGCGAGCGCCTCCATCGACGATGTCGAGGTCGTGGTGGGCAGCGCCAATGACCATCGTCGCGACGCGCCCGCCGAGGGCACCCCGCATATCGTGCTCACCGGAAAGGTGGTGTGCGGTTCGGTGGATATCCGTGGGCCACGCCGGAACTGGAAGCCCGGTTTTCGCCGGTCCTAACGCGGTTCGAGCACCGCGAAGGTCAGCGTCGCGCGCGCGGCGAGTCGGTCGCGGGTGACATCGGTGACATCGACCGAGGTCACGATGAGCCGTTTCCCGGACCGCACGATCCTGGCCTCGGCGCGGGCGGTGCCCATGATCGGCGCCAGGAAATGGATGTTGAGATCGGCGGTCGTCACGTCGTGCCCCGCGCCGCTGGCAGTGCCGGCCAGCATGCCCGCCGCGATATCGATGAGCGTCGCGACCAGTCCGCCCTGCAGCGCGCCGCGGACGTTGGCGAGATCCGGCCGGTTCTCCATCTCCAGCACCAGCCGGTCATCGGTCGATTCGAGCTCCCGGTAACCCAGCCGGTTCAGGATGTGCGTTTCGCTCACCGCCGTACGGTAACACCATTACCACCTGCGGAGAGTGCCGCTCTCCGGGGGAGCGGTGAGCGGCCATACGGTGTCCCGGTGGTCGGCGATTAGGCTGTCAGCATGCCTGTTCGCACGCCCCTTCGGTCCGGTGAGATCTCTCCGACGCTGCCGGTGCCCAAGTCCATCCCGCGTCCGGAGTACGCGTGGAAGCCGACGGCGATCGAGGGCCACGAGCCGTGGGTGCAGACCCCGGAGGTCATCGAGAAGATGCGGGTGGCCGGGCAGATCGCGGCCGGGGCGCTCGCCGAGGCCGGCAAGGCCGTCGCCCCCGGGGTGACCACCGACCACTTGGACCGCGTCGCGCACGAATACATGCTCGACCACCACGCGTACCCGTCCACCCTGGGCTACAAGGGATTTCCCAAGTCCTGCTGCACCTCGCTGAACGAGGTCATCTGCCACGGCATCCCGGACTCCACCGTCATCGAGGACGGTGACATCGTCAACATCGACGTCACCGCCTACCGCGACGGTGTGCACGGCGACACCAACGCCACCTTCCTGGCCGGCGATGTGTCCGAGGAGCACCGGTTACTGGTCGAACGCACCCACGAGGCGACCATGCGCGCCATCAAGGCCGTCAAACCCGGCCGGGCGTTGTCCATCGTCGGCCGGGTCATCGAGGCCTATGCGAACCGGTTCGGCTACAACGTGGTCCGCGATTTCACCGGCCACGGCATCGGCGAGACGTTCCATAACGGACTGGTGGTGCTGCACTACGACCAGCCCGCCGTGGAGACCGTCATCGAACCCGGCATGACCTTCACCATCGAACCGATGATCAACCTCGGCGCGCTGGACTACGAGATCTGGGACGACGGCTGGACGGTGGCGACCCGCGACCACAAGTGGACCGCCCAGTTCGAGCACACGCTGGTGGTCACCGAGGACGGTGCCGAGATCCTGACGCTCGTGTGAGCGCGCTGCTGATCGCCGGCACCACCTCGGACGCCGGTAAGTCGATGGTGGTCGCCGGGCTGTGCAGGCTGCTGGCGCGCAGGGGGATTCGGGTCGCGCCGTTCAAGGCGCAGAACATGAGCAACAACTCCGCCGTCACGGTCGAGGGCGGGGAGATCGGGCGGGCCCAGGCCATGCAGGCGCGCGCCGCCGGGCTGGCGCCCAGCGTGCGGTTCAACCCGGTGCTGCTCAAACCGGGCAGCGACCGGACATCGCAACTGGTGGTGCGCGGGCAGGTCGCCGGCACCATGGCCGCCGGTGACTACCTGACCAGGCGGCGACAGCTCGCCGATGTCGTCAACGGTGAATTAGCCGCGCTGCGAACAGAATTCGATGTCGTCATCTGCGAGGGGGCCGGGTCGCCCGCCGAGATCAACCTGCGGGCCACCGACCTGGCCAACATGGGGCTGGCACGCGCCGGTGAACTGCCGGTGGTGGTGGTCGGCGATATCGACCGCGGCGGACTGCTGGCCCACCTGTTCGGGACCGTCGCCGTGCTCGAACCCGAGGATCAGCGGCTGATCAGCGGATTCCTGGTCAACAAGTTCCGCGGCGATCCGGCGCTGCTGGAGCCGGGCCTGCGTCAACTGCAGGACCTGACCGGTCGCCCCACCTACGGGGTCATCCCGTACCTGGACGGTCTGTGGCTGGACACCGAGGACTCGCTGTCGGTGCAGGCCGGGCAGAGCCTCGGGCAGCCGGTCGCCCCCCGCGGAACCGACTGGCTGACGGTGGCCGCGGTGCGCCTGCCGCGCATCTCGAACTCCACCGACGTCGAGGCGCTGGCCTGCGAGCCGGGGGTGGCGGTGCGCTGGGTGGCCGACGCCGCCGAGATCGCCGACGCCGATGTGGTGGTGCTGCCCGGCAGCAAGGCCACGGTGTCCGACCTGGCGTGGCTGCGTGAGCGGGGCCTGGCCGCCGCGGTGCGCGAGCACGCGGCGGCGGGCCGGCCGGTGCTCGGTGTGTGCGGCGGGTTCCAGATGCTGTGCCGGTCCATCGAGGACGCCGTCGAATCCGGTGCCGGGGCCCTCGACGGACTCGGGCTGCTCGACGCCGACATCGTGTTCGCGCCGGAGAAGACATTGCGGCACTGGGAAACCCCGCTGCACGGTTACGAGATCCATCACGGGCAGGTGACCCGCAGCGGCGATGACGACTGGCTGGGCGTCGGGATCCGCCGCGGCGCGGTCTACGGCACGCACTGGCACGGACTGCTCGACAACGATGCCCTCCGGCGGGCCTGGCTGGCCGAGGTTGCCGAAGCGGCGGGCCGCTCCGGTTTCGAGGTGGCCGATGACGTCAGCGTGCTCGCCCGCCGTGACGCCCAGTTGGACCTGATGGCCGATGCGCTGACCGCCCACGTCGACCTCGATGCGCTGCTGGGACTGCTCGACGGTGCTCCACCACGGCCGGTGATCGGCTCGGCGCTGGGTAGCCTGGGGCCATGACGAGACGGCTGCCGGCACTGCTCACGGTGCTGGCCGCGCTGACCGGCTGCGGCAGCACCGTTGCGGGCAGCCCGACGTGGCCGGGGGAGCGACTGGAACGGGTGCTGCTGAGCGCGGCGGATTTCCCGCCGGGCGTGCAGTTCGACCGCATCATCGAGAACCCCGGTGAACCCGACGGCGCGGGGGCCCCGCCGGCGATGCTGTCCGATCCGCCCGGCTGCAGCGAGGGCTTCACCAAGGTGATCACGGCATCCGCCGAGCGCGGCGCGGGCAGTGCCGCCAAATACACCGTCAGCTATGACGGCGCGCGGATGCTGGTGACCGTGCTGAGTTGGCCGTTGGACATGGCGGGGCTGGAGGCGACCGCGCAGAAGTGCGCCACCTTCAAGACCTACTTCGACCGCAACGCCGCACCCATCCCGATGACCACGCAGCGCCTGGACTCCGAGCGCCCGGACGCGCTGGTGTACCAGCAGACGATGGATCTCGCCGGCGCGCAGAGCAGTGTCTGGTTCTCCTTCGAGAACGTCGATTCGATGGCGGTTTTCGCCGTCGCGTTCCCGACGCCGAACCCGGCGATCGGAGTCAAAGCCACGCTGCCGCAGACCTTTCTGGATGTCACGGGCAAACAGGCACAACGTCTGCAGACACCGTAGATGGCGCACCTGAAAGACCGGGAAAACGCCTGCACCGGGCCCGCGGATGTCCTAGCGTGACCCCCATGCCCCCCGAGACCGCTGGGTCCACCGTGACCGTCGACGGTGTCCCCTTCGCCGTCGAGGTCGCGGGCCCGGAGAACGCCGGCGTGGTGGTGCTGCTGGGTTCGGTCCAGCACGCACCGGCCGCCTACGACGCGGTCTGCCAGCGGCTGCACACCGCGTCGCTGCGCACCGTCGTCATCGCCCCGTCGCCACGTCTGACCGCGGGTTCGGTGATCGCCATCCTGGACGCCCTGCAGGTGCGCTGGGGCACCCTGGTCGGCGACCGGGTCGGGGCCGAGCTGGCCTGGGAGCTGGCCGCCACCCGGCTGGACCGGTTCACCGGGCTGGTCGTGATCGACCGCGGGCACCCGCGCGCACCCGACGAGGCCGGCGCCGTCCGCGACGAGAACTGCCCGCCGGTGGAGGTGGCCACCACCGCACTGGTGAGCACCGCGGCGGCCGCGAAGGTGGCGCGTGCCAGCCAGCGCTTCGTCTACGGCGATTTCCGGCTGGTCGAGTTGCTCGGGCGGCGCAATGCCGGCGAATCCACCGCGCAGCTGGCCGCCGAGATCGTGATGCGCACCAGCACCTGGTGACGGCGGGGTGCTCTCGCATTCCATTGGTCTGATGGCCTACCTTTAGAGGTGGCGCCGGTTCACCGCCGATCCCGCGCCGTAGCCGACGAGGGAGTGCGCCCCATGGTTGACACCGGAATGCTGTCGCAGACCGATCTGGAACAGCTCGTCGCCGCCCGCGAGATCGACACCGTCATCGTCGCGTTCCCCGACATGCAGGGCCGGCTCATCGGTAAGCGGGTGTCTGCACGGCTGTTCGTCGAAGAGGTCGCCGCGCACGGCGCCGAGTGTTGCAACTACCTGCTGGCCGTCGATGTCGACATGAACACCGTCGAGGGCTATGCGATGTCGAGCTGGGAGACCGGCTACGGCGACATGGTCATGACCCCGGATTTCGCCACCCTGCGCCTGCTGCCGTGGCTGCCGGGCACCGCGCTGGTGATGGCCGATCTGTCCTTCACCGACGGCAGGCCCGTCGTGGTCTCCCCGCGCACCATCCTGCGCACCCAGCTCGACCGGCTGGCCGAACGCGGGCTGACCGCGTTCGTCGGTACCGAGCTGGAGTTCATGGTGTTCGACGACACCTACCGAGACGCCTGGAAAGCCGGTTACCGGAACCTGACACCGGCCACCGATTACAACATCGACTACGCCATGCTGGCGTCGACCCGGATGGAGCCGCTGCTGCGCGATATCCGCCTCGGCATGGACGGTGCGGGCATGTATTGCGAGGGGGTGAAGGGCGAGTGCAACCTGGGGCAGCAGGAGATCGCGTTCCGCTATGACGAGGCCCTGGTCACCTGTGACAACCACACCATCTACAAGAACGGTGCCAAGGAGATCGCGGACCAGCACGGCAAGTCCCTGACCTTCATGGCCAAGTTCGACGAGCGCGAAGGCAACAGCTGCCACATCCACATCTCGCTGCGCGGCACGGACGGGGCCGCCGTCTTCGCCGATGAGGACGATCCGGACGGCATGTCGGCGATGTTCCGCAGTTTCGTGGCCGGACAGATCGCCACGCTGCGCGAGCTCGCCTTCTTCTATGCGCCGAATATCAACTCCTACAAGCGTTTCGCCGACGGCAGCTTCGCACCGACCGCCATCGCCTGGGGGATGGACAACCGCACCTGCGCGCTGCGGGTGGTCGGGCACGGCCTCGGGATGCGGGTGGAGTGCCGGGCGCCCGGTGGCGATGTCAACCAGTACCTGGCCGTCGCGGCGCTGATCGCCGGTGGTCTGCACGGTATCGAGGAGGGCCTGGAACTGGAGGACGCCTGCACCGGCAACGCCTACACCGGTGGTGCAGAGAAGCTTCCGCAGACCCTGGCCGAGTCGGCCGCGCTGTTCGAGCACTCCGAGGTGGCCAAGGCCGCATTCGGCGACGAGGTCGTGGCCCACTACCTGAACAACGCGCACATCGAACTCGCCGCCTTCAATGCCGCGGTCACCGACTGGGAGAGGGTGCGCGGCTTTGAGCGGCTCTGACAATGACGAGCTCAGACCCGATTCAATTCCCGGGTCGCTACGCTCTCCCCCGCAAGCGGGAGGTGCCCCCAGCCCGCCGGTACTGGGCCTGACCACCTACCTGCAGCGCGCCCAGACCGGCGTCTGGGACGTCGATGCCAGCTTCCTGCCCGCCATCTACATCGACGGCGTCAACCGCGGCGGTGCCACCGCGATGCTGTTGCCGCCGCAACCCGGCGGCACCGGGGCGGCCGAGCGCATCCTGGATGGGATCGACGGTCTGATCATCACCGGCGGACGCGATGTCAACCCGGAAAGCTATGGCAGCCAACGGCACCCGACCACCGATGAACCGATGGGGGAACGGGACTCCTGGGAGTTCGCACTGCTCAACGCCGCGCTGCGGCGCGGGATGCCGGTGCTCGGAATCTGCCGCGGCGCCCAGGTGCTCAACGTCGCGCTCGGCGGCACGCTGCACCAGCACCTGCCCGATGTGCTCGGGCACAGCCGCCACC
Organism: Mycobacterium sp. ITM-2016-00316; assembly: GCF_002968335.2. NCBI lineage: Bacteria > Bacillati > Actinomycetota > Actinomycetes > Mycobacteriales > Mycobacteriaceae > Mycobacterium > Mycobacterium sp. ITM-2016-00316. The sequence continues at coordinate 2,291,095 of NZ_CP134398.1, forward strand.
AGCAGGGCAATGCGGTGTTCAGCACCTCCTCGGTGCGCACCGTGCCCGGCACCCGGCTCGCCGCGATCATCGGTGAGACCTCCGATGCGCAGTGCTACCACCACCAGGCGATCGACCGGCTCGGTGACGGGCTGATCATCAGCGCCCGCGACACCGCCGACGGTGTCATCGAGGCGGTCGAAATCGAGGGCGACACCTTCGTGCTCGCGGTGCAGTGGCATCCCGAGGAGCGGCTCGACGATGTGCGCCTGTTCACGGCGGTGGCCGAGGCGGCCCGCGAATACACCACAGAAAGGGCATCCCGATGAGCACCTCGACGGTCATCAACCCGGCCACCGAGGACGTCGTGGGTGATGTCGAACTGCTCGACGTCGACGCGGTGGATGATGCGGTGGCGCGTGCGGTCGTCGCGCAGCGACGGTGGGGCCGGCTCGCGCCGGCCGAGCGGGCCGGCGCGCTGCGGGCCTTCGCCGCAGTGGTCGACGCCCATATCGGTGAGCTCGCCGCCCTGGAGGTCGCCAATTCCGGGCATCCGATCGGGCAGGCCGAATGGGAGGCCGGGCACGTCCGCGATGTGCTGACCTACTACGCGGCCAGCCCGGAACGCCTTATCGGCCAGCAAATCCCGGTGGCCGGCGGTATCGACATCACCTTCAACGAGCCGCTCGGGGTCGTCGGCATCATCACGCCGTGGAACTTCCCGATGACCATCGCGTCGTGGGGATTCGCCCCGGCGCTGGCCGCAGGCAACGCCGTGGTGCTCAAGCCGGCCGAATGGACGCCGCTGACCAGCCTGCGCCTCGCCGAGCTGGCCGTCGCGGCCGGACTGGACCCCGACCTGTTCCAGGTGCTGCCGGGTGCCGGACCGGTCGTCGGGATGCGTTTCGTCACCCACCCGCAGGTGCGCAAGATCGTGTTCACCGGATCCACCGCCGTCGGTACCCGCGTGATGGCCGGTGCCGCCGCGCAGGTCAAACGCGTCACCCTGGAACTGGGCGGCAAGAGCGCCAATATCGTGTTCGACGACTGCGACCTGGAACGGGCGGCCGCCACGGCCCCCTACGGCGTGTTCGACAATGCCGGCCAGGACTGCTGCGCACGTAGCCGGATCCTGGTGCAGCGCAACGTCTACGACCGCTTCATGGAGCTGCTGGAGCCGGCCGTGGCGGGTGTGAAGGTCGGCGACCCGACCTCCCGCGACACCGAAATGGGTCCGCTGGTGTCGCGCAAGCACTGGGACTCGGTGCGCGGCTTCGTCCCCGAGGACGCACCGGTGGCCTTCCGGGGATCGGCCCCGTCCGGACCCGGGTTCTGGTTCCCGCCAACGGTGTTGACACCGCAGCGCACCGATCGGACCGTCACCGAGGAGATCTTCGGGCCGGTGGTCACGGTGCTGGCGTTCGAGGACGAGGCCGACGCCATCGGCCTGGCCAATGACACCAGTTACGGGCTGTCCGGATCGATCTGGACCGAGAACGTGTCACGGGCACTGCGGGTCTCGCGTGCGGTGGAGGCCGGCAACCTGAGCGTCAACTCGCACTCATCGGTGCGCTACAGCACCCCGTTCGGCGGTTTCAAACAGTCCGGCCTCGGCCGCGAACTGGGTCCCGATGCGCCACTGCACTTCACCGAAACCAAGAACGTTTTCATTGCGATTGGAGAAATCTAGATGGATCTGACCCAGCGACTCAAGGACAAGGTCGCCGTGATCACCGGCGGCGCCAGCGGTATCGGACTGGCGGCCGCCAAGCGCATGCAGGCCGAGGGCGCGATCGTGGTTATCGGCGATGTGGACCCGGCCGCGGGCAAGACCGTCGCCAACGATCTGAACGTCCAGTTCGTGCAGGTCGACGTGTCCGATCCGGCCGCGGTGGACAACCTGTTCGACACCGCCTACGACGTGCACGGCGGGGTGGACATCGCGTTCAACAACGCCGGGATCAGCCCGCCCGAGGACGATCTGATCGAGAACACCAGCCTCGACGCGTGGCAACGGGTGCAGGACGTCAACCTCAAATCGGTGTTCCTGTGCTCCAAGGCGGCGCTGCGGCACATGGTGCCGGCCCAGAAGGGGTCGATCATCAACACCGCATCGTTTGTGGCGGTGCTCGGCTCGGCGACCTCGCAGATCTCCTACACCGCCTCCAAGGGCGGCGTGCTCGCGATGTCGCGCGAGCTCGGCGTGCAGTACGCCCGCCAGGGCATCCGGGTCAACGCACTGTGCCCGGGCCCGGTGAACACCCCACTGCTCAAGGAACTGTTCGCCAAGGACCCCGAACGTGCGGCACGTCGGCTGGTGCACGTGCCGGTGGGCCGGTTCGCCGAGCCCGAGGAACTGGCGGCCGCGGTGGCGTTCCTGGCCAGCGATGACGCGTCCTTCATCACCGGATCGAGCTTCCTGGTCGACGGCGGTATCAGTTCTGCCTACGTCACACCGCTGTGAGACAGATCCGGCCATGACCTCCCCACCGGATCCGCAGACGACGTCGGGAAGCCTGCTTCGACCGGTGCGGCTGGGCAACGCCTTCGAGGACACCGTCGCGCGGCTGCTGCAGACCATCCGGCTCGGGGTGCTGGCGCCCGGTGAGTCACTGCCACCGGAACGCGAGTTGGCGGCGCGGCTCGGCGTCAGCCGGGACACCGTCCGGGAGGCCATCAAATCGCTGGCCGAGGCCGGCTATCTGGTGTCACGGCGCGGACGGTACGGCGGCACCTTTCTTGCCGACGAGATACCCAGGCTCGCGCCCGGCACCGAGGATGTCACGCGGGCCGATCTCGACGACGCGCTGCGGTTGCGCGAAATCCTCGAGGTGGGGGCGGCGCGGTCGGCGGCGGGCCGCACGCTCACCGAGGCCGAGGCCGCCCAGTTGCGCTGCCGGCTCGATGATGTGCGCGGCGCCGCCCCCGGGGATTACCGGCGGCTGGACTCGCGGCTGCATCTGGCGATCGCGGAGGCGGCGGGCTCGGTGTCGCTGGTGCCGCTGGTGGCCGAGAACCGGATGCGGGTCAACGCCCTGCTGGACCAGATCCCGCTGCTGCCCCGCAACATCGCGCACTCCGACGAACAGCACGAGGCGATCGTGGGTGCCATCCTCACCGGCGACGCCGCTGCGGCGGCCGACGCCATGTGCGCGCACCTGGCCGGCTCGGCGGCGCTGCTGCACGGCTTCCTGGACTGACCCGTACTAGATTGCCTGTCATGGAGGATGCGTCGGTGGTGCAGCAGGCGTCATCGGCGCTTGCCGACGTCGACACCTCCGAATGGGCACGCCGGTTCGATCTGCTCTCCGATCCGCATCGCCTGGAGATCCTGCTCAGTCTGCACCGGGTTCCCGGCATCTGCGTCAGCGACCTGGCCGCCGCGCTGGGACGATCGGAAAACGCGGTGTCCCAGGCGCTTCGGGTGCTGCGCGGACAGGGCTGGGTGACCAGCAGCCGGGCGGGCCGTTCGGTCAGCTATCGGCTGGCCGACGAGATCGTGCACGACCTGCTGCATTGGATCGGTGCGAGCCACAACTGACTGGCGATTTCGGAGATATCGGGCCGCATTCGGATCACCATGGGTTCATGGACGCCAATGAATCCGACGCGGCCGACGCCGACCGCGCACTCAAGATCAAGCATCGTGCACTGTGGGCATCCGGCGACTATGTCGCCGTTGCCACCGAACTCATCCCCGAACTCGGTCCGGAACTGGTGCGGGCCTGCCGCGTCGGCGCCGGTGACCGGGTTCTCGACGTCGCCGCGGGCGCGGGAAATGCCGCCATCCCGGCCGCGCGCGCCGGGGCATCGGTGACCGCCGCCGACCTCACCCCGGAACTGTTCGCGGCGGGCCGTGCCCGCGCGGTGCAGGAGGGTGTGGAGGTGGACTGGCAGGAGGCCGACGCGGAGGCGCTACCGTTCGAGGACGACGCCTTCGACATCGTGATGTCCTGCGTCGGCGTCATGTTCGCGCCCCGGCACCAGCGCAGCGCCGACGAACTCGTGCGGGTATGCCGTCCGGGCGGCACGATAGGGCTGATCAACTGGACTCCAACGGGTTTCATCGGGCGACTGTTCGCCACCATGAAACCCTTCGCGCCGCCGCCACCTCCCGGTGCGAGTCCGGCACCGCTGTGGGGCGATGAAGCGCATGTGACCGAATTGTTCGGCGACCGGGTCGCCGATGTCAGCATGCGGCGCCAGACGGTGGCGCTGGATCATTGCAGCGGGCCGCTGGAGTTCCGCGAGTACTGGAAACGCAACTACGGGCCCACCATCGCGGTGTACGCATACAACGCCGACAAGCCCGAACAGGTTGCCGCGCTGGATGACGCCTTCCTCGATTTCCTGGCCTCGACCCAGCGCGACGGCCGGTGGGAGGCCGAGTACCTGCTGGTCACCGCGACCCGGCGCTGAGCTCAGTCCAGGAGGCCGAGCAGCGCGTTCTCGATCACCTCGGGCAGCGCGGGGTGAATCCAATACTGTCCGGTGGCAACCTCTTTGGCGGTCTGACCGAAGCTCATCGCCTGGATCAGCGGTTGGATGATCGAGGACGCATGGTGCCCCATGATGTGCGCGCCCAGCAACGTGCCGGTGCCGCGGTCGGCGATCAGTTTCGCGACTCCGGTGTGATCCTCCATCGCCCACCCGTAGGCGGTGGAGCCGTAATCCTGCACCTTCACCACGATGTCGTGGCCGGCCTCGCGGGCCTGGGCCTCGGTGAGGCCGACGGTGGCGATCTGGGGGTCGGTGAACACCGCCGACGGCACGAACCGGTGATCGCTGGCGACCATGCCCGCGGTGTCGTCCCAGTCGCGCAGCAGGTTGTGCCGAACCACCCGCATCTCGTGGTTGGCCACATGCTTGAGCTGATAGGCCGAGGACACGTCGCCCAGCGCCCACACCCCGCGCGCGGAGGTGCGCTGGTACTGGTCGACCACGACCATGCTGTGGTCGAGCTGGATCCCGACCAGTTCGGCGTCCAGCAGGTCGCCGTTGGGCCGGCGACCGGTGGCCACCAGCAGCATGTCGGCCGCCAACTCGGAGCCGTCGTCGAGTTCCAGGACGATACCGTCGCCGCTGCACGGGCGTGACCCGACGACGTTGGTGTGGGGCCGCAGGTCCCATTTGGCCGCCGCCAGATCGGTGAACCGGTGGCAGATCGTCTCATCGCAGTGGGTCAGCATCCCGGGGCCACGCACCACGATGGTCACTTTGACCCCGAGCGAGGAGAACACGTGGGCGAACTCCGCGGCCACGAAACCGCCGCCCACGATCACCAGATGCTCGGGCAGCGCGCTGATCCGCATGATGTCGTCACTGGTGTGGTACCGCACCCCGCAGTCGGTGATGGCGGGCGGCACGACGGCACGGGCGCCGGCGGCGATCACGACCCGATCCGAGCTGAACTCGGCGCCGTCCTCGCTGCGCAGCGTGTAGCGGCCGTCGGCGGTGCCGGTGAACCGGGTGTGGCTGCCGTACACGTCGATGTTGGGCAGGCTCCGCTTGTACGCCTCACCGCCGGAGGCGATCGGATCGATGCGGCCGAACACCCGGGAGACGATGTCGGGCCAGCGCACCTTGTCCACATGCGCGTCGATGCCGTAGCGCGCGCTCTCGCGCACCGTCTGGGCGACCTCCGCGGCGTAGACGAACATCTTGGTCGGGATGCAGCCGACGTTGAGGCAGGTGCCGCCGAAGGTGCCCTGCTCGCAGATCGCGACCCGCATATCGCCGTACCGGGCGTCGAACCCGGCATCGGGGATGCTGTTGCCCGAACCGGTGCCGATGATCGTCAGGTCGTAGTGCTCCACGCTGGGCCGCCTTATCCGGAATGTGGTGTGGTCGATGGCGTCCCGGCTTTGAGATACCAGTCCAGCCAGGTGTCGAGTTCCTGGTAGGCGGTCGCCTTGGGCTCGGCGACCGATAGAAACACATCGTGTTTGGCGTCGGTGATCGGGACCACCGTAAGCCGGTCGCCGACGCAGCCTGCCCAGCGGGCGATCTGCGCGACGTCCAGCACCGCATCGCCGCGCTGGATCAGATCGGGATCGCCGGCCTCGGTGACGCTGCGGTCCGAGCGCAGGACCAGGCTCGGCACGCCGACGTCCAGGCCGCGGTGCAGGCGCTTCTGTCCGCGCCGGATCGCGTTGATCCAGCCGAAGGTGACCGGGAATCCGCCGACGGGCTTCCAGTCCAGGTTGTAGTCGAACTCCCCGGCGAAGTCGCGGTGCAGCGTCGTCCCGTACCCACCTGTGGTCGGTCTGCGCACCACCTGCATTTTGCGGAACCGGGCCAGCGCGATGAGTGCCGCCGATGTCGGCGGGGTGCGCAGGATCGCCGGGCCGTGCAGATCGAAGAACGGGCTGTTGAGCACCAGGCCGCTGATCGGGCCCGTCGCCGAGCGCCGGCGCAGGCGGTCCAGCCACAGCGACACGATCAGCCCGCCCGCGGAATGCCCGTACATCAGCACGTCGGCGGCGCCGATGGCCTCCAGCGCCGCCTCGAGCGCCGCGTCGTAATGCGCCAGGTTGGAGGTGAAGTGCGGGGTCTGACCGTCCCGCCGGGATCGGCCGCACTTGGGCAGGTCCAGGGCGTAGCAGGCGAACCCGCGTCCGGAGAAGTGGTCGGCCAGTTCGGTGTGGAAGAAGTAGTCGGTGTAGCCGTGCACCAACAACACCGCACGATCCGGGCGGCGACCGTCCCGCGGCGGCTCGCCGCGCGAAATGAGGGTGGCGACCAGGTCGCCCTCCCCATCGGGATCGGCGCCGAGGGCCAGCGGCTGCTGCCAATAGCCAGGTAATACGTCGGGCTCCCAGCCGGTCACGGTAGCCACTGTAGTGACCTGCACGGCCCGACCGCTTGTCTTGCCACCGGCGGGATAACCTTATTGCGTGTCTGACCCGAAAGTAGCCAAGACAGACGTCGTGCTCGTCGGCGCCGGAATCATGAGCGCCACGCTCGGTGCGCTGCTGCGCCTCCTGGAACCGGACTGGTCGATCACCATGATCGAGCGCCTCGACGGTGCGGCCGCCGAGAGCAGCGATCCGTGGAACAACGCCGGCACCGGTCACTCCGCGCTGTGTGAGCTGAACTACACGCCGCAGAAGTCCGACGGCTCCATCGACATTGCCAAGGCGATCACCGTCAACGAGCAGTTCCAGGTGTCGCGCCAGTTCTGGGCCTACGCCGTCGAGAACGGTGTGCTGCCCGACGTGCGCAGCTTCCTCAACCCGATCCCGCACGTGAGCTTCGTGCACGGGGCGGCGAACGCCGAGTACCTGAAGGCGCGTTACGAGGCGCTGGTGACCAACCCGCTGTTCGCCTCGATGGAGTACATCGACGACAAGGACGAGTTCGCCCGCCGGCTGCCTTTGATGGCGGCCAAACGCGATTTCAGTGAGCCGGTCGCGCTGAACTGGACGCAGGCCGGCACCGACGTGGACTTCGGATCGCTGTCACGTCAGCTGATCGGCTACACCGCCGACAACGGCATGACCACCCTGTTCGGCCACGATGTGCGCGATCTGCACAAGGAGTCCGACGGCAGCTGGACGGTGAAGGTCGTCAACCGGCGCACCCGGGCCAAGAGCAAGATCAACGCCAAGTTCGTGTTCGTCGGCGCCGGTGGCGGCGCGCTGCCCTTGCTGCAGAAGGCCGGTATCCCGGAGGCCAAGGGCTTCGGTGGTTTCCCGGTCGGCGGCGCGTTCCTGCGCACCGGTAACCCCGAGCTGGCCGCGGCCCACCAGGCCAAGGTCTACGGCCTGCCGCCGCTGGGTGCCCCGCCGATGTCGGTGCCGCACTTGGACACCCGCGTCATCAATCACAAGTCCTGGCTGCTGTTCGGCCCGTTCGCCGGGTGGTCGCCGAAGTTCCTCAAACAGGGCAAGGTCACCGATCTGCCGCTGTCGGTCAAGCCCAACAACCTGGCCTCGATGCTGGGCGTCGGCCTGACCGAGACGGGCCTGCTGAAGTACCTGATCGGCCAGCTGCTGCTGAGCGAGAGTGCGCGCGTCGACACACTGCGCGAATTCGCGCCCAGTGCAGTCGATTCCGACTGGGAGCTGGACATCGCCGGTCAGCGGGTCCAGGTGATCCGCAGCAAGGGCGCCGGTGGCGTGCTGGAGTTCGGCACCACCGTGCTCACTGCCGGCGACGGCAGCATCGCCGGTCTGCTGGGCGCCTCACCGGGCGCCTCCACGGCCGTGCCCGCCATGCTGGAGGTGATGGAGCATTGCTTCGCCGACCAGTACCAGGGCTGGCTGCCCAAGCTCAAGGAGATGGTCCCGTCACTGGGTACCAAGCTGTCGGGAGAGCCCGCGCTGTTCCGCGAAGTGTGGGACTACGGCACCAAGGTCCTCAAGCTGGATGCTCCCGCGCCCGTATGACGGTCGCGCTGCGCCGTAGCTGGGCCAAGGATCTGGACGCCGCCACGCTCTATGAGCTGCTGAAGCTGCGTGTCGAGGTCTTCGTGGTCGAGCAGGCCTGCCCGTACCCGGAACTCGACGGCCGCGATCTGCTCGCCGAGACCCGCCATTTCTGGCTGGAAGGCGAGGGCGCTCAGGTGATCTCGACGTTGCGCCTGATGGAGGAACATCCCGGTGGGGAGAAGGTCTTCCGGATCGGGCGGGTGTGCACCAAGCGCGCCGACCGCGGGCACGGACACACCGCACGGTTGATGCAGGCCGCGATCGCCGAGGTGGGTAACTATCCGTGCCGCATCGACGCACAGACCTATCTGCAGGACATGTACGGCGCACACGGATTCGTGCGCGACGGTGACGAATATCTGGAAGACGGGATCCCGCACGTGCCGATGATCCGGCCGGGAGCAGTGGCGCTGTGACGATCACCCACTTTCCCTTCAGCGCGCTGGTGGGCCATGACCGGCTGCGACTGGCGCTGGTGCTCTGCGCGGTGCGCCCCGATATCGGCGGCGTGCTGATCCGCGGCGAGAAGGGCACCGCGAAATCGACCGCGGTGCGCGCACTGGCAACAGTGCTGGCCCAGGTCGACGATGACGCGCGTCTCGTCGAGCTGCCGATCGGCGCGACCGAGGACCGGGTGGTCGGATCGCTGGACCTGCAGAAGGTGCTGCGCGACGGTGAGCACGCGTTCTCGCCGGGGCTGCTGGCCCGCGCCCACGGCGGCGTGCTGTACGTCGACGAGGTCAACCTGCTGCACGACCACCTCGTCGATGTATTGCTCGACGCGGCCGCGATGGGCCGGGTGCACATCGAACGGGACGGCGTATCGCATTCCCATGATGCGCGTTTCGTGCTGATCGGCACGATGAATCCCGAGGAGGGGGAGCTGCGCCCGCAGTTGCTCGACCGTTTCGGGCTCACCGTCGACGTGGCCGCCTCACGCGATGTCGACGTGCGGGTCGAGGTGATCCGCTCCCGGCTGGCCTTCGAGGCCGATCCGGCCGGGTTCGCCGCACGCTATGCCGATGCCGATGCCGAGCTGGCCTCGCAGATCGCCGACGCGCGGCTGGCGGTGGCCGGTGTCGTGCTGCCCGACAACGAGTTACGGCGCATCGCGGCACTGTGTGCTGCCTTCGACGTGGACGGCATGCGCGCCGACCTGGTGCTCGCGCGCACCGCGGTGGCGCACGCGGCGTGGCGGGGGAGTTCGACCGTCGAGGAGAAGGACATCCGGGTGGCGGCCGAATTGGCGTTGCCGCACCGGCGTCGCCGCGATCCGTTCGACGACCCGGGCCTGGACCCCGAACGCCTCGATGAGGCACTCGCGCAGACCGACGAGGCACCCGAAGACCCCGAACCCGATCCCGAGCCGCCCGGTGGTGGCGGATCGGACACCCCGATCGACGGCCCGGCCCCGCAAGGAGATTCGCAGAGCAGCGGGCAGGACGGCGAGCCATCCGAGGGGCCGAAGCGAAACGGCGCACCGCCGACCCGGTCCAGCGCGCCGCCGTCGGCCACCTTCCGGACCAAGGCGCTGGTGGTTCCCGGAGTCGGTGAGGGCGCCCCGGGTCGCCGCTCCCGGGCGCGCAACCGCACCGGGAGCACCGTCGGCTCGACCGAGGTGCCCGGCGAGGGGCACGGTACCCACGTGTTCGCGACCCTGTTGGCCGCGGTCCACAACCAGCGCCGGCCGGGCCGCCCGCGGGTGCAGCCCGACGATGTCCGCCGGGCCGTGCGGGAGGGCCGGGAAGGCAACCTGGTGATCTTCGTCGTCGACGCCTCCGGGTCGATGGCCGCGCGGGACCGGATGTCCGCGGTCGGCGGGGCCACGCTGTCGCTGCTGCGCGATGCCTACCAGCGTCGCGACAAGGTCGCGGTGATCACCTTCCGGGGCCAGCGTGCCGATGTGCTGCTCCCACCCACTTCCTCGGTGTACATCGCCGGACGGCGCCTGGCCCACTTCGACACCGGCGGCAAAACGCCACTGGCACAGGGATTGCTGGCCGCCCGCGACGTGGTGCTGCGCGAGAAGGCGCGTGATCGGGCCCGCCGCTCGCTGGTGGTGGTGCTCACCGATGGGCGGGCCACAGGGGGGCCGGACCCGCTGGGCCGGACCCGGACAGCCGCCCGCCTGCTGGTCGCCGAGGGCGCCGCGGCCGTCGTGGTGGACTGCGAGACGTCCTTTGTGCGTCTGGGTTTGGCCGAGCAGTTGGCCCAGCAGCTGGAAGCGCCCGCCGTGCGACTGGCCCAGCTGCAGGCCGGCGAGCTGACCTCGTTGGTCAAGACCGCTGCGTAGGAGGCACCGTGCCACAGGGACAACCGCTGACCGTGCCCAATGACGGGCTGACCACCAGGGCGCGCCGCAACGCGCCGCTGCTGGCGGTGCACACCGGTCCCGGTAAAGGGAAGTCGACCGCGGCGTTCGGCATGGCGTTGCGGGCCTGGAACCAGGGTTTCGATATCGCGGTGTTCCAGTTCGTGAAGAGTGCCAAATGGAAAGTCGGCGAGGAGAGCGCTTTTCGGGAGCTCGGCCGGCTGCACGACGAGCACGGCACCGGTGGGGCCGTGCAGTGGCACAAGATGGGCTCGGGCTGGTCGTGGACGCGCAAGCAGGGCAACGATGTCGACCACGCGGAGACCGCGCGCGACGGATGGGCCGAGATCAAACACCGGATCGCCGAGCAGAGCCACGACTTCTATGTGCTCGACGAGTTCACCTACCCGCTCAAATGGGGCTGGATCTCCACCGATGAGGTGATCGCGACGCTGGCCGACCGGCCGGGCAACCAGCATGTGGTGATCACCGGCCGGGACGCCCCGCAGGCGCTGATCGAGGCCGCCGATCTGGTGACCGAGATGACCAAGGTCAAACACCCTATGGACGCCGGCCGCAAGGGTCAGCGCGGCATCGAATGGTGAGTATCCCCGCGGTCATCATCGCCGCTCCCGCATCGGGAAGCGGAAAGACCACCGTGGCAACGGGATTGATGGGGGCGCTGCGCCGTGCCGGGCACCGCGTCGCACCGTTCAAGGTGGGACCCGACTTCATCGACCCGGGTTATCACGCCCTGGCCACCGGGCTGCCCGGCCGCAACCTGGATGCGGTGATGCTGGGGGAGTCGTTGATCGGCCCGCTGTACCGGCACGGCACCGCAGGCGCCGATATCGCCGTCGTCGAAGGGGTGATGGGGCTGTTCGACGGCCGGATCGCCGAGGACGGGGTGGGCCCGGCGCGCGGATCCACCGCACACGTCGCGGGGTTGCTGGGCGCTCCCGTCGTGCTGGTGGTCGATGCGCGGGGTCAGAGTCACAGCATTGCCGCTCTGCTGCACGGCTTTTCGACGTACGACACGTCGATCCGGATGGCCGGGGTCATTTTGAACCGAGTCGGTTCCCCGCGCCATGAGCAGGTCCTGCGCCAGGCGTGCGAACACGCCGGGGTCCCGGTGCTCGGGGCGATTCCGCGCACCGCTGAACTCGAGGTGCCCTCACGCCACCTCGGTCTGGTCACCGCCGTCGAGTACGGCGCGCTCGCCGATCGTGCCGTCGCGGCGATGACGGATCTGGTGGCCGAACACATCGATATCGCGGCCCTGGTCGCCGCGGCGGCGAGCAATGTCAGCGCCGAAGCCTGGTCACCGGATTTTCACTCGCCCCGGACCGCCGGAGTGACCGTCGCGCTGGCCGCGGGGCGGGCATTCAGCTTCGGCTACGCCGAGCACCGGGAACTGCTGACCGCCGCCGGCGCCGACGTCGTCGACTTCGATCCGCTGCTCGATGTGCTGCCCGAAGACACCGCCGCCCTGGTCATCCCGGGTGGCTTCCCCGAACAGTTCACCGCCGAACTGTCGGCCAATGAGACCGTGCGTGGCCAGATCCGGGCGCTGGCGGCGGCGGGCGCCCCGGTGCACGCCGAGTGCGCCGGCCTGACCTATCTGGTCGAGGATCTCGACGGGGTTCCGATGTGCGGGGTGCTGGCCGGTTCGGCGCGATTCACCGAGCGTCTCACCCTGGGTTACCGGGATGCCGTGGCGGTCACCGAATCGCCGCTACACACCGTCGGCGAGCGGGTCAGTGGACACGAATTTCACCGCACTGCAGTGACTTTCGGTCAGGACTATCCGAGCGCCTGGGGCTACAGCTCGACAGCCGGCCGGCGCGCCGGTGACGGAGTGGTGCACGGCGGTGTGCACGCCGGGTACCTGCACACACATCCGGCGGCGCACCCGCAGGCCAGCTCCCGCTTCGTCGCGGCGGCCGCAACCTTTAAGCTCGGCGGGTGACAGAGAACGCCTACCTGGTCGGCCTGCGCCTGGAAGGCCGCAAGGTCGTCGTGGTGGGCGGGGGCACGGTGGCCCAGCGGCGGCTGCCGCTGCTGATCGCCGCCGGTGCCGATGTGCATGTGATCGCCCGTGCAGCCACCCCATCGGTGGAGGCGTTCGCGCCGATGACGTTGGAGTTGCGCGACTTCCGTGACGAAGATCTCGACGGCGCCTGGTATGTGCTGGCCGCCACCGATGACCCGGACGTCAACGCCCAGATCGTGGCGGGCGCCGAACGTCGGCGCATCTTCTGTGTGCGTGCCGACGTGGCCATCGAGGGCACCGCGGTCACGCCCGCAACCTTCGACCATGACGGCCTTTCGGTCGGCGTGCTGGCCGGCGGTGAGCACCGTCGTTCGGCGGGTATCCGCACCGCCATCCACGAAGCCTTGCAGACCGGGGCCATCGCCGATCGCAGCGGTGACTCCGACGATGTGGTGCGCGAGGGTGTGGCGCTGGTCGGTGGCGGTCCGGGGGACCCGGAGCTGATCACGGTGCGTGGCCGGCGGCTGCTGGCGCACGCCGACGTGGTGGTCGCCGACCGGCTTGCCCCGCCGGAACTGCTCGCCGAGCTGGGGCCGCATGTGGAGGTGATCGACGCCGCGAAGATCCCGTACGGCCGCGCGATGGCGCAGGAGGCGATCAACAACGTCCTGATCGAGCGCGCCAAGGCGGGCAAGTTCGTGGTGCGGCTCAAGGGCGGGGACCCCTTCGTCTTCGCCCGCGGCTATGAAGAGGTCATCGCGTGCGCCGAGGCCGGTGTCCCGGTCACCGTCGTGCCGGGTGTGACCAGCGCCATAGCGGTTCCTGCCCTGGCCGGCATTCCGGTGACCCACCGGCACGTCACCCATGAGTTCGTGGTGGTCAGCGGCCATGTTGCGCCGGACCATCCCGAATCGTTAGTGAATTGGGATGCGCTGGCCGCGATGTCGGGCACGATCGTGCTGCTGATGGCCGTCGAACGTATCGAGCTGTTCGCCGGTGCGTTGCTGGCGGGCGGTAGACCTGCGGATACGCCGGTGATGGTGGTGCAGCACGGCACGACGGCCGCCCAGCGGACGGTGCGTGCATCGCTTGCCGACGTCGGTGAGAGGGTGCGTTCGGAGGGGATTCGGCCGCCCGCGATCATCGTCATCGGGCCCGTGGCGGGCTTCGGCAGTTAAAGGATTCTTAAGATTACTGTAAGGTAACCCGGTATGACTGCTCTCAACGACGCTGGGCGCAAATCCAGCCGCCGGGACGACGCAGATGGCAGCAACCGGGCCCTTCCAGTACACGTCGGCCGGGGGGATATGCGGCAAAACAGCAGGTTACCGGCATGGGTGCCGCCCTGGAACTTCATTGCCGCGGTTATTGCCATCGGTGGTATGCAGCTGCTCGCGACGATGGACAGCACCGTCGCGATCGTGGCTCTTCCTAAGATCCAGGACGAACTGGGCCTCTCCGATGCAGGTCGCAGCTGGGTCATCACGGCCTATGTGCTGACCTTCGGCGGCCTGATGTTGCTGGGTGGACGCCTCGGCGACACCATCGGCCGCAAACGCACCTTCATCGTCGGTGTTGCGCTCTTCACCATCGCCTCGGTGCTGTGCGGTGTCGCGTGGGACGAGGCCACCCTGGTGATCGCGCGCCTGCTGCAGGGCGTCGGCGCCGCCATCGCCTCGCCGACCGGCCTCGCGCTGATCGCCACCACCTTCCCCAAGGGGCCGGCCCGGAACTCGGCGACCGCCGTGTTCGCCGCCATGACCGGCGTCGGTTCGGTCATGGGTCTGGTCGTCGGCGGCGCGCTCACCGAGGTGTCCTGGCGCTGGGCGTTCCTGGTGAACGTGCCGATCGGCCTGATCATGCTCTACCTGGCCCGCACGCACCTGACCGAGACCCACCGCGCCCGGATGAAGCTGGACGCCACCGGTGCGATCCTCGCGACGCTGTTCTGCACCGCCGCGGTGTTCGGATTCTCGATGGGCCCGGAGAAGGGCTGGCTGTCGCCGCTCACGCTGGGCTCCGGTGCCGCGGCCTGCATTTTCGGACTCGCGTTCCTCTACGTCGAACGCACCGCGGAGAACCCGGTCGTGCCGTTCTCGCTGTTCCGTGACCGCAACCGGGTGGCCACCTTCATCGCGGTCTTCCTGGCCGGCGGCGTGATGTTCACCCTGACGGTGCTCATCGGTCTGTACGTGCAGGACATCATGGGCTACAGCGCCCTGAGGGCCGGTATCGGCTTCATCCCGTTCGTGATCGCGCTCGGGGTCGGTCTGGGTCTGTCCTCACAACTCGTCTCCCGGTTCGCTCCGCGCTGGATCGTCATCGCCGGTGGCGTGTTCGTGCTCGCCGCGATGATCTACGGCTCGACGCTCAACGGCGACATCCCGTACTTCCCGAATCTGGTCATCCCCATCACCGTCGGTGGCTTCGGCATCGGCATGATCGTGGTCCCGCTGACGGTGTCGGCGATCGCCGGGGTCGGGTTCGACGAGATCGGTCCGGTGTCGGCGATCGCGCTGATGCTGCAGAACCTCGGTGGCCCGGTCGTGCTGGCCATCGTCCAGGCCGTCATCACCTCGCGCACGCTGTACCTCGGTGGCACCACCGGCCCGGTCAAGAACATGAACGAGGCGCAGCACAACGCCCTCGACGCGGGCTACACCTATGGCCTGCTGTGGGTCGCCGCGGTCGCCGTCGTGGTGGGTGCGGTGGCGCTGTTCATCCGCTACACCGCGGAGGAAGTGGCGCACGCCCAGGAAGTCAAGGACGCGATCGATGCCGGAGAGCTGGACGGCTGAGGATCCCGCGCCGGCGGCGCGACCTCGCCCCGGTGTGCTCTCGACATTCGTCGGAATGCATGTCTAGCTCGGTGCGCGGCGAAATCACACTCGTGTAATTCCTCCACATTTGTGCACAACCCTGTGGATAACTGCCCCGTCTGGGGCCGTCGGTAGGGTGGGAAGCCATGTCGGGGTCGCAGGGTTCGGGTACGCGGCTGTCGGAAACTGTTCTCGGCCCGGCCATCGTGGCCATCACCGGAATGCAGTTGATGGCCACCCTCGACGGCACCATCGTGATCGTCGCCTTGCCCCGCATGCAGGCC
Organism: Mycobacterium sp. ITM-2016-00316; assembly: GCF_002968335.2. Lineage (NCBI taxonomy): Bacteria > Bacillati > Actinomycetota > Actinomycetes > Mycobacteriales > Mycobacteriaceae > Mycobacterium > Mycobacterium sp. ITM-2016-00316. The sequence goes on from NZ_CP134398.1 coordinate 2,306,913, forward strand.
GAGCTGGCGCTCTCCGATGCCGGCAAGAGCTGGGTCATCACCGCCTACGTTCTCGCGTTCGGTGGTCTGCTGCTGCTGGGCGGCCGGATCGGCGACGCGATAGGCCACAAGCGCGCATTCCTGGCCGGCGTCGGCACCTTCACCATCGCCTCGCTGATCTGCGGCGTGGCCACCGACGAGATCACCCTCATCGCCGCGCGCGGCGTGCAGGGGCTGGGCGCCGCAGTGGCCGCCCCGACCGGCCTTGCCCTGATCGCCACCACCTATGCCGTCGGGCACGCCCGCAACAAGGCGCTGGCGGTATCGGCGGCGATGCAGGGCATCGGCTCGGTACTCGGGCTCATCCTGGGCGGTGCGCTCACCGAGCTGTCGTGGCGCTGGGCCTTTCTCATCAATGTGCCGATCGGCATCGCGATCATCGTGGTCGCCGCGCTGTGGCTGGCCGAGACCCGGCACGAACGGCTGACCCTGGATGTCGCCGGTGCGCTGCTGGCGACGCTGGCCTGCACCGCGGCGGTGCTGGTGTTCACCCAGGGCCCGCCGCGGGGCTGGATCGATCCGTGGGTGTTCGCCGCAGGGGCCGCGACGGTGCTGGCACTGGTCGCCTTCGTCGTCGTCGAACGGCGTGCGGACAACCCGCTGGTGCCGTTCTCGGTGTTCGACAACCGCAGCCGGGTCGCGACCTTCGTGGCGTACTTCCTGGCCGGTGGCGTGATGCTGACGGTCAGCGTGATGATCGGCCTGCTGGTCCAGGATGTGCTCGGCTACTCCGCGCTGCACGCCGGCATCTGCTTCATCCCGTTCGCGCTCGGCATGGGTGTCGGCAACCTGGCCGCCACCCGGTTCGCGCCGCGCTTCGCGCCGCGCTGGCTGGTCATCGGTGCCGGCAGCCTGGTGCTGGCCGCCATGCTGTTCGGGTCGACGCTGGAACGCGATGTGCCGTACTTCCCGGATCTGGTGGTGTTGTTCGTGCTGGGCGGGCTCGGCATCGGCGTGATCTCGGTGGTGCTGCCGCTGTGTGCGGTCGCCGACGTCGCACCGCGGGATATCGGACCGGTGTCGGCGGTGACCCTGATGGTCTACAACCTCGGCGGCCCGATCGTGCTCGTCGTCATCCAGGCCGTGCAGACCTCGCGCACGCTGTACCTGGGCGGAACGACGGGGCCGGTGCACGATATGACGCCCGCCCAACTCGACGCCCTCGGACACGGATACACCTACTCGCTGCTGTGGGTGGCCGGCATCGCGGTGCTGGTCGGTGTCGCCGCACTGGGCATCAGATTCACCGCCGGCCAGATCGCCAGCGCACAACACACCAAGGAAGCCGTCGAGGCAGGGGAACTGTGAACCCGACCCGCCGGCAGATCTCGGATGCCACCGGCGCGCTGGGCTGGCGGCTGGTCCTCGGGGCGATTCACGCGCAGGTGCGGGTGCGCACGTTGGCCGAAGCCGCCGAGGTGGCCACGCTGTCCGCCGCGGCGTGTGCCGCCACGCCCGGACATCTGCAGCTGGATCTGCGCGCAGATCGCGCGTTGCTGCGTGTGCAGTCCGAGGTGGACGGGTCGGTGACCGAGCAGGATCTGGAACTCGCGCAACGACTGACCGCTGTCCTGCTGGCAGCGGATCACCAGCTGCAGCCCGGGGGCGCCGCCCTGCATGCCTTCGAGATCGCCATCGACGCCCTCGACATCGCCGCGGTGCGGCCGTTCTGGAAGGCTGTGACGGGTTACCGCGACGCCCGCAGCACGACCGATCTGAACCAGGGCCTGCTCGACCCGGCCGGGCGCGGCCCGGCGATCTGGTTCCAGCAGATGGATTCGCCACGCCATGAGACCCGCAATCGGATTCACCTCGATGTCGACGTCCCACACGACGTGGCCGCCGCGCGCATCGCGGCGGCGCTGGCCGCGGGCGGTGTGATGCTCAGCGATCACGCCGCACCCGCGTTCTGGGTGCTCGCCGATGCCGAAGGCAACGAGGCGTGCGTCTGCACCTGGCAGGGGCGCGACTAGGCTTGCCGCTCGTGATCACCCGTATGTCCGAGCTGTTCCTGCGAACCCTGCGTGACGATCCCGCAGACGCCGAAGTCCCCAGCCACAAGCTGCTGATCCGCGCCGGCTACGTGCGCGCCGTCGGCCCCGGGATCTACAGCTGGCTGCCGCTGGGCCTGCGGGTGCTGCGCAAGATCGAGAACATCGTCCGCAGCGAGATGAACGCGATCGGCGGCCAGGAGATCCTGCTGCCCGCGCTGCTGCCGCGCGCCCCCTACGAGACCACCAACAGGTGGACCGAGTACGGCGACACCCTGTTCCGGCTCCAGGACCGGCGCAACAACGACTATCTGCTGGGCCCGACGCACGAGGAACTGTTCACCCTGACGGTCAAGGGGGAGTACTCCTCCTACAAGGACCTTCCGGTGCTGCTCTATCAGATCCAGACCAAGTACCGCGATGAGGCGCGTCCGCGTGCAGGCATTCTGCGCGGCCGCGAGTTCGTCATGAAGGACTCCTACTCCTTCGACGTCGACGAGGACGGACTCAAGACCGCCTACCACGCGCACCGCGAGGCCTATCAACGCATCTTCAACCGGCTGAAGGTGAAGTACGTCATCGTCTCGGCGGTGTCCGGCGCCATGGGCGGCAGCGCTTCGGAGGAGTTCCTCGCCGAGAGCGAGGTCGGTGAGGACACCTTCGTGCGCTGCCTGGAATCCGGGTACGCCGCAAACGTCGAGGCCGTGATCACCCGGGCGCCGGCCGATGTGCCCATCGAGGGTCAGCCCGCCGCGCAGATCCACGACACCCCCGACGCCCCGACCATCGCGACCCTGGTGGACTGGGCGAATTCGGCCGACCTGGCGCAGTTCGGCGGGCGCGCGGTCACCGCGGCGGACACCCTCAAGAACGTCCTGATGAAGACCCGCGAACCCGGGGGTGAGTGGGAACTGCTCGGGATCGGCGTCCCCGGCGACCGTGACATCGACGAGAAGCGCCTCGGGGCGGCGCTCGAACCGGCGGAGTTCACGCTCCTCGAGGATGCCGACTTCGCCGCCAACCCGTTCCTGGTGAAGGGTTATGTTGGTCCGAAAGCCCTGCAGGACAATGGTGTCCGCTATCTGGTCGATCCGCGGGTGGTCTCCGGCACGTCCTGGATCACCGGCGCCGACGCGCCCAACAAGCACGTCGTGGGGCTGGTCGCCGGCCGCGACTTCACTCCCGACGGCACCATCGAGGCCGCCGATGTGCGCGACGGCGATCCTTCACCGGACGGCGCCGGAGTACTCACCTCGGCCCGCGGTATCGAGATCGGCCACATCTTCCAGCTGGGCCGAAAGTACGCCGACGCGTTCGGCGCCGATGTGCTCGGTGAGAACGGCAAGCCGGTGCGACTCACCATGGGCTCCTACGGCATCGGTGTCTCGCGGATGGTCGCGGTGATCGCCGAACAGCAGCACGACGAGATCGGCCTGCGCTGGCCGGCGTCGGTCGCACCGTTCGATGTGCACGTCGTGATCGCCAACAAGGACGCCGCCGCCCGCGAGGGCGCCACCGAGTTGGCCGGCGAACTGTCCCGGCTGGGATTCGAGGTGCTCTTCGACGACCGCACCGCCTCGCCCGGGGTCAAGTTCAAGGACGCCGAACTGCTCGGGATGCCGTGGATCGTGGTGGTCGGACGGGGTTGGGCCGACGGTGTGGTCGAACTGCGCAACCGGTTCACCGGCGAGGTGCGCGAACTCGCGGCCGACGGTGCCGCCGCCGAGGTGGCTGCCGCGCTGCGGGCCTAGCCGGTCGTCTCTGGCCCGCCCGGGAAAGCCATGGTGATCTGGGGGACACCGAGCACCTGGTTCCAGCGGGCGGCCAGCACCGCGGCCTGCGTCATCGCGGTCACCGCGAAGCGGCGATCCTCCGGTGTCTGCGCCTGTTCCAGTACCGCCCGCCACGCGGTGGCGGTGTCGGACTCCATCCGCACCGCCAATTCGGCGGCATCGCCGGGGTCGGTCACCTCCAGCGGCAGCTCATAGCCGGCGGCAGGCAGCGGCGCGGTCACCGTGCGTTCGGCGAGCATGACCAGCGCCTCTTCGCGGCGTGCCCGGTGCTGGGCCATCGCCTCGGCGACCAGCGCGTTGTCCTCGGGCGTGGAATGCGCCGACACCACGCCGTAGCCGTAGATGGTGCCGTGCTCGCCTGCGACCGCGTCGAACAACGCCGCCTGCGCGGCGTCGGTCGGCCGCTCGGGATCGGGACTGGGCTGCGGCGAGGTCATGCCATTTTCTCCGGATCACCCAGTGCCACTTGATAAGCGGCGGTGCAGGAGGCCGCGATGGAGCCCAGCAGCCCGGCCCGGTAGCCGGCCATCTGGGTGGCGACCCGGGCGGCGTCCTCGCCTGACTCGCGAAGCGCCTTGGCGACGGCGGCGACAGTCGGTGCGGCGGCCGGCGCTGCCGTGGCGCTGGTGGTGGTCGGCGCGGCACTCGTGGTGGGCGCCTGGCCGTCGGTCAATCGGGTGATCTCGTCGGCGAGGGCGCGGGCGTGCGCGGTGCGCTCGGCGGCGATGGCCGTGAGCGTGGCCACCATGTCCGGCGTCAGCGTCCGCCCGGGCGGTGCTGTCGCGGCCTCACCGGCGAGCAGGCTGTCGGCGTTCGCGCGGTCGAACTGGGTTTGCAGGTCGGCCAGATCGGCCGGTGGAGGGGGCGGTGAACAGGCCGTCGTCCCGGCGAGCAGTCCCACCGCCAGAGTCGCGGGGACCGCGGCGATCAGCAGGCGGCGCCGGGTCAGGGTGGGTGGGGCGCTCGGCACGCCCACATCCTGCCATGTTCGGTGGCGCTGCTCGTTTGGTGATTGGTGCGTCGCGCCTGGCGTATCGTTTGTTAACCGATCCCGGGTCCAGCCGACCGGGGAATGTGACCGCACAACTCAAGATGAGGAGCTCGCCGTGGCATCGGATGACCCGCTGCGGTCTGCGCGATTACCGTCGCGGGAGCAGGTGATCGAACTTCTCGACGAGGAGTTCACCCGGGCGGGCTACGAAGTCGAAGATGTGGTGTTCGGCGGTGGCCGGCCGCCACGCCTCACCGTGATCGCCGACGCCGAGGACGGCGTCGACCTGGATGCCATCGCCACCTTGTCGAAGGTGGCCTCGGCGGCCCTGGACGCCGCCGAGCAGGCCACCGGGGACTTCGGCGCCTACGTGCTGGAGGTGACCTCGCGCGGCGTCGACCGCCCGTTGACCACCGAGAAGCACTTCCGGCGGTCCCGCGGCCGCAAGGTCGAGGTCGTACTCGCCGACGGATCGAGCCTGACGGGCCGGATCGGGCAGACCGCCGAGGGTGTCGTGCACCTCGTCGTCGCGGTGGGTAAGGACTTCGAGATCCGCCCCGTCGAGGTTGGCGGGATTGCCAAAGCCTTTGTGCAAGTTGAATTTTCGCCGCCGAATCGGCGTGAGTTGGAACTGTCTGAGCAGTCTGGAAAGGGGGGCGACGAATGAACATCGACATGGCGGCGCTTCATGCCATCGAGTCCGACAAGGGAATCTCGGTCGATATCGTCGTGGACACCATCAAATCCGCGTTGCTGACCGCGTATCGGCACACCGAGGGCCATGAGGCCGACGCGCGTATCGACGTCGACCGCAAGACCGGTGTGGTCAAGGTGATGGCCAGGGAAACCGATGACGACGGCAACCTGATCAACGAATGGGACGACACCCCAGAAGGATTCGGCCGCATCGCGGCGACCACCGCGCGCCAGGTCATCCTGCAGCGGCTGCGCGATGCCGAGAACGAGCAGATGTACGGCGAGTTCTCGGCGCGTGAGGGCGATATCGTCGCCGGCGTGGTGCAGCGGGACGCCCGGGAGAACACCCGCGGCAACGTGGTGGTCCGGGTCGGCACCGAGGCCAAGGGTTCCGACGGCATGATCCGGCCCGCCGAGCAGGTGCCCGGCGAGGGATACGAGCACGGCGACCGGCTGCGCTGCTATGTCATCGGGGTGTCCCGCGGTGCCCGGGAGCCCAAGATCGAGCTGTCTCGAACCCACCCGAACCTCGTGCGCAAGCTGTTCGCCCTGGAGGTGCCCGAGATCGCGGACGGATCGGTGGACATCGTCGCGGTGGCGCGTGAGGCCGGTCACCGGTCCAAGATCGCCGTGGCCTCGCGGGTGTCGGGCCTGAACGCCAAGGGGGCGTGCATCGGCCCGATGGGGCAGCGCGTCCGCAATGTGATGAGCGAGCTGTCCGGCGAGAAGATCGACATCATCGATTTCGACGAGGACCCGGCCCGGTTCGTGGCCAATGCGCTGTCGCCGGCCAAAGTCGTGTCGGTGACCGTCATCGACGAGAGCACCCGGGCGGCCCGGGTGGTCGTGCCGGACTTCCAGCTGTCGCTGGCGATCGGCAAGGAAGGGCAGAACGCCAGGTTGGCGGCCCGCCTCACCGGCTGGCGCATCGATATCCGCAGTGATGCGGCACCCGAACCCGCGGCTGGGTGAGGCATCCCGACACGCGATTGAAGTCTGGACGTCCGGGAACGGTAGACTCAGCCGTGATCCAGCGCGAGACTTCGGCCATCCCGGCTCGTGCGCATCGGAGCCCAGACGGACCGGTGCGGACGTGTGTGGGATGCCGGAAGCGAGAACTGGCCGTCGAACTGCTTCGAGTGGCCGCTGTATCCGACAGGCCCGGCAATTGCGCCGTGACTGTGGACTCAGCGGGTAACCTGCCCGGGCGGGGTGCGTGGCTGCATCCCGACCAGCAGTGCCTCGATGCGGCACTCCGCCGGCGAGCGTTCGTCCGAGCGTTGCGCATCACCGGTTCACCGGAAACATCCGCGGTGGTCGAGTACTTCAGTGCCTCCCGAGGCGCTGGCGAATCCGGCCCCACCGGCTAGAGAACAGGTAGCGAAGAACATGAGCACACCGTGAAGTCCCGATGACCATGCGTCATAGCTAAAACCGAGGCGCGGCCCCACCACCGCTGTCGCCTCCAAACGAGGAGAAGTAGTGGCAGCCCCAGGTAAGGCCCGTGTACACGAGTTGGCTAAGGAACTCGGTGTCACCAGCAAGGAAGTTCTCGCCCGTCTGAGCGATCAGGGCGAATTCGTCAAATCCGCGTCGTCGACGGTGGAAGCACCCGTCGCGCGCCGTCTGCGTGAGTCGTTCGGGGGCGGAAAATCCGCTCCGGCCGATGCTCCCGCAGCCAAAGCGCCCAGCAAGCCGGCATCCGCCGGTGGCGGCCCCAAGCCCGGCCCGAAGCCGGCACCGCAGGCTCCGCCGGCACCCCCGGCTCCGGCACCCGCGGCACCTCCGGCTCCGGCCCCCGCGGCTCCCGCAGCCCAGGCCCCGATGCCTGCTGCTCCGGCAGCTCCGGCAGCACCTCAGGCCCCGGCCACCCCCGGGCCTGCCCCGGCGGCTCCCGCCGCATCGGCCGGTACCCAGACCCCCGGTCCCCGTCCGGGGCCCAAACCCGCGCCGCGCGCACCGCGCGTCGGCAACAACCCGTTCTCCTCGCAGGCGCCGGCCGAGCGCCCGGCCCCGCGTCCGGCTGCCGGCCCCGGCGGTCCCCGTCCGGGTCCCGGTCCCGGTGGCCCGCGTCCGGGCGCACCGCGTCCCGGCGGTGCTTCACCAGGCAACATGCCTCCTCGTCCGCCGGGCGCACGTCCCGGCGCGACCGGTCGTCCCGGCGGCCCGCGTCCCGGCCCGGGCGGTCGTCCGGCTCCCGGTGGCCGTCCCGGTGGCGGTGGCGGCGGCGGTAACTACCGCGGCGGCGGCGCAGGCGGCGGTGCCGGTGCAGGTGCCGGTGCCGGCGGTGCAGCAGCCGGTGGTTTCCGTGGCCGTCCCGGTGGCGGTGGCGGCGGTGGCCGTCCCGGCCAGCGCGGCGGTGCCGCAGGTGCCTTCGGTCGTCCCGGCGGCGCGGTCCGCCGCGGCCGCAAGTCGAAGCGGGCAAAACGCGCCGAATACGAAAACATGCAGGCCCCGGTCGTCGGTGGTGTGCGGTTGCCGCACGGCAACGGTGAGACCATCCGGCTGGCCCGCGGCGCGTCGCTGGTGGACTTCGCCGACAAGATCAACGCCAACCCGGCATCGCTGGTGCAGGCCTTGTTCAATCTCGGTGAGATGGTCACCGCCACGCAGTCGGTGGACGATTCGACGCTGGAACTGCTCGGCAGCGAGATGAACTACGTCGTGCAGGTCGTGTCCCCGGAGGACGAGGACCGCGAGCTGCTGCAGTCCTTCGACCTCACCTACGGCGAGGACGAGGGCGGCGAGGAAGATCTCGAATTCCGTCCGCCGGTCGTCACCGTCATGGGTCACGTCGACCACGGCAAGACCCGCCTGCTGGACACCATCCGGAACGCCAGCGTGCGCGAGGGCGAAGCCGGTGGCATCACCCAGCACATCGGCGCGTACCAGGTCACGGTCGAGCATGAGGGCATCGAGCGTCTCATCACCTTCATCGACACCCCCGGTCACGAGGCGTTCACCGCCATGCGTGCCCGTGGTGCCAAGGCCACCGATATCGCGATCCTGGTGGTCGCCGCCGACGACGGCGTCATGCCGCAGACGGTGGAGGCGATCAACCATGCGCAGGCGGCCGATGTGCCGATCGTGGTGGCGGTCAACAAGATCGACAAGGAAGGTGCCGACCCGGCCAAGATCCGGGCGCAGCTCACCGAATACAACCTGGTGGCCGAGGAGTACGGCGGCGACACCATGTTCGTCGACATCTCGGCGAAGAACGGTGTCAACATCCAGGCGCTGGAGGAAGCGGTGCTGTTGACCGCCGACGCGTCGCTGGACCTGCGGGCCAACCCCGATATGGAAGCCCAGGGTGTGGCGATCGAAGCGCACCTGGACCGTGGCCGTGGCCCGGTGGCCACCGTGCTGATCCAGCGCGGCACGCTGCGGGTCGGTGACTCGATCGTGGCAGGCGATGCCTACGGTCGTGTGCGCCGCATGGTCGACGAGCACGGCGAGGACATCCACGAGGCGCTGCCGTCGCGGCCGGTCCAGGTCATCGGCTTCACGTCGGTGCCCGGTGCCGGTGACAACCTGCTGGTGGTCGACGAGGACCGGATCGCCCGGCAGATCGCCGATCGCCGCAGCGCCCGCAAGCGCAACGCGCTGGCGGCCCGCTCCCGCAAGCGCATCAGCCTGGACGATCTCGATGCAGCGTTGAAGGAGACTTCGCAGCTGAACCTGATCCTCAAGGGCGACAACTCCGGCACCGTGGAGGCGCTGGAGGAGGCCCTGCTGGGTATCGAGATCGACGACGAGGTGGAACTGCGTGTCATCGACCGCGGTGTCGGTGGTGTCACTGAGACCAACGTCAACCTGGCGTCGGCGTCGAATGCCATCATCATCGGCTTCAACGTCCGCTCCGAGGGCAAGGCCACCGAGCTCGCCAACCGCGAGGGTGTCGACATCCGGTACTACTCGGTGATCTACCAGGCCATCGACGAGATCCAGAGCGCGCTCAAGGGCATGCTCAAGCCGGTCTACGAGGAGAAGGAACTCGGCCGCGCCGAGATCCGGGCGATCTTCCGGTCGTCGAAGGTCGGCAACATCGCCGGCTGCCTGGTCACCTCCGGCATCATGCGCCGCAACGCGAAGGCACGTCTGCTGCGTGACAACGTGGTGGTTGCCGAGACGGTCACCATCTCGTCGCTGAAGCGGGAGAAAGACGATGCCACCGAGGTGCGCGACGGCTACGAGTGTGGTCTCACGCTGACCTACAACGACATCAAAGAGGGCGACGTCATCGAGGCGTACGAACTCGTCGAGAAGGAACGCACCTAAGCCATGGTTGATGTTGGGCGTGCACGCCGGTTGTCGAAGCGCATCGGCACGGTCGTGGCCACCGCCATCGAGTTCGAGATCAAGGATCCCCCGTTGGCCTTCGTGACCGTCACGGACACGAAGGTCACGGGAGACCTGCACGACGCCACCGTCTACTACACGGTCCGCGGGGCGACTCTGCAGGACGAACCCGATTACGAGGGTGCGGCGGCGGCGCTTGAGCGGGCCCGGGGCATTCTTCGTAGCAAGGTCGGCGCGGCCACCGGAGTGCGCTTCACCCCGACGCTGGCATTCGTGCTGGACAAGGTGCCGGAAACCTCGGCGCATATGGAGGCCCTGCTGGCCCGGGCCCGAGCGGCGGACGCCGATCTGGCCCGGATCCGGGAAGGCGCCAAGCCGGCTGGGGAGGCCGACCCGTACCGCGTGACCGCGGTGCAGGGTGACGAGGCGACCGACGCTGAGGACGCCGACGACCCGCGACCGAACTGACCGTTCGCACAACTGATTCGCACACCGGAAACGGGAAGGCCTTGTCGGCCTTCCCGTTTCCGTCGTTGAAGGCCTGATTCTGGCCCCTGCCAACGGATTTCACCGCTGCGTCCATATCGGTTCGGTGCGCGCCTGGATTCGCCACGCAAATAATTTGCTAAACCTTGCGCTCGGTGCGTGCTGTACAGAAGTGCACCAGATATCCACCATCGCGGCGGTGTTGCCACGGCCGTGTCGCGATGCGCCGTCGTGACCCGACCTTACCATTTCAGTTAATTGCAGCGCTCTGCGATCGGGCGCTCACCGGCCATTCTCGCGAAAGTGCCCGAATAGGCAGTTTCCGGCGTATAGGGTCATTCGCTAGCCGGGCTATCAATCGCCGATAGCAGCTACTAGACGCGCTGCAACGCGAGCAAGGGGATACCCATGGGCCCGATGAACCCGATTGGTGACGCACCGAATCCCACCTCGGCCAAGCATGCACTTCCGAAAAATGCGACGCCGAAGCGCGCGACAGCAAAGCATGCAATGCCGAAGCTGAACTCCCTTCCCTGAGTCACATCGGCCGGGTCGGGGCCTTGGCGGTGGCGCTGGGAATCGGTGCGGCGATCACGGCCTGGATGCCGGTGGCATTTGCCGACGCAACAAGTTCGAGCGATTCGTCGGCGGGCCCGAGCGCGGGTTCGGCAGAGGGTGCGCCATCGGGCGACGCAGATTCGTCCTCGGGCGAGAGTGCGTCGGACGGCACGCAGGCGTCACCGCCGAAGGTGCAGCCGCGGTCCGGTCGCGACCACCGCCCGCCCGCGCTGTCCCGCTCGCCCCGCGAGGCGAGAAATCCCTCCGCCAGCTCCGGCCCGGGCTCGTCGACCACCCTCGAGGTGAAGTCGGCTCCGGCAGCCGATGACACCAACCACCCGGTCGCGGCCGGTGAGGCGCCCGTGGCGGCCGAGCCTGGCGTGACAGCTCCCGCTGTCACTGCGCCGGTGGTGGCCGACCCGGTGATTGCACCGGCGTCGGCGGGTGCTGTCCGTCGTGAGGAGACCTCCCGCATCCGCGGCGTCGCCGCGGACACGGTCGCCGTGTACTCGGCCGAAACGGCCGACGACGGGGCCGAGATGGCACCGCTGGGGCTGGTGAATGCGGCCGCTGTGCCGGCGGTGGCGAGCTCGGTGGGAGCGCCCTTCCAGATCTGGATCGGTCAGGTGCTGCTCATCGGCAACGGCACGGCAACCCATCCCAATGGTGGCCTGCTCATCGGCAACGGTTACACCTGGACGGCGGTGACCTGCGTCGCGGTGGTCTGCCGGGGCGGCGACGGCGGCTTGTTCGGTGACGGCGGCACGGGTTTCAACGGCGGCGACGGCGGCTCCGCCGGCTGGATCGGCAACGGCGGCGACGGCGGGGCCGGGGTGATCATCTTCAACGTCGGCGCCGGTGGAAACGGCGGCGTGGGCGGGCTGTTCGCCGGTAATGGCGGCCGTGGCGGTGTCGGCGCGGACATCCTCTCCGGCGTGGGCGGTGCCGGCGGAAACGGGGGCGACGCGGGACAGCTGTCGATCATCGGATCGGGTGGCGGCGGTGGTGCCGGTGGTGGTGGTGAAGACGGCGGCGCGGGTGGTGCCGGCGGGGCCGGCGGCCTGTTCTTCGTCGCAGGGGAGGGTGGTGTCGGTGGTGTCGGCGCCCTGACCGGTGTCGGTGGCACCGGGGGTGACGGCGGTGCGGCCGGCGCGTTCAGTCTGATCAGCTGGGGCGCTGCCGGCGGGGCCGGCGGCGTGGGTGGCACCGGTGGCGACGGCGGAACCGGCGGCGCCGGCGGGCTGGTGATCGGCAGCGGCGGCATCGGCGGGGCCGGCGGCGAGGCCCTCGATGTGGGTGCTCTCGGTGGCCGCGGCGGCCAGGGTGGAAACGTGGGCGCACAGTCGCTGTTCGGCAGCGGCGGTGCCGGTGGTGCCGGCGGCGCGGGCGCAAACGGGCTTGCCGGCACCGCGATTTCGGCGGCCGGTGTGGGCGGCACAGGTGGCGCCGGCGGCAACGGCGGGGTCGGCTCGTTGATCATCGGCCTTGGCGGTCTGGCCGGTGTCGGCGGACGCGGTGGCCGCGGCGGAGCGGGATACGCGGGCACCGACACGCTCGCGGCCGCTGCCGGTGGCGCCGGCGGTCAAGGTGGCCTCGGTGGCGCGGGCGGTGCGGGCCGGTTCTTGGTGTTCGACACCAGCACCGGCTACGGCAACGGCGGGACGGGCGGGACCGGCGGTGACGGCGGCAGCACCGGTACCGGTGCCCTCGCCGGCGTGGGCGGCGCAGGCGGCGCCGGAGGTGTGGGCACGGTGGCCGCACCCGGTCTCGGCGGCGGCGGCGGAGGCGGCGGCGGTGGCGCCACCGTGCTGGAGTCCAACGGTGGTGTCGCCACCGACAGCACCGCTCAGGGTGGGGCCGGCGGGACGGGAGCCGATGCCACCGCAGCCGCGGCCGGCGGTACCGGTGGCACCGGTGGTAATGCGGCGGTCCTCGCGGACGGTGCGGGTAGCACCGTCAGCGACGGGCAGGCGACCGGCGGCGCCGGTGGTGACGCCACCGGCACCGGTACCGGCGGCGCCGGTGGCTTGGGCGCGGTCTCGGCCACCAATGGTGGTGCTGTCCTGGCTGCGATGGCCACCGGCGGCGCCGGCGGCACCGGCAGCAACGGCGGTGTCGGCGGCGTGGGCGCCGAAGGTGGGGTCTTCGCGCAGCGCGCGGGCAGTACCGCCACCGGCACGGCCACCGGTGGCGCCGGTGGTGACGCAGACGGGGCCGGCAGTGTCGGTGGCGCCGGTGCGGGCGGCTGGGTGCAGACCGGTCTTTCCGGAAATGCCAACGGCACCAACGGCGACGCCAGTGGCCTGGCTGTCGGCGGAGTCGGTGGCGATGCGTCGACCGGTGGCGTGGGTGGGGCCGGTGGTTTCGCCACCGTCATCGCTTCCGGGAATGACTCGACGGCCGACGGCAGCGCTTACGGCGGTGCCGGCGGGGCGGGCTCTGCCGGCACAACCGGCGGCGCCGGTGGGCGGGCGCAGCTGACGGCGTTCGGGAACGGATCGCTGGCCGGTGGCGTTGTCACGGCCGGCAATGGTGGTAGCGGCGCGGGTGCGACCGGCGGCGCCGGCGGCCAGGCCATCATCGGCGCGGGGCAGAGCTCGGGTGCCGGTCTGAACAGCGTCGCGCAAGGCACTGCCAACGGTGGTGACGGCGGGTCGGGCCAGGCCGGCGTCAATGGAGGCGCGGGTGGTGGCGCGACCATCACAGCCAGACAGAACAATGATTCGATCACCGGCAGCACCGCGACCGGCGCGGATGGGGTGGCCGGAATTGCCGGCGGCACAGCAAGTCTCAACACCGCCTCGGGTTCGATCATCAACAGTTCGGCGACTGCCGGTGCCGGCTCGGCGTGGGCGGCCGGCGGCAGCGCCTCGATCTCGACGACCGGAGCCGGCAGCACCGTCACCGATGCGACCGCCACCGGCGGTGACGCGGGTATCGGCGATACCAACGGTGGGATCGGTGGTGCCGGCGGCGCGGGCACCGTCTCGGCGACCAATGGTGGTGCCGTCGTCGATGCCGAGGCCCGCGGCGGCATCGGCGGTGATGGGACCAACGGTGGTGTCGGCGGTGCCGGCGCCGCGGGCGGAGTGTTCGCGCAGCGCGCGGGTAGCACCGCGTCGGGCACCGCCATCGGTGGTGCCGGCGGTGACGCCGACGGCGCGGGCAGTGTCGGTGGCGTCGGTGCCGGCGGCACGGTGCAGACCGGCCTCACCGCGGGCATCGGCAACAACGGCGAGGCCGGCGGTGTGGCTGTCGGCGGCGCGGGTGGCGCCGCGTCGACCGGCGGCAAGGGAGGTTCCGGTGGTTTCGCCACCGTCATCGCGTCCGGGACCGGTTCGACTGCCGACGGTGCCGCCTACGGCGGTGCCGGCGGTGCCGGATCCTCGGCGGGCACCGGGGGCGCCGGAGGGCGGGCGCAGACCACGGCCCAGGGCAACGGATCCAGCGCCGGTGGCACCGTTACGGCGGGTGCCGGCGGTAGCGGGGCGGGTGCCATCGGTGGTGCCGGCGGTCAGGCCACCATCGGTTCGGGACAGAGCTCCGGTATCGCCGGCGTCAACAGCACCGCGCAGGGTGTATCGACCGGCGGTGCCGGCGGGGCAGGACTGGACGGCGTCAACGGCGGCGCGGGCGGCGGGGCCACGCTCAATGCCCGGCAGAACAATGCCGTCGTCGGCGGCAGCGCGACCGGCGGTGCCGGGGCAACGGGCAGCGCCGGCGGTGCCGCGAGTCTGAACACCGTGTCGGGCTCGATCACCGACAGCACCGCAATCGGTGGTGCTGCGGGTGCTCGAGGTGTAGACGGTGACGGAACCGGCGGTCTCGGTGGTCAGGGCGGCGCCGCCATCGTCGAGGCGACCAACGTCGTCATCACCGGCGGTCAGGCCGGCGGCGGCGATGGCGGTGCCGGCGGTGACGGCGGCATCAACGGTGCTGTCGGCGGTAGCGGCGGCGCGGGCGGCGCGGCGAGCATCAGGCAGGGCACCGGCCTCATCGGAATCGGAGGCGCGGGCGGTGCCGGTGGTGCCGGCGGGACCTTCGTCGACGCCGGCAGCAGCGGTGCGGGCGGCAACGGCGGCGTGGGCGGCGCGTCCGTGAACACCGGCGGAACCGGTGGCAACGGCGGCGACGGCACGCCCGGTCAGGCCGACGGCACGCCTGGATCCAACGGCGGCGCCGGAACGCCGGCCCCGTAGGCCGCCGACACGCAGAGTGAGGTCCCGCACACCCCGGTGTGCGGGACCTCATCTGTGAGGAGGGTGCCGGTGTGAAGGGTGAGTTCGACCCGTACCGTGGTCACTGAGGTGGGGGTAGCGGGGGACCGAAAGCGTACGACTCCGAGGACAACGATGACGGCGATCGATCCGATGACTGATACAGCCTCAGTGGGCTCCCGTGTCGATGCGGGCGGGGCCGCCGATCTGCTCAGCGGCGCCGAATCCGTCGTCATCGTCGCGCACGTCTACCCGGATGCCGACACCATCGGCGCGGGCCTGGCCCTGGCACAGGTGCTGGAGCGGGTGGGCAAGAGTGTGGCGGTGAGCTTCGCCGCGCCGGATGAGTTGCCCGAGTCGTTGCGAACGCTGCCCGGCGGGCACCTGCTGGTCGCCCCCGAACGCGTACGCCGCGACGCCGATCTGGTGGTCACCGTGGACATCCCGACCATCAACCGGCTCGGCAGTCTGAGCGAACTGGCCGCTGCGGCGCCTGAGGTCCTGGTGATCGATCACCACGCCTCCAACACCCTGTTCGGCACCGCCAATTTCGTCGATCCCAAGGCGGATTCGACCACGATGCTGGTGGCCGACCTGATGGACGCCTGGGACCAGCCGATCGACCGCGCGGTGGCACATTGTCTGTATGCCGGGCTGACCACAGATACCGGTTCCTTCCGGTGGGCGAGCGCGCGGGCGCATCAACTGGCGTCGCGGTTGCTCGACATCGGCGTGGACAACGCCGGTATCAGCCGGACCCTGATGGACACCCACCCGTTCGCCTGGCTGCCGATGCTGTCCCGGGTCCTGGGCTCGGCTCGGCTGATGGAGGAGGCCGCCGACGGGCGCGGCCTGGTCTATGCGGTTGTGGCACATGAGGAATGGGCCAAGGCGCGCCCGGAGGAAGTGGAGAGCATCGTCGATATCGTGCGGACCACCGCCCAGGCCGAGGTCGCGGCGGTGTTCAAGGAGATCGAGCCGGCGCACTGGTCGGTGTCCATGCGATCGAAGTCGCTGGACATCGCGGCGGTGGCCAGCCGCTTCGGCGGTGGTGGTCATCGCAAGGCCGCCGGCTACTCGGCGACCGGATCCGCCGACGAGGTGGTTGCCGCCCTGCAGGGTGCTCTTGGCTGACGAACCTGTCAGCGCCCGGCGGATCGCCGGACTGGCGCTGCCCGCCTTGGGAGTGCTTGCCGCCGAACCCATCTACCTACTGTTCGACCTGGCGGTCGTGGGGCGCCTCGGCGCGCTGAGCCTGGCCGGTCTGGCGATCGGCGGGCTGGTGCTGGCGTTGGTCAGCTCGCAGCTGACGTTTCTGTCCTATGGCACCACGGCCCGTTCGGCGCGCTTCTTCGGCTCCGGTGACCGGGACGCCGCGGTCGGCGAGGGGGTGCAGGCCACCTGGCTGGCGCTGGGGCTGGGACTGATCGTGGTGATCGCCGTCCAGGCGCTGGCCGTCCCGGTACTCAATGTGATCTCCGGCGGCGGTGAGATCGCCGACGCCGCGCTGCCCTGGCTGCGGGTTGCGATCCTGGGGGCGCCGGCCATCATGATCTCGATGTCCGGCAACGGCTGGATGCGTGGGGTACAGGACACCATTCGCCCCCTGCGCTATGTCGTTGTCGGCTTCGGTGTTTCGGCGGTGTTGTGTCCGTCGCTGGTGTTCGGTTGGCTGGGTTTGCCGCAGCTCGGGCTGACCGGATCTGCGGTGGCCAATGTCATCGGGCAATGGATCGCCGCCGTGCTGTTCTGCCGGGCGCTGCTCACCGAGCGGGTGGGGCTGCGGGTGCAGCCCGCGGTGTTGCGTGCCCAGATGGTGATGGGCCGCGACCTGGCATTGCGGACGCTGGCTTTCCAGGCCTGTTTCGTGTCCGCCGGTGCGGTGGCCGCGCGGTTCGGTGCGGCGGCGGTGGCCGCCCACCAGGTGGTCCTGCAGCTGTGGAATTTCCTTGCCCTGGTGCTGGATTCACTGGCCATCGCCGCACAGTCCCTCGTCGGCGCCGCACTCGGCGCGGGCCAGCTCAATCACGCCAAGTTCGTCGCCTGGCGGGTCACCATCTTCTCCACCGCGGCGGCCGCGGTGTTCGCGCTGGTGTTTGCCGCCGGCTCCACGGTGCTGCCGGGACTGTTCACCACCGATCAGGCGGTGCTCGACGAGATCGCGGTGCCGTGGTGGTTCCTGGTCGGGCAGTTGACGGTGGCCGGCATCGTCTTCGCCCTCGACGGCGTGCTCCTGGGCGCCGGCGACGCCAGATTCATGCGCAATGCGACCCTGCTGAGCGCCCTGCTCGGGTTCCTGCCCATGATCTGGCTGTCGCTCGGCTACGGCTGGGGACTGGTCGGCATCTGGTCGGGCCTGTCACTGTTCATGGTGCTACGCCTGGCCTTCGTCGGTTGGCGCACCTTCTCGGGTCGCTGGCTGGTGGCAGGCACCGGCTAAACCCCCAGGGTGCGCTGGATGTCGCCCTTCATGGCGTTGAGCTGCCCGCCCCAGTAACCCCAGCCGTGGGTGCCGTTGGACGGGAAATTGAAGGTGCCGTTGGTGCCGCCGGCATTCTGGTACTGGCGGGCGAAATTGCGGTTGCTGTCCAAGGTGATCGTCTCGAGCACCTGCCCGGCGATGTCACCGCCGCCGCCCAGCTCGCCCGGCCGACCGGTGCCGCAGTACACCCAGATGCGGGTGCCGTTGGCGACGAGCTTGCCGACGTTGACGGTGGGATCGTTGCGCCGCCAGGCCGGCCCGCCACCGAGACCCCACATGGCCACCGAGTTGAAGCCTCCCGCGTCGCCCATGGCGAAGGTCACCAGCAGCGGCCACAGCCCTTGAGAGAGGTTGAGATAGCCCGACAGCGATGCCGCATAGCTGAACTGGCCGGGATGGTAGGCGGCCAAGGTCAGCGCGGCGCTGCCCGACATCGACAGTCCCACCACGGCGTTCCCGCTGGGGGAGATGCCCTTGTTGGCGGCCAGGTAACCGGGCAACTCGGAGGTCAGGAAGGTCTCCCACTGGTAGTTCTGGGTGGTGCCGTTGCCGACGGCCGGCCCCTGCCAGTTGGTGTAGAAGCTGGACATGCCGCCCACCGGCATGACGACCGAGACGCCGGACTCGAAGAAGGTCTCGAAGGCCGCGGTCTCGATGTCCCAACCGCTGTTGTCATCGCGGGCCCGCAGTCCGTCGAGCAGGTAGACCGCGCGCGGCCCACCGCCCTGAAAGCGGACCGGGATATCGCGGCCCATCGCCGCCGAGGGCACCATCAGCGTCTCCACCGGCAGGCCGGGGCGGGAGAACGCCGCCGCGGTGGATGGCTGGAGCGCTCCGATGAGCAGGAGCGAGGTGAGCAGGCCGACCGTCAGCCGGCGGATCAAGGTGTGCAGGTGATGACGATTGTGCATGGGGTGTGCCGTCCTTCCGGGCGAGCCCCCCGACCCATCGAATACGTCGTGCGGTGAACACCTTTCGTTACAGCGATGAGTTCTCGATCAGTAGTCGCGGTCGACCTGGTTTCAGTCTCGTGGGGTAAACCGCGCTGCGGCTGAAACGTTGGATGAATCTGCCGTGGGTAAACCCGGCGACGTCAGTACCCGGAGCCGGCGCCGTCGACGGCGGATGCCAACAGCGCCCGTGACCCGGACACCCCCAGCCGGGTGGCCCCGGCGGCGATCATCGCGCGTGCCTGCTCGAGCGTGCGCACCCCGCCGGAGGCCTTCACGGCCAGTCCGGCGTCGGCGACCGTGCGGTGCATCAGTTCCACGGCGTGCACGGTGGCTCCGCCGGACGGATGGAATCCGGTCGAGGTCTTGACGAAGTCGGCGCCCGCGGCGACCGCGGCCCGGCACACGCCGACGATCTCGTCGTCGGTCAGGGCGGCGGATTCGATGATCACCTTGAGCACCGCCGGGGCGGGTGCGGCCGCGCGCACCGCGGCGATATCGGCCTGCACCCGGTCGAAATCACCTGCCTTGGCGGCGCCGATATCGATGACCATGTCGATCTCGTCGGCGCCGTGGCGCACCGATTCGGCCGCCTCGGCGGCCTTGACCGCCGAGGTGTGCTTCCCGCTCGGGAAGCCGCACACCACAGCAACCTTCAGACCATCGGGCACGGTGAGCGGCAGCATGGACGGCGAGACGCACACCGAGTAGGTGCCGAGTTCGGCGGCCTCGGCCACCACGGCCGCGACCTCGGCGGCGGTGGCTTCGGGCTTGAGCAGGGTGTGGTCGATCATCGCGGCCACCTCGGCGACCGTGGCGGTGGGGGTGCTCATGAATTCCTCAGTTCTCATCCGTGGTGGGCAGGCAGCACTCGGGCCGAACGTGGGCTCCTGTCGCTATCGCTGCATACCTGGTTTCAGCCGTGAGGCCGATCCTGCCGCGAAACTGAAACGCAGGACGTGATCCGGCCGGAAATCGTACGCAGCTTCAGTGCTGGTGCGCCCAGACCCAGCCTGACTGAAGCCATGTAGTTCGGCCTTCGCCCTTGCTCGGCGCGCTATGCCTGCACTTGAGACCGGCCGCGTTCCATGACCGACGCCCGGCTCGCGGCGATATCGTCACCGGTCGCCACGGCCATCCAGGCTCGCGCCGACTCGGCCTCGATCCACAGCCCGGCCTGGGTCTGCTCGGCATCGATGCGGTGATACGAGTCCAGCAGCGCCCCGACCGCGCGCTGGTTGTTGCCCACGATCGCGGCCGCGATCCGGTGTGCCGCGGGCAGCAGATCGGCATGGGCGACGACCTCGGTCACCAGCCCGGTGCGCAGTGCGTCGGCCGCCGACAGGTAGTCACCGGTCAGGCTCATCCGACGGGCCATGCCGACCCCGACCTTCTGCGGCAGCCGCACCGACAGCCCCCATGTCGGCAACAGCCCCACCCGGGCGTGGGTGTCGGCGAAGCGGGCCAGCTCCGAGGCGATCAGCACATCGCAGTACAGCGCGATCTCCAGCCCGCCGGTGACTGCGGCACCGTTGATGGCGCCGATCACCGGCTTACGCATCGCCGGCCATTTGGGCGAGATATCGGGTAGCTCGGTGGTATCGCCCAATTCCTTGAGATCGAGGCCTGCGCAGAACACCGGATCCGCGCCGGTCAGGATCACCACGTCGACCGCCTCATCGGCCTCGGCGGCGCGCAGCGCGGCGAAGAGCTCGGTGCGCAGCGCAAGGGACAGCGCGTTACGCGACTGCGGCCGGTTCAGGGTCAGGGTGCGGATCCGGTCGGTGGTGTCGATCAGCAGGACGTTCTCGGCGGCATTGCTCATCGCCACACCGTATCGACACCCGTCAAGCGCCTATCGTGGAGGTCATGTGCCGAAACATCACCGAGCTGCGTGGTCTGGAACCGGCAGCGACATCCGAAGAGATCGAGGCCGCCGCGCGGCAGTACATCCGCAAGATCAGCGGTGTCACCCGTCCCACCGCGGCCAACGTCGACGCCTTCGAGGCCGCCGTCGCCGAGGTCACCGCCACCACCGAACGGCTGCTGGCTCAGCTCCCGCCACGCAGGCAGCCGCCCAAGACGGTGCCGCCGCTGCGTCGGCCCGAGGTGCGGGCGCGGCTCGGTCTGTGACGGCCACCGCGCTCAAGGAATGGGACGCGGCCGTGCACGCCCTGCTCGACGGCCGCCAGACGGTGCTGTTGCGCAAGGGCGGTATCCACGAGAAACGCTTCGATCTGGCTGCAGGTGAGTTCCTGCTGTTCCCGACGGTCGCGCACAGCCACGCCCAGCGGGTGCGCCCCGAGCATCGTGAACTGCTCGAGGGCGCCCCGGACAGCACCGAGCAGGCTGTCATCGTGCGCGCGGGTGCGAAAGTGGTTGCCGCCATTGAGGTGAACCGGCCGGAGGCGATCGCCGACATCGCCGATCTGCACATCTGGACCGAGGAATCGGTGCGTGCGGATCGGTTGGATTTCCGCCCGAAGCGCAGGCTGACGGTGCTGGTGGTGCAGGCCCGCGCGCTGACCGTACCGGTCGAGCTGCCACGCCGCCCCGACTATGCCGGCTGCTCCAGTTGGGTCCAGCTTCCGGTATCCGAAACCTGTTATGCCGCACCGGTGCACGACATCGACACCCTCACCGCCATCGCGCGGAGGGTGCGCGACTCAGTGGGCTGACGGCGGACCCGCTGCGGCGGGCAGGATCAGCCTGGACCGCACGTCATGGGTAACGGTGTGGGTGGCCGGCCGCAGTGCCTCGCCCGAAACCGCCGGTTCGCCGGTGCCGAGATTGCGGGCGTAGCGGGGGTGTGAGCCGCCGGCCACCAACACCCGGATCCGGGATCCCGCCGTGAACCGATGGGCGACGGCGTCCAGTTCGATACGCACCGTCTCGGAATCGGCAGCGGCAGAGAAACTTCGGTACCCGTCGCTCACGTTGCGTGAGCGGCCCCGGACATCGACCTCGCTGACCCGGACGAACACATCGTGGTGCGGATTGTCGGACCGGTGCGCCAACTCGAGCACCGGGACACCGACGGTATAGATGTCGGCCGGTAGCGGCTCGCCGGTGAAGGCGAGCACGTCGGGGCGGGCGGCCAGCGCCGAGTCGTCACGGTAGCCGCCGTCGGGGGACAGCAGCCTCCCCCCGATGGTGGGGGTGGGGTCTGCGGGCTGATAGGTGAAGCTCGACGTCAGCCCCGGATCGTCGGGCGGCGCATCACCCAGCCGTCCGCCGGCGAGCAGATACAGATCCCGGAACCCGGTGGCCGGCGGCCAGTCGGGCAGCTCGACCCAGCCGTCACCGTGGATGTTGAGGCGCAACGGATTTCGCTTGGTCTCCGCTCCGGAACTGATTCCCGGGTCGCTTCGCTCCTGCCCGCCGGAAGCCAGGTGCGTGTCCAGCCAGTGCAGCGTCTCCCGGATGACCGTCGGGCCACCCTTGGTCATCATCTGGGTGTGTGTCCAGGACCCGATGGTCATGGCCGTCGGCACCCCGCGTGCACGAAGGTGCCGGTACTGGTCCAGTGTCTGATCGAGGAACAGGTCCTGCCATCCGCTGAGCAGCAGCACCGGGATGTTCACCCGGTCCAGCGCCTCGGCGGCCGCCAGTCGCCGCCAGTGCTCGGGGTTCTCCTCGGGGGGTTGCAGCCAGGACTCGTACCACTGCGCCCCGTCACCGAGCAGCGTCCGCCCGCCCGCGCCCAGCGGCAGGTTCAGCGCGGCCGCACCGACCCGGCGGCCGGCGGTGGCCTGGCGGACCACCGTGCGGGCCAGGCCGGGGTCTTCCTGGTGGGAGACCATATCGCTCCAGCCCAGGAAGTCGTTGAGCGAGAACGACCCGGTGCCCCAAGATGATTGGGCGAAATCGTGCGGGCCGACGGTGATGACGGCGGCAGCCAGTTCGGGCGGCGGGTCGGTGAGCAGCGCCCACTGGGTGAACCCCAGATAGGAAAGGCCGATGGTGGCGAAGGTCCCGGTGAACCAGGGTTGTTCGCGCAGCCACACGACGGTGTCGGCGCCGTCGTCGGCCTCGTTGACCATCGGGGTGAACTCGCCGCCGGAGCCGAATGTGCCTCGCACGCTCTGGAATACGACGTGATATCCGCGCGTGGCATAGACGCTGCCGAACAGTACGGTGAAGGGGAACCGCCGGCCGTAGGGTGCACGCACCAGCAGGGTGCCCGCGGGTTTCGCGGTCAGCGGTTCGTAGTGGTCGGCGAGCAATTCGACGCCGTCACGCATCGGTACCGGCACCCGGCGGTGTACGACATAGTCGGTGGTCGGGGCGGGCAGGCGCAGGGCTCGGCTCAGTGTCTGCCGGGCATACCGCGAGGTTCGTGAGCTCACCTAATGAAGGTTACGCGGGCTCAGAACTTGTAGTACGGCACCAGTTCGCGCGCGCGCTGCATGTTGACCTGCAGGCAGTCCGGTCGGTCCGGCGAATGGATCGGGGAGTAGAACACCGACTGCTGCAGCACGCCGTAACTGGTCTTGAAGGCGATCATGCAGGTCACCCACCAGCGGTCGTTCCAGTCGGTGGGCTTCATGATCCAGAACTGGGCGGCGCGGTGCCCGTCGATGTCGAGTTCGACGGCGTCGGCGGGCAGGGTCGCCTCATAGGTCCGCCAGACGAACGCCTCGACCGCCATCTGATAGTTGCCCGCGTCATAGTGGCAGCGCAGCCCGTCTTCGGGTGTGGGCGGGGTGACCGCCAGTCCGATCCGCTGCACGACGTCCAGAGGGATCTCGGTGCAGGGGTCGAACGGCTTGGGATCGACGGTCTCGATGACCGGCCACTTGATGGTCGTGGACACATTGGTCATGGGCAGGTCACTGGCCCGGACCTGAGCCGGAGTCCCGACCGGATTTGCCTGCCACACCACGATCACCGCGGCGACGAGCGCACACAGCGCCGACAACAGCCGCAGCTTGGCAGCCATCACACCCCCATACATCGTCATCCGACCCGAGGGTCCGAGCGGAGCCCTGCCGGGAGTCTAAACGAGAACAAGTTCTAGTTTGCCCCCTTCGGTCATCTCGAACGCATCCGGGCCTGCCAGTAGGCTGGACCGTTGTGTCCATGCCGTCACGAGAACAACGACGACCGGTGCTGTGGGCGATCAGCGACCTGCACACCGGTCACACCGGTAATAAGCCGGTCACCGAATCGCTGTACCCGTCGAGCCCGGACGACTGGCTGATCGTGGCCGGCGACGTCGGCGAACGCACCGATGAGATCCGCTGGGCGCTCGATCTGCTGCGGAAGCGCTTCGCCAAGGTCATCTGGGTGCCCGGAAACCACGAGCTGTGGACCACCAACAAGGACCCGATGCAGATCTTCGGGCGGTCCCGCTATGACTACCTGGTCGACATGTGCGACCAGATGGGCGTCCTCACGCCCGAGCATCCGTTCCCGGTCTGGAACGAAGAGGGCGGGCCGGCCACCATCGTGCCGATGTTCCTGCTCTACGACTATTCGTTCCTGCCCGAGGGCACGGCCACCAAGGCCGAGGGTCTGGCGCTGGCCAAGGAGCGCAATATCGTCGGCACCGACGAGTACCTGCTCTCGGCCGAGCCGTACGCGACCCGCGACGCCTGGTGTCGTGACCGGGTGGCCCACACCCGCAAGCGGCTCGAAGACCTCGACTGGATGACGCCGACGGTGTTGGTGAACCACTTCCCGCTGGTGCGCGAACCATGCGATGCGATGTTCTACCCGGAGTTCGCGTTGTGGTGCGGGACGACGGCCACCGCGGATTGGCACACCCGCTACAACGCCATCTGCTCGGTCTACGGTCACCTGCACATTCCGCGCACCACCTGGTATGACGGGGTGCGGTTCGAGGAGGTGTCGGTCGGCTATCCCCGAGAATGGCGGCGCCGCAAGCCATATCGCTGGCTGCGCCAGATCTTGCCGGACCCGAAGTACGCCCCCGGTTATCTCAACGATTTCGGGGGACACTTCGAGATCACCGACGAGATGCGCGAGAACGCGCAGAAGATGCAGGATCGGATCAAGTCGCGGAGGGGTTTGTGATGAGCGCCCGCGCGAAGAGCCACGGGCACGGCGTGCTGCTCCCCGCGGTCGTACCGGAGCGGGTGTTCACCGCCGAGTTGTACGACGATCCGCCGGATCTGATGCCGTTGCCCGAAGAGGAGCCACTGGTGGCTCGTTCGGTGGCCAAGCGCCGCAACGAGTTTGTCACCGTGCGGCACTGTGCGCGGATCGCCCTCGGTGAGATCGGGGTGGCACCGGTACCGATCCTCAAGGGCGACAAGGGGGAACCGTGCTGGCCGGACGGCGTC
Source organism: Mycobacterium sp. ITM-2016-00316 (assembly GCF_002968335.2). Lineage (NCBI taxonomy): Bacteria > Bacillati > Actinomycetota > Actinomycetes > Mycobacteriales > Mycobacteriaceae > Mycobacterium > Mycobacterium sp. ITM-2016-00316. Next base: position 2,331,723 of record NZ_CP134398.1, read on the forward strand.
GTCGGGAGCCTGACGCACTGCGACGGATTCCGCGGCGCGGTGGTGGGGCGCCAGGGCGACATCCGTTCGGTGGGTATCGATGCCGAGCCCCACGATGTGTTACCCAAGGGCGTGCTGGACGCGATCAGCCTGCCGGTCGAACGCTCGCAGCTCTCGACCCTCCCGGCGGATCTGCACTGGGATCGCATCCTGTTTTGCGCCAAGGAGGCGACCTACAAGGCCTGGTACCCGTTGACGCATCGCTGGCTGGGATTCGAGGATGCCCACATCACGTTCACCCTCGACGCCTCGGGCACCGCCGGCACGTTCCGCTCCCGCATCCTGATCGACCCCGCCGCCGAGCACGGTCCGCCGCTGACCGCGCTCGATGGTCGATGGTCGGTGGCCGCAGGTATCGCCCTCACCGCGATCACGCTGTGAGTGTTCCACCTGCCCCCGGTCTGGTGATCGTCGACAAGCCGGGCGGGATGACCAGCCACGACGTCGTCGGCCGTTGCCGGCGGCTGTTCGGCACCCGCAAGGTCGGCCACGCCGGCACGTTGGACCCGATGGCCACCGGGGTGCTCGTCATCGGGATCGAGCGCGCCACCAAGATCCTGGGTCTGATCACCGGTACCGACAAGTCCTATGCCGCCACCATCCGCCTCGGGCAGACCACCTCCACCGAGGACGCCGAGGGTGAGGTGCTGCAGACGGTGCCGGCCGAGCAGGTGACCGACGAGCAGATCGCCACCGCGGTGTCGTCGCTGCGCGGCAGCATCGATCAGGTGCCCTCGGCGGTCAGTGCGATCAAGGTGGCCGGGGAGCGGTCCTACAAGCTGGCCCGTGAGGGCCGCGCGGTCGAGTTGGCCGCCCGGTCGGTGCGCATCGAACGATTCGATGTGCTCACGGTGCGCAGACAGGCCGGCTTCACCGATGTGGACGTCGTGGTGGACTGCTCATCGGGGACCTATATCCGGGCGCTGGCGCGCGATGTCGGTGACGCGCTCGGGGTGGGCGGGCACCTGACGGCGCTGCGCCGCACTGCCGTCGGCCGATACGGCCTCGACGAGGCCCGCACCCTCGACGATCTGGCCGAGCAGGCCCGGTTGTCCTACAGCCTGGACGAGGCCTGCCTGCTGGGTTTTCCGCGCCGCGATCTCACCGAGTCGCAGGTGATCGACACCGGTCACGGCCGTCCCCTGGAACCGGCGGGGATCTCGGGGATCTATGCGGCCACCGCGCCCGACGGCCGGGTGATCGCGCTGCTGGAGGACGGTCCCTCGCGTACCAAGCCCGTGGTGGTGCTGCGGCCGGCCACCCTGTGAGCATCGCCGTTTTGCGCGCGCACGATTTGCTGAAACAGTGCCCTGACCCGTGTCGCGAGGGCACTCGGAGGCCCCGGTTCGGCGCACAACCGTTCACTCAAACTCCGAGCTGGGGCACAGCACAACGGGGCATTTCGGCCCCCGGCCCGCGTCCGATATCGGCCAAGCTGTGCAACGCAGACGTCGTTATCAGGTTGCCGTCAGTTTCGGGCGGGTTTTATTAGCCAAATCCCAGGCTTTCGGCGAACTTTTGCCCAACGCCGGGCGTTGTAACAGTCATGAGCGCACATGCACCGATTTGCGACCACCCGCTGTTCAACTACCAGCCCGCGTGGACGAAGAGCCGCGCCGCGACGGTCGCACACGTGACCCGTCACGCGACGCTGTCGGCAACCCCGGCCGCGCTGTGGTCGGTGCTCGCAGATCCGCGCACCTGGTCGGACTGGCTGACCGTGCACCACCGCTGGATGGCGGAGCCACGCGCCCAGTTCGTGCCCGGCGCCCGAATGACGGCCGAGACGCTGATGCTCGGGGTCTCCAACACCGTCGAGTGGACGGTCGAGTCGGCGATCGCTCCCGGGACGCTGGTGCTGATCGGCGCCGGCGAGTCCGGCATGCGGACGCGCCTGACGTTCTGGATCAGCCCCGCCGAGGAAGGCTCCAAGCTCACCGTCACCTCCGAGGTGGCCGGTGAACTGCTGACCGATTCGATCGTCGGTGCCATCGAACAGGACGGCGCCGAGCAGCTGGATCTCAGCATTGCGCTGCTGGAGGACCTCGCCATCGCGGTCCCCGAGCAGCCCGCCCGTCCGTCGCTGCGGTTGGTGCATTCGGCGCCTGCCGGCACCGAAGGGCCGCGCCGGACCGGTGGTGCGCACCTGAAGATGGCGCGCTAGACGACCCAGATCGCTTCTGCGGCAGGGCTTCCCAAGTCCACCGTGGTGGCTGACCCCGTTGTGTCGGTCGGGCTGTGCACCGCCACCGAGATCATCCCGGCGAAATCTCGCCGGGCCACCACCTGTAGGCGGGAATCCAGCGCGATACCGACGCTGTCGAAATAGCGCAGCATCTCGGGGTCGGCATCGGAGATGCGCGCCACGGTGCCGTCCTCGCCGTCGGCGCAGATCGAGAGCTGCCGCGCCGGGGGAGTGGGCACCCGCCCGTCGGGCGCCGGAATCGGATCGCCATGTGGGTCGCGGGTCGGGAAACCGAGCTTGGCGTCGATCCGGTCGAGCATCCGATCGGACACCGCGTGCTCCAGGATCTCGGCCTCATCGTGCACTTCGTCCCAGCCGTAGCCGAGCTCGCGCACCAGGAACGTCTCCATCAGCCGGTGCCTGCGCACCATCGCCAGGGCGGCTTGGCGGCCGGCCTCGGTGAGGGTCACCGCGCCGTACTTCGCGTGGTCGACCAGCCCCTGATCGGCCAGCTTGCGGATGGATTCCGAGGCGGTGCTCGCCGACACGCCGATGCGCTCGGCGAGGAGTTTGGTGCTGACCTTGTCCGGTGACCACTCCTGGGCCGTCCAGATCACTTTCAGGTAGTCCTGCGCAACCGTCGTCAGGTCCTGCGGGTTGCTGTTGGAATCCACGACTATGAAGTTTAGGCAATCATTGCCTGATCCGGGTATCCGAAGCAGACGGCGGCGACGGCGCGTCGTAGGCTGACAGTCGTGCAACGGTGGCGGGGCCGGGACGACATCCCCACGGACTGGGGCCGATGTGTCCTGACGATCGGCGTATTCGACGGTGTCCACCGCGGCCACGCCGAGCTGATCAGCCACGCCGTGAAGTCCGGGCGTTCGCGCGGGGTTCCCACGGTGCTGATGACCTTCGACCCGCATCCCATGGAAGTGGTGTTCCCGGGCAGCCATCCGGCACAACTGACCACGCTGACCCGGCGGGCCGAACTGGTCGAGGAAACCGGTATCGACGTGTTCCTGGTCATGCCGTTCACCGCCGACTTCATGAAGCTCACCCCGGAGCGCTACATCCACGAGCTGCTCGTCGAGAGCCTGCACGTGGTGGAGGTCGTGGTGGGGGAGAACTTCACCTTCGGCAAGAAGGCCGCCGGCAACGTGAACCTGCTGCGCAGGGCCGGCGAGCGATTCGGTTTTGCCGTGGAAGGGATGACGTTGGTGTCCGAGGTAAGTGAACCTGCCCGCGACGAGACCGTCACCTTCTCGTCCACCTATATCCGTTCCTGCGTGGATGCCGGTGATGTGGTCGCTGCCGCCGAGGCGCTGGGCCGACCGCACCGGGTGGAAGGTGTGGTGGTGCGCGGTGACGGCCGGGGCCGGGTCCTCGGCTTCCCGACCGCCAATGTGGCGCCGCCCATGCATTCGGCCATCCCGGCCGACGGGGTGTACGCGGCGTGGTTCACGGTGCTCGGGCATGGGCCGGTGGTCGGCACCGTCATCCCCGGCGAGCGCTATCAGGCGGCGGTGTCGGTGGGCACCAACCCGACGTTCTCCGGGCGCACCCGCACCGTCGAGGCCTTCGTGTTGGATACCGAGGCCGATCTGTACGGCCAGCATGTCGCCGTCGACTTCGTCGCCCGGATCCGCGGGCAGGAGAAGTTCGATTCGGTGGACGATCTGGTGGTGGCCATGGGCGCCGATACCGAACGGGCCCGCACGATTCTCGGCGCAGGCTGACTAGCTGCTAGTATCTCCTACCGACCCAGCGCGCGCTGCAGTTCGCGGCGGCCGCGCCTCTCGATTACCTTCGCGGACCTATTTTGATGGAGTTGTTTCGTGGCGCTCACAGCCGAACAGAAAAAAGAGATCCTCGGCCAGTACGGCCTGCATGACACCGACACCGGTTCGCCGGAGGCTCAGGTCGCGCTGCTGACCAAGCGGATCCTCGATCTCACCGAACACCTCAAGATGCACAAGCATGACCACCACTCGCGGCGGGGGCTGCTGCTGTTGGTCGGTCGTCGGCGCCGGTTGCTCAAGTACGTCGCTCAGGTCGACGTCGCGCGCTACCGGACGCTGATCGAGCGCCTCGGTCTGCGTCGCTGACACCACTTCGCTCAACCTGCGCCGTCCTCGGCGCCATGGTTGTCGGAGTCATGGGGGGAATCACCGGTTGTTCGTCGGCCGCTGCCGCCGCTTTTCAGGTCGGAGACTGCCTGAGAGTGGCCGGCACGCCCGACAAGCCGGACGCCGTCAAGGCCGAATGCGGTAGCCCCGACTCGACCTTCAAGGTCATCGCCACGGTCGCCGACAGTGATCAGTGCCCCACCGACGTGGACTCTTACTACGCCATGCACAGCACATTCAGCGATTCCAGCAACACCGTGTGCATGGATGTCGACTGGGTGGTGGGGCAGTGCATGAGCATCGACCCCGACAACGGCCGGGACCCGGTGCGCGTCGACTGCAGTGACGGCAGCCAGCCGCACCGCCAGCGTGCCACCCAGATCCTGCAGGGCGTCGCCAACGCCGACCAGTGCCGCAGCGGCATGGGTTATCCCTATGACCAACGGCAGTTCACCGTCTGCGTCGAGGACGTCGATTGACAGTCGGTGACCTGGCCCGGTGTAGCATGGAATCGTTTTGGGCCACCTTTCTGACGGGTCGGCCCGGACAGGGTGCGGTTCGCGCAGTACCGCGTGCACCGTTCCCGCGCGTCACAGCAGCACCCGCCTAGATCGGGCGGTCTTCGGTAGTGGTGGCCGGAGCGTCCTTCACCGGACAGCCCCGGCCGCTTCGATCGACGGCCGTAGCCGAGTTCAGGGCATCGCTGGCGCGTGACGACGCAAAACAGCTGTATACCCAGAAAGGCTGCCTATGTCTGCAGTTGAAACCGACGAAGGCGTGTTCGAATCCACCGCCGTCATCGACAACGGGAGCTTCGGCACCCGCACCATCCGCTTCGAGACCGGCCGGCTGGCCCAGCAGGCCGCCGGCGCCGTCGTCGCCTACCTCGACGACGAGACCATGTTGCTGAGCGCCACGACCGCCAGCAAGACCCCGAAGGACCATTTCGACTTCTTCCCGCTGACCATCGACGTCGAGGAGCGGATGTACGCCGCGGGCCGTATCCCCGGCTCGTTCTTCCGCCGCGAGGGCCGTCCCTCCACCGACGCGATCCTGACCTGTCGCCTGATCGACCGGCCGCTGCGCCCGACCTTCGTCTCGGGCCTGCGCAACGAGATCCAGGTCGTCGTCACCATCCTGAGCCTGGATCCCAAGGATCTGTACGACGTGCTCGCCATCAACGCCGCGTCGGCGTCCACCCAGATCTCCGGCCTGCCGTTCTCCGGCCCGGTCGGCGGTGTGCGCGTGGCGCTGATCGACGGCCAGTGGGTCGCGTTCCCGACCGTCGAGCAGCTCGAAGGTGCCGTGTTCGACATGGTCGTCGCCGGCCGCAAGGCGGGTGACGACGTCGCCATCATGATGGTCGAGGCCGAGGCCACCGACCGCGTGATCGAGCTCGTCGCCGGTGGCGCGGGTGCGCCCACCGAGGCCGTCGTCGCCGAGGGCCTGGAGGCCGCCAAGCCGTTCATCGCCGCGCTGTGCACCGCGCAGGAGGAACTGCACGCGGCCGCCGGTAAGGAGACCGCGGAGTACCCGTTGTTCCCCGATTACCAGGACGACGTCTATACCCAGGTTGCCGCCGTGGCCACCGATGCGCTGTCGCAGGCGCTGACCATCTCCGGCAAGGCCGAGCGTGATGACCGCACCAACGAGATCAAGGGTGAGGTGCTGGAGCGCCTGGCCGACACCTTCGCCGGCCGTGAGAAGGAGATCGGCGCGGCGTACCGCTCGCTGACCAAGAAGCTTGTGCGCCAGCGCATCCTGACCGACCACTTCCGCATCGACGGCCGTGGCGTCACCGATATCCGCGCGCTGTCCGCCGAGGTCGCCATCATCCCGCGCGCACACGGCAGCGCACTGTTCGAGCGCGGCGAGACCCAGATCATGGGCGTCACCACCCTCGACATGGTCAAGATGGCCCAGCAGATCGACTCGCTGGGGCCGGAGAAGTCCAAGCGCTACATGCACCACTACAACTTCCCGCCGTACTCGACCGGTGAGACCGGCCGGGTGGGTTCGCCCAAGCGCCGCGAGATCGGCCACGGCGCGCTGGCAGAGCGGGCCCTGATGCCCGTGCTGCCGAGCGTCGAGGAATTCCCGTATGCCATCCGCCAGGTGTCGGAAGCGTTGAGCTCCAACGGTTCCACCTCGATGGGCTCGGTCTGCGCATCGACGCTGTCGCTGCTGAACGCCGGTGTGCCGCTCAAGGCCCCGGTCGCCGGTATCGCCATGGGTCTGGTCTCCGATGAGATCGACGGTGAGACCCGCTACGTGACGCTCACCGACATCCTCGGCGCCGAGGATGCGTTCGGCGATATGGACTTCAAGTGCGCAGGCACGAAGGACTTCGTCACCGCACTGCAGCTCGACACCAAGCTCGACGGCATCCCGTCCAAGGTGCTGGCCGGGGCCCTGGCCCAGGCCAAGGACGCCCGGATCACCATCCTCGAGGTGATGGCCGAGGCCATCGACGAGCCCGACGAGATGAGCCCGTACGCGCCGCGCATCACCACCATCAAGGTGCCGGTCGACAAGATCGGTGAGGTCATCGGCCCCAAGGGCAAGATGATCAACTCGATCACCGAGCAGACGGGTGCGTCGATCTCGATCGAGGACGACGGCACCATCTTCGTCGGCGCCAGCAATGGCGAGTCGGCGCAGGCGGCGATCGACATGATCAACGCCATCGCCAACCCGCAGCTGCCCAAGGCCGGCGAGCGGTTCCTCGGCACCGTGGTGAAGACCACCGATTTCGGTGCGTTCGTGTCGCTGCTGCCGGGCCGCGACGGCCTGGTGCACATCTCGAAGTTGGGCCGCGGCAAGCGGATCAGCAAGGTCGAGGACGTCGCGAAGGTGGGCGACAAGCTGCGCGTCGAGATCGCCGATATCGACAACCGCGGCAAGATCTCGCTGGTGCTCGTCGCCGAAGATGAGGCAACCGAGGCTCCGGCCGAGGTGCCCACCGAGGCCGCGACCGCTGACGCCTAAGCCGGCCTTACGCCGCGCAACCCGCGGCGCAGATACCTCCGAGGCAGTGCGGGTGACCGCACTGCCCGGAGGGCTGCGGGTGGTCACCGAGTACATCCCCTCGGTGCACTCCGCCTCGGTGGGTGTCTGGGTGGGCGTCGGTTCACGCGACGAGGGCAGCTCCGTCGCGGGTGCCGCCCACTTCCTGGAACACCTGCTGTTCAAATCCACACCGACGCGCAGCGCGGTCGAGATCGCGCAGGCCGTCGACGCGGTCGGCGGTGAACTGAACGCCTTCACCGCCCGCGAGCACACCTGCTACTACGCGCATGTGCTCGACGCCGACCTGGAACTGGCCGTCGACCTGGTGGCCGATGTCGTCCTGCGCGGCCAGTGCGCGGCCGACGATGTCGAGATCGAGCGCGACGTCGTACTCGAAGAAATCGCCATGCGCGACGACGATCCCGAGGACACCCTCGGTGATGTGTTCCTGTCGGCGATGTTCGGGTCCCATCCCGTCGGCCGGCCGGTCATCGGCAGCGTGGAGTCCATCTCGGCGATGACCCGCACGCAGCTGCACTCGTTCCATCAGCGGCGCTACACCCCGGAGCGGATGATCCTCGCGGTGGCCGGCAACATCGACCACGACGAGGTTGTTGCCCTGGCGCGCGAGTACTTCGGGCCGCGCCTGGTCCGCGGCCGCACCGCCGTACCGCACCGCAAAGGCACCGGACGGGTGGCGGGCAAGCCCGGCCTGCAGGTGGTCAACAAGGACGCCGAACAGACCCACCTGTCACTCGGTGTCCGGACACCGGGCCGGCAGTGGGAGCACCGCTGGGCCTTGTCGGTGCTGAATTCCGCTCTCGGTGGTGGCCTGAGTTCGCGCCTGTTCCAACAGATTCGGGAAACCCGGGGACTGGCCTACTCCGTCTACTCCACGATCGATACGTTTTCCGACACCGGGGCGTTCTCGGTCTACGCGGCATGCCTGCCGGAACGTTTCGACGAGGTCGTCCGGGTGGCCACCGATGTACTGGCCGATGTGGCGCGGGACGGCATCACCGAGGCCGAGTGTCGGATCGCCAAGGGATCGCTGCGTGGCGGCCTGGTGCTCGGTCTGGAGGATTCTGGGTCACGCATGCACCGGATCGGGCGCAGCGAACTCAACTACGGCGCGCACCGCACCATCGCCCAAACCCTCGAACAGATCGACGCGGTGACCCTCGACGAGGTCAATGGCGTCGCGCGCCGTCTGCTGGCCAGGCCGATGGGCGCGGCGGTGCTCGGACCGCACAAATCCAGAAAGTCCTTGCCGCAGCGGCTTCGGGATATCGCGGGCTAGGTGGGTACAGTCGGGTAATGCTCCTGTCACGACGAAGAGTTCTGTTCGGCGGTATGGCATTGGCGGCGGCGGGGGCCTTGGCCGGCTGCACGGACGAATCCGCGCTGGCGGCCCCGGCGCTCACGCTCGAAGAGCAGATTCGTGAGTTGGAGGCGCGCGACAACGCCTTCATCGGTCTGTACGCGGTGAATCTGGAGTCCGGTCTCTCGTTGGAGAATCGCGCCGACGAGGCCTTCGCGCTGTGCTCGACCTTCAAGACCTACGCCGCCGCGCGGGTGTTGCGGGGTGTCGCCGATGGCGAATTCACGCTGGAACAGCCAGTTTTCGTGAAGCCCGAAGGCATACTGCCGAACTCGCCGGTCACCGGCGAGCGGCTCGGCCAGGAGATGACGCTGGCCGAGCTGTCGCAGGCGGCGCTGCAGCGCAGTGACAACCTCGCGGCCAATCTGTTGTTGGAGACCATCGGCGGCCCGCAGGCCATCACCGCGTTCGCCCGCAGCATCGGCGATGACCGCACCCGGTTGGACCGCTGGGAGATCGAGCTGAACTCGGCGATACCGGGCGATCCGCGGGACACCACCACGCCGCGGGCGTTGGCGGCCGGCTACCGCAACCTGTTGGCCGGAGACGCACTACCGCCCGCCCAGCGTGAACTGCTCGACGGCTGGATGCGTGCCAATCAGACCTCCAGCATGCGGGCCGGCCTGCCACCCGGGTGGACCACCGCAGACAAGACGGGCAGCGGGGATTACGCGACCACCAATGATTCCGGTGTGGCGTACGGGCCCGATGGCGCCCGGGTGCTGCTGACCATCATGACCAGGACACAATCCGCCGATCCCGAGGCCGAAGGTCTGCGGCCGCTGATCGGCGAGGTCGCGGCGCTGGTGCTGCCGCATCTGCTCGGCCGGCGATGAGTTTCGGTCGGCTGCGCGGTCTTTCTGGGTGACGCCACCGACGAAAGGAACTCCGATGTCCGACTACTCCGCCCCGGTGGGGGCGCCTGTCTGGTTCGACCTGATGAGCAGTGATCCCGCGGCGGCCGCCGCGTTCTACCGGGCGATCTTCGGCTGGGAGGTCGAGGGGCCGGCCCAGCCCGAGTTCGGCGGATATCAGAACTTCCTGCGCAACGGGAAGCGGGTGGCCGGTCTGGCCCCGCACATGGCCGAGGCCGGCGGCGTCGGCAACGTGTGGTCGGTGTACCTGCAGACCGAGGACGCCGCTGCGACCGCCGGTGCGATCGAAGCCGCGGGTGGATCGGTGATGGTGCCCCCGATGCCCGTCGGTGACATGGGCTCGATGATGGTCGCCGCCGACACCGCGGGCGCGGTCATCGGATTCTGGCAGCCGGGCACGCACGCCGGCTTCACCGAGTGGGGTGAGCACGGCACGCCGTACTGGTTCGAGTGCCAGAGCAAGGATTACGAGAAGTCCGTGACGTTCTACCGCGATGTCATCGGCGCTCGCATCGAGGAGATCGGCACCGGCGGCGACCCCGCGGCGGTAGGGCCAGACCGGTACTCCCAGGTGTTCGTCGGGGAGAACGCCTACTCGGGAATCATGGACTCTGCCAAGCTCTTCCCGCCCGAGGTGCCGTCGTTCTGGCAGGTGTACGTGATGGTCGACGACGTGGCGGCCACCGTCGCGCTCGCCGAATCCCAGGGCGGGGAGATCCTGATGCCCGGCGAAGAGACCCCGTACGGCACCCTGGCGGTGATCAGGGATCCGCTGGGTGCGCTGATCTGCCTCGGTCATCCGCCGGCCGGCATGTGAGATACACACCCGATATCTGAAATACACGTCGCCCGGCCGAAGTGCTTCAGCCGGGCGACGGTGGGGGCCGGCGGTTACGCCAGCAGGCTCGCGGGATCGGTGAACGGCAGATCCAGGTCGGCGGCCACCTGCTCGGACAGCAGCGCACCTTCGTGGGTGGACAGGCCCTTGGCCAGCGCGGCGTCGGCCGCACACGCGGCCTGCCAACCCTTGTCGGCCAGCTTGAGCACATAGGGCATCGTCGCGTTGGTCAGCGCATAGGTCGATGTCCGCGGCACGGCACCCGGCATGTTCGCCACGCAGTAGAACACGGTGTCGTGCACCGCAAACGTCGGGTCATCGTGGGTGGTGGCCCGGGAATCCTCGAAGCAGCCGCCCTGGTCGATCGCGATATCGACCAAGACCGCGCCGGACTTCATCTGGGCGACAGTCGCATTGGTGACCAGCTTGGGCGCCTTCGCCCCGGGCACCAGGACCGCACCGATCACCAGGTCGGCCTGTTTGACCGCGTCCTCCAGATCCAGGCTCGACGAGTAGCGGGTCTCGATGGCGCCGCCGTACTCGGCATCGATCTTGCGCAGGATGTTGATGTTGAGGTCGAACACGGTGACGTGCGCGCCCATGCCCCAGGCCACGGCGGCCGCATTGTCGCCGGCCATGCCGCCGCCGATGACCACGACCTTGGCCGGTGCGACGCCGGGGACGCCGCCCATCAGGACGCCGCGACCGCCCTGGGTGCGCATCAGGTGGTAGGCGCCCACCTGCGCGGCCAGTCGCCCGGCGACCTCACTCATCGGGGCCAGGAGAGGAAGTGCGACAGAGTTGTCCGGGCCGGCGGTCTGCACGGTCTCGTACGCGATGGACGTGGTGCCGGAGGTCAGCAGCGCGTCGGTGCACGGCTTGGATGCGGCCAGGTGCAGGTAGGTGAACAGCGTCTGGCCCTTGCGCAGGCGGGCGTATTCGGCCTCGATCGGTTCCTTGACCTTGAGCAGCAAGTCGGCCTCGGCCCAGACCTGTTCGGCGGTGACGGCGATCTGGGCGCCGGCGGCCTTGAAGTCGTTGTCGGAGATGGCAGAACCGGCACCGGCGCCGGCCTGGATGACGACGTCATGGCCGCGCCGGGTGAGTTCGGCAACGCCGGCCGGGGTGATGGCGACGCGGAATTCGTTGTTCTTGATCTCGGTCGGGATGCCGACGAGCATGATCGCTCCTTGCGATTGAGGTGGTGAGATAATTGTGAAGAAACTCCGGTGGTGTGGCAATAAATATGGCAACACTTCGTTAAGATCGCCGTATGGGTGAACAATCATCGACCCCGAGGGCTCGCCTGGCGCCCGCGCCGAAGGATGTTCGGCCGGCCGAGCTCGACGATATCGACCGGCGCATGCTGCTGGCACTGCATGCCGACGCCCGCATCTCCAACAGCGCGCTGGCCGAGGCGGTCGGCATCGCACCGTCGACGTGTCATGGACGGCTGCGGCGGTTGCAGGATCTGGGGGTGATCCGGGGTTTCTTCACCGATATCGATCCGTCGGCGGTCGGGCTGACCCTGCAGGCGATGATCTCGGTGAGCCTGAATTCCACTGCCCGTGGCCGGATCCGCGATTTCATCCAGCAGATCCGCCGGCGACCGCAGGTGATGAATGTGTACTTCCTGGCCGGCGGCGATGACTTCATCCTGCATGTCGCGGCGCGCGACACCGAGGACCTGCGGGCCTTTGTGGTCGACAACCTCAACGCCGACGCCGATGTGGCCGGCACCCAGACGTCGCTGATCTTCGAGCATCTGCGCGGGGCCTCGCCGCTGTGAGCGTCGAGGACGATCTGGACGCTCTCTACGGGGTGCCGCCCGAGGAGTTCACCGCGCTGCGTAAGGCGCTGGCGACGGCGGCCAAGGATCGCGGCGAGGGTGACGCGGCGCGGGTGATCGCCGCCGCGCGGCGCCCGACCACGGCGGCCTGGGTGGTCAACGAACTCATCCGGGCGGATCCGACCGCGAAGGTCAGGCTTGCCGAGTTGACCGCGCAACTGCGGGCCGCGCATGCGGCGATGGACGGTGCCCGGATCCGCGAACTCTCCACGACCCAGCGGAAACTGGTGAGCCAGTTGGCGCGCATCGGGTTCGCGGCGGCCGGTATGTCCGACCCGTCGGCGGCGATTCGCGAAGATGTCACCGGCACCCTGAGGCTGCGATCGCCGATCCCGAGGTCGCGGCGCAGTTGGGTCGGCTGCAGAAGGCGCAGGAGTGGTCGGGTTTCGGCGACTTCGGCGCCCCGACGGAGGTCCGCACGCCACGCCGGACGCCCGCGCCCGAACCGGAACCGCGGGTCGACCGTCGTGCCGCCGAGAAGCGTCGTCGCGCACTGACCGCCGCCGAACGCGCGCACAGCGACGCCATGACCGCGGTATCGGAGCGGACGGCCGCCCTGGCGACGGCGCGCCGCCGCTACGAGGAAGTGCTGCACACACTGAGCGCGGCGGAGCAGGCCGTGGCCGGCGCGGAACAGCAGCTGCACGATGCAAATGATGAACTCGCGCAGGCTGATTCGGCGCTCGCCGAGCTCAGGGGTGAGTCGCCGACCTGAGCTCGGCCAGCGGGCCGGCCGTCGCCTCGGAACAGCACTTCGCGCTTGTCGGTGAAGTGACGGAAGACCGTCCGGCTCGACCGACCGTCACGGCTTCGTGGGTGCAATTGCGGCACTGGACAATCCGACGTCCAGCGAGGTAACTCGCAAGCTCCTGGACTGGCGTCCCGAGCACCCGGGACTGCTGAACTGGTCCAGAATCAATCCGAAGGGGCAGTGGGCTTCGGGACATGGCGGGCGAAATCGCGCAGCCAGTCGAACCACGCCGACATGCCTTCCCCAGTGCGCGCACTCAACGGAAGTACCAATGCGTCCGGGTTGACCTGACGCACATGGTCGACATATGTCGCGATATCGGCATCCAGATGCGGTTCGAGGTCGATCTTGTTGAGCAGCACCACGTCCACCGAGCGGAACATGACCGGATACTTCAGCGGCTTGTCCTCACCTTCGGTGAGTGAGTACACCATCACCTTGGCGTGCTCGCCGACATCGAACTCGGCTGGGCAGACCAGGTTTCCGACATTCTCGATGATGACGAGGTCGAGGACGGCCAGATCGAGCCCGGTCAGCGCCCGGTTGACCATGGGGGCGTCCAGGTGGCACTCTCCGCCAAAACCGTTGCTGGTGTTCAGAAGTGATACCTGGGCGCCGCGGCCCGCGAGCTTGGCGGCGTCGAGGTCGGTGGCGATATCTCCCTCGATCACACCGACCGTGATATCGCCGCGGAGTTCGTCGAGTGTGGCCGCGAGCACCGTGGTCTTGCCTGACCCCGGAGAACTCATCAGGTTGAGCGCGCGGACACCGTTGCTCTCGAAGGCGGCCCGATTGATATCGGCCCGCACATCGTTTTCGGCGAAGATCGACTCCAGCACGTCGATCCGTTGCGATCCGGTGTCGTACCCACTGTGGTCGCCGTGGTCGTGATCAGCCTCGTGGCTGTGCACTGTGCCGTCGTCGTGCCGGTGGAATCTACCCATGGTGAACGCCTTCCGTCGATGCGACACCCGGTTGGTCGCCGACCTCGATCGATGTGACCAGAAACTCGTCGCCGTGGACAACCTCGACGTCGGCGCTGCCGCACACCGGGCAGGCGACAGAGAACCGCGATGCGATCTGCGAACCGGCCCCGCACGGACGGCATGACACCTCGGCGACCACGAGATCCAGTTCCAGCTCGGCCTCGGCCAGGTCCTCGAAGTCGCGCAGCAGAGTCCAGCTGAACGCCAGAGCATCGGGTACCACCTGACGAAGGGCGCCGACCTGAACCCGCACGACGCTCACCGGCCGGCCGGCGGCGTGGGATTTCACGACACCGGCTATTGCTTGGCACAGTGACAGCTCATGCATCGTGGGGCGCCATTGATCCGAGTTCGTCGTTGATAGTGCGCACCTTAATCCTCATCCGGATGCGCGGATACGGAACCGGCATCAAGAAACGGGTCTAGCCTTGGGTGACCGGTGCGCGCCGACAGCCCAAGGTGCGATCGGGTTGCCCTGTTCGGGAGGCCGATGAAGCGTGTCCTGCGAGCGCCCGTCACGACAGTGCGGACGAGGGCCGACATCACTGGAGTAGTCCAAGGTGTCGGGTTCCGTCCCGCTGTTGCGCGGATCGCTGCTGCACGCGGTGTGACGGGTTTCGTGTACAACGATGCCGGCTCGGTGCACTGCGAATTCGAGGGTGCCGCGGTTGACGTCGACGGTGCCGTAGCCGACATCCGCACGGCACCGCCACCGATGGCGCGCATCGACCGCATCGTGCTGACCGTCCTTGCGCCCACCGGTGCCGGCGAGTTCCGCATCATCGACAGCACCCCGGCGGGGCGGGGCCGCACCCTCGTGCCACCCGATATCGCCAGCTGTGCCGATTGTCTGCGCGAGATGCGCGACCCCGCCGACCGGCGATACGGGCACCCGTTCATCACCTGCACCAACTGCGGTCCGCGCTACACCGTGATCACCGGCCTGCCCTACGACCGGCCCGCCACCACGATGGCGACGTTCGCGATGTGCGAGCGGTGTGCCGCCGAGTACCGGGATCCCCGGGATCGCCGGTTTCATGCCCAGACCATCGCCTGTCCCGATTGTGGCCCGGTGTTGCAGTGGTCGGGGCCGGGCACCGATGCGGATCCCATCGGCGCGGCCGCCGCAGCGATCGAGTCCGGCCGGATCGTCGCGGTGAAGGGGATCGGTGGCTACCACCTGGCCTGCCGGGCGGACGCAACCGCGGCCGTCGCCGAACTGCGGCGGCGAAAATCCCGGCCGGCCAAGCCGTTCGCGGTGATGACACCCGACCTCGAGGCCGCCCGCGGCATCGCGGACATCTCCGATGCGTCGGCGCGGCTCTTGACGTCGGTCGCGGCGCCGATCGTGTTGGTTCCCCGACGCGGCGACAGGATCTGCGCGCTGGTGGCGCCGGGCCTGTGCGATATCGGGGTGATGGTGGCCTACTCGCCGATCCATCATCTGCTTTTCCAGCGGTTGGGCACGACCGCATTGGTGATGACTTCTGCCAACGCGGGAGGATCACCGATTGTTTTCCGGGATGGCGACCTGAGTTGGATCTCGGGGCTTGCCGACGGCGTGCTCTCGCACGACCGGCCGATCCACATTCCCTGCGAGGACTCGGTGCTCACCATCGACGGCCGGGGCGCCCCACTGCCGGTACGCCGGTCCCGGGGATATGCACCGCTGCCGGTGTCCGTTGCGATCGACGACGGACCCGTCATCGTGGCGACGGGGGGCGATCTCAAAACGACCTTCTGCTTACTGGGCTCAGACGGACATGCACACCTGTCGTCACACCTGGGGGATATGGCAGACCCACGCACGCAGTCCTGTTTCTCAGCGACGCTCCGGCACCTGGAGCACATGACGGACCGTCGTTACGAGCTGATCGCCTGTGACATGCACCCCGGATATGCGACCACCCGCTGGGCGCAACGCCAGGCTGCATCGATCAGCTACGTGCAGCATCATCACGCGCACGCGATGTCGCTGCTGGCCGAGCACGGCCGCCTCGGCAGCCCGATGCTCGCGCTCACCTACGACGGAACCGGATTCGGCCCGGACGGAACCATCTGGGGCGGCGAAGTTCTGGCGCTCTCGGGTGCGTGCGGATTCACCCGGGTGGGGCATCTGGCGCCCTTTGCGTTACCCGGCGGGGACGGTGCCGCACGCCAGCCTGCCCGGATCGCGCTCGACCTCCTGCACCGGGCGGGTGTGCCGTGGGACGAAGACCTTGCTCCGGTCTCCGCCATGGGACGCAACGGACTACACGTGCTGGCCCAGCAGATTCCGCGTGGAATAGGTTGCGCGGCGACGACCAGCATGGGGCGGCTGTTCGACGGCGTGTCCAGCTTGCTGGGAGTGTGCCAGCAGGTCACTTACGAAGGCCAGGCCGCCATCGAGCTGGAGCAGGTGGCGCGGGCCCGCCGGCCGGGAGTGCCTGCCCTGGATTTCAGGATCCGTGACGGCGTCATGGACCCGACGCCGGTGATCATCGGGTTGGTCGACGGGATGCGGGCGGGTGCGGCCACGCAGGAGTTGGCGTGGGCGTTCCACCAGGCCGTGATCAGGGCCAGCGTCGACATTGCCGCCCGATGTGCGCTGGCCGCCGCCATCCCCACCATCGGCCTGACCGGTGGTGTCTTCGCCAATCGTCTTGTGCTCGAAGGTATTCGAAACGGTCTGGCTGACCGTGGCTTCGAAGTGCTCACCCACAGCGTCGTGCCGTGCAATGACGGCGGGCTGGCCCTCGGCCAGGCCGCCGTCGCGGCCGCAGGCTGGCGATCCTCGACAGAAGGAAGTGGCATATGTGCCTCGGAATCCCCGGCAAGATAATCGACATCTGGGAGGAATCGGGTACCCGGATGGCCACCGTCGACTTCGGTGGCACCACCAAGAAGGTCTGCCTGGCCTACCTGCCCGACCTACAGGTCGGTGAGTACACCATCGTGCACGCCGGATTCGCCCTCAACCGGCTCGACGAGGAATCGGCCAACAACACCCTCAAGATGTTCGCCGAGCTCGGCATCCTCGAAGAAGAACTCGCGGGCGTCCAGTCTTCGGCGGAAACCGGGGAACGTCGGGAGCCGGCGTGAAATATCTCGATGAATTCCGCGACCCCGCTGCCGCCCGGGTGCTTGTCGATCACATCAAACGCCGAGCCGGCCGCACCTGGACGATCATGGAAGTGTGCGGAGGTCAGACTCATTCGATCATCCGCAACGGTATCGACCAACTACTCGGCGACGCCGTCGAGTTCATCCACGGCCCGGGATGCCCGGTGTGCGTGACGCCCCTTGAGATGATCGACCGGGCCCTGGAGATCGCCGGGCGCGAGAACGTCATCTTCTGCTCGTTCGGCGACATGCTGCGCGTACCGGGCAGTCGTGAGGACCTCTTCAGCGTGCGTGCCCGCGGCGGCGATGTGCGGATCGTGTACTCGCCGCTGGACGCGACGCAGATCGCCGCCGAGCACCCGGACAAGGATGTGGTGTTCTTCGGGGTGGGCTTCGAGACCACCGCCCCGGCCAACGCCATGTCGGTGGTGCATGCCCAGCGGCTGGGCCTGAAGAATTTCTATCTGCTGGTATCCCACGTGCTGGTGCCGCCGGCGATGACGGCCATCTTGTCCTCGCCGACCAACCGGGTGCAGGGCTTTCTCGGCGCAGGCCACGTCTGCACCGTGATGGGCACCTCCGAATATGGGCCGCTGGTGGAGAAGTTCGGTGTCCCGATCGTGGTGTCGGGCTTCGAGCCGCTCGATCTGCTCGAAGGAGTCCGCCAGCTGGTCGACCTGCTCGAAGACGGTAAGGCTGAGTTGCGCAATGCCTACCCGCGGGCCGTGACCGAATCCGGGAACCTGGTCGCCCAACAGACGTTGAAGGATGTCTTCGTCGTGACCGACCGGCCGTGGCGCGGTATCGGCGTGATCCCGAAATCGGGCTGGACGCTGTCACCGCGTTACGCCGACTTCGACGCCGAGAAGAAGTTCGGGGTCGGCCACCTGCAGGTCGCAGAGTCTTCCGAATGCCACAGTGGCGAGGTGTTGCAGGGGTTACTGAAACCCAATGAGTGCCCGGCTTTCGGGAATTCCTGCACTCCTCGCACGCCGCTGGGCGCGACGATGGTATCGAGCGAGGGGGCGTGCGCCGCCTACTATCAGTTCCGCCGGCTGGACCTCGCCCATGTCTGATGTGACCGCGATCGATCCGGCGGACTGGGTATGCCCACTTCCTCTGCGGGAGACCACGCGCATCGTGCTGGGCCACGGTGGTGGCGGCATATTGTCCGAGGAGCTGATCGAGAACCTCTTCCTACCCGCGTTCGGCGGCGGCGGACCGTCGCGAGACTCGGCGGTGTTGGCCGTGCCCGCCGGCCGCATCGCGGTGTCGACGGACTCGTATGTGGTGCAGCCGTTGTTCTTTCCCGGTGGCAACATCGGCGATCTGGCCGTCAACGGCACGATCAACGACCTCGCGATGAGCGGCGCCCAACCGCTGGGTTTGACGGCCGGCTTCATCCTCGAAGAGGGCCTCGAACTCGAAGTGCTCGGCCGGATCGCCCAGTCGATGGGCAAGGCGGCCGACCATGCGGGGGTGGGGATCGTCACCGGCGACACCAAGGTGGTGGGCAAGGGCAGCGCAGACCACCTCTTCGTCAACACGGCGGGGGTGGGGGTGATCCCGGCCGGGGTGGACATCGGACCCGAGCGGGCCTCGGTCGGTGACGACATCATCGTTTCCGGGGCCATCGGTGAGCACGGCGTGGCCATCATGAGTGTCCGCGCCGGTATCGATTTCGGCACCGTCGTCACCACCGACAGCGCCCCGCTGCACCGGTTGGTGGCCGCAATGCTGGCCGCGGATGCGCCGGCCGGCGGTATCCACACCCTGCGCGACCCCACCCGCGGCGGCCTGGTCGCAGCGGTGGTCGAAATAGCCAGGGCGGCTGGGGTTGGGATCGCGCTCGACGAAGCAGCGATCCCGGTACCGGAGGCGGTCGCGTCGGCATGCGGGTTCCTGGGCCTGGATCCGCTTCAGGTGGCCAATGAGGGCAAGCTCGTGGCATTCGTCGACCCGGCGGCGACCGGGGCGGTGTTGGCGGCGATGCGCGCCCGGCCGGAGGGGACCGGCGCCGCCGTCATCGGCCGGGTGGTCGCCGAGCACCCGGGCATGGCGGTCGGGCGTACGTCATTCGGTACCACTCGGGTCATCGAACGTGATCTGGGCGAACAGCTTCCGCGCATTTGCTGATACGGCGGGCATCAGCGCCGCAGCGTTTGCGACGGTGCCTCACCCCAGCGCTTGCGGTACTCGCCGCCGAAACTGCCGAGGTGGTGAAACCCCCATCGCTCGGCAACCGAGGTCACCGTGATGCCGTCGGCCGGTGTGGCGTCCATGAGTTCCTCATGGACGCGCTCCAGGCGTCGCTCGCGCAGGTAGGTCATCGGTGACATGCCGAGCTGCTCGTGAAAACCCTGTTGGACCGCCCGCACACTCATGTGCACGGCGTCGGCGACCGATTTCATCGTGATGTGCTCGGCGAGATGGTCATCCAGATAGTCGACAGCTGCCTGAACGACCGTCTTGCGTTTGTCTGTGCGCCCCGGTGAGGTGAATTCGGTGTGGTAGTTGGACGGCTGCAGGTGCAGCAGGCTGCTCAGCACCAGATCCTCGACGGCGCCGATACCCTGCCCGCGCCCCACCAGCGAACCGGGGTGAAACACCTCGGTGTGGATGAGCTGTACCGCAGCATGCCAACGCATCGCCGCCTCGCTGGTGAGGTCGAACTGGGGCTCGAATGCCAGGCGGTGCGCGAGGCTGCGACCGATGATCCGAGTGAGATACGCGGCCATCGCCGGCTCCTCGATCCGGATGACCAGCTGTGGGGAATCCAGGTCGAGGTGCATGGTCAGCGGGTTGCCGGGGCTGCATACCGCTGAGCAGATGCTGTTCGCCTCGAAGGTGCTGCCGAGGTGGCTGACCAGTGCGCTGCCGTTCATCGGCATGTGCACGGCGACATAGTTGCCCAGTCGTGGGATATCGATCGTGGCGGGCACGTGCAGGTCGAAGTACAGCATGCTGACGTTGCGCAGGCGCACCCCGTGCATGCCTGCGGCGAATCTGTCGAGGTGTTCGTCGGCCACGTGCAGCGCCAGCGGGGACAATGCCTGTCCCATCAACGTGGTGGCCTCGCGGATGTTCTCGGTGTAGAAGATCTCATTGCCGGTCAGCGCCGGAGGTACTCCGCGGGACCGGACTTTTCGCCGGACCGGGTCTTCGGTATGGCGGACATCGATGAATCCGAGGCGTTTCAGTCGTGACATCGGGGCCGCCGCGTTGGTATCGGCAGCATAAGCAGAGGCTCACCTAAATGAATGACAGCGTTCACGCAAGTTCACACCAATCCCGCTGCGCACCAGCGCATTGAAGTGTGCGCAATCCTGACAATAGCTGCGTGATAGCGATAGGCGCAGCCAGTTCGGAGCGCTAGCTTGTGAACGGGGCCACATCTTCAGGCACGGAGGCGCAATGACAGCGAACGGCCAGGTTCTGGAACTGTCGCCGGCCGATCAGGTCCGCGCCAAGCTGGACGACCCCCGGGTGGCCGGAGCGCTCAACGATCTCCTCGAACACGCCGACCTGCTGGCAATTCTGGTCTCCGGCCTCGACGCACTGGTGCGCCGTAGCGATGAGATCAGCGAGAACCTGACGTCGGCGATCGGCGAGCTCAAGGGTGAGGCGAATACGCCGCTGAAATCGGTGGATCTCGCCGGACTGGCGAACAGTTTCGCCACGCTCTCGGGCAAGGTGATCGAGGCGACGCCCACCCTGAACTCCCTCCTCGGATCAAGCCTGACCGATCCGCAGGCCGCC
This sequence comes from Mycobacterium sp. ITM-2016-00316, assembly GCF_002968335.2. Classification (NCBI taxonomy): domain Bacteria; kingdom Bacillati; phylum Actinomycetota; class Actinomycetes; order Mycobacteriales; family Mycobacteriaceae; genus Mycobacterium; species Mycobacterium sp. ITM-2016-00316. Next base: position 2,352,626 of record NZ_CP134398.1, read on the forward strand.
GAGGTACTCGCGCAACTGGGCACGGCGCTGGTCGAGGCGAAGACGGCCACCACGCGCAACCCCGAGGGCCCCAGAGGATTCTTCGGAATCCTCAAGTCCGCCAAGGATCCCGATGTCGCGCGCGGCCTCGGCTTCATGCTGCAGGTGGCCAAGGCCTTCGGTAGGCAACTCGCCACCAGGTGACACCCGCACGACCAGGTCCCGGTGACGGGGCTGCAGGAGAGGAGTTCGCATGGCTTCGGTGCTGTGGTTTCAAGGAGGTGCGTGCAGTGGCAACACCATGTCGTTCCTCAACGCCGAGGAACCCAATGTCGTCGACCTGATCGTCGACTTCGGGCTCGATCTGATCTGGCATCCGTCCCTTGGTCTGGAGTTGGGAAAGAACGCCCAGAAGGTCTTCAACGACTGCGCCAGCGGCGAACGCCCCCTTGACATCTTCGTGTTCGAGGGCAGCGTCATCGAAGCGCACGGCGGGCGGATGGACATGTTCGCCGACCGACCGATGAAGGACTGGGTGACCGACCTCGCCGGGGCGGCACAGATCGTCGTCGCGATCGGCGACTGCGCCTGCTGGGGTGGCATCCCTGCGATGGAGCCCAACCCGTCACAGTCCACCGGACTGCAGTTCCACAAACGTGGCAAGGGTGGCTTTTTGGGCCCCGACTTCAAATCGAAAATGGGACTGCCCGTCATCAACATCCCCGGCTGCCCGGCCCACCCGGACTGGATCACCCAGATCCTTGTCGCACTGGCCACCGGCCGCGCCGGAGACCTGACCCTGGACGAACTGCACCGGCCCGAGACCTTCTTCAAGACCTTCACTCAAACCGGTTGCACCCGTGTGCAATTCTTCGAATACAAACAGTCGACGATGTCTTTCGGCGAAGGAACACGCACCGGCTGTCTGTTCTACGAGTTCGGCTGCCGCGGGCCGATGACCCATTCGCCGTGCAACCGGATCCTGTGGAACCGTCAATCCTCCAAGACCCGGGCCGGGATGCCGTGCCTGGGCTGCACCGAGCCGGAATTCCCGCACTTCGATCTGGCGCCGGGCACGGTGTTCAAGACCCAGAAGGTCAGCGGGATCATCCCCAAAGAGGTGCCCGAGGGCACCGACCACCTGACCTATATGGCGCACGCCGCGGCGGCCCGCATCGCCGCACCACAGTGGTCCAAGGAAGACATGTTCGTGGTCTAGCAGCGGTGCGAAGCCGCGCAGTCCGTCAACACCGGGTTCATGGAAGGGCCAAACCGCAATGACCGTACTCGACCTCTATGTCAGTCCACTCGGGCGAGTCGAGGGTGACCTCGACGTCCGGGTCACCGTCGAAGACGGTGTCGTCACCTCCGCCTGGACCGAGGCCGCGATGTTCCGCGGCTTCGAGATCATCCTGCGCGGCAAGGACCCTCAGGCCGGACTCGTGGTGTGCCCGCGTATCTGCGGTATCTGCGGCGGCAGCCATCTCTACAAATCGGCGTACGCACTCGACACGGCCTGGAAGACCCACATGCCGAACAATGCGACCCTGGTGCGCAATATCTGCCAGGCCGCCGAGACCCTCCAGTCGATCCCGCGCTACTTCTATGCGCTGTTCGCGATCGACCTGACCAACAAGAACTACGCCAAGTCGCCGTTGTACGCCGAGGCCGTACGCCGCTTCGCGCCCTATGTGGGGACGAGTTATCAACCGGGAGTTGTGCTTTCCGGCAAACCGGTCGAGGTGTACGCGATCTTCGGCGGACAGTGGCCGCATTCGAGCTTCATGGTGCCCGGCGGCGTGATGTGCGCACCGACACTATCGGACGTGACCCGTTCGATCGCGATCCTCGAGCACTGGAAGGACGCCTGGCTGGAAGGACAGTGGCTGGGCTGCAGCGTCGACCGCTGGCTGGAGGTCAAGACCTGGGAGGACATGCTCGCCTGGGTCGATGAGAACGAGTCGCAGTACAACAGCGACTGCGGATTCTTCATCCGGTACTGCCTCGACGTCGGACTCGACAAGTACGGCCAGGGCGTCGGCAACTACCTCGCCATGGGCACCTACTTCGACCCCGCCCGCTACGAGAACCCGACCATCGACGGCCGCAATGCCGCGCTGATCGGCCGTTCCGGTATCTACGCAGGAGGCGCCTGGCACGACTTCGACCAGGCGAACGTGCGCGAGGACGTGACGCATTCCTTCTATGAGGGCAGTAGGCCATTGCACCCGTTCGAGGGCGAGACCATCCCGATCGATCCCGAGGCCGGCCGCAAGCAGGGCAAGTACAGCTGGGCGAAGTCCCCGCGCTACGACATCGGCGGCGGACTGGGCAACGTTCCGTTGGAGGCCGGCCCACTGGCCCGTCGGATGGCCGCAGGCGGTCCTGATGCCTTGCCGCATCAGGACAACGACCCGCTGTTCCCCAATCTGTACAACTCGATCGGTCCCAGCGTGTTCGTCCGCCAGATGGCGCGCATGCACGAGGCACCCAAGTACTACAAGTGGGCCCGGCAGTGGCTCGACGATATCGACCTCAAGGAGAGTTTCTACACCAAGCCCACCGAGTACGCGGAGGGCAAAGGCTTCGGCGCCACCGAGGCGGCGCGGGGCGCGCTGGCGGACTGGATCGTCATCGAGGACTCCAAGATCAAGAACTATCAGGTGGTGACGCCGACGGCGTGGAACATCGGACCGCGGGACGGCGCAGATGTGCTGGGCCCGATCGAACAGGCGTTGATCGGTTCACCGATCGTGGATATCGAAGACCCGGTAGAACTCGGCCACGTGGCCCGCAGCTTCGACTCATGCCTGGTCTGTACCGTGCACGCCTACGACGGTAAGACAGGCAAAGAGATGTCGAAGTTCGTGATCAACGGGATGGTGTGATCCTGACGGCTACCGAACCCGATACCGGGGTCATCGATCTCGAGCCGCCGGGTTGCGAGGTACTCGTGGTCGGCTGCGGCAATCTGCTGCGCGGCGACGACGGTGTCGGGCCCGTTCTGGTGCGCCATCTCTGGGAGCTCGGCGTGCCCGACGGCGCGCAGATGGTCGATGGCGGAACCGCAGGCATGGATACCGCATTCCGGATGCGGGGCGCGCGGCGGGTCGTCATCGTCGATGCCGCCGCCACCGGGGTGAAGCCCGGCACGGTCTACCGGGTCCCAGGCGAGGAGTTCGCCGAACTGCCGCCCCTGCAAGGGCTGCACACCCATTCGTTCCGGTGGGATCATGCCATCGCCTTTGCCCGCTGGGCATTGGGAGATGGCTGCCCGACCGATATCACGGTGTTCCTCATCGAGGTGGCAGGCGTCGAGTACGGGGCCGATCTGTCCGAACCGGTGCAGGCCGGGATGCGCACCGTCATGGACATCATCGAGCGGGAGTTCCTTTCCGCGCTGCGGCCCGCGACGGCCACCGAGGTGACCGTCGAGTTCACCGACGACGGGTACATCCGCCTCGACGCGGCGCTGGCCGGGAGTAGATTCGCCTCCGATGCGGTCGCGGCCGTGGTACGCGATGACGACTTGTGGCTCATTCCGCTTCGTGGCCCGCGCAGCGGCGGGCTGCTGCTCAAGCAGCGCAATCCGGCGGGGGATCGCAGTGCACTCGTTCACGAGGTGCTCTACGGTCGCATTCCCGTCGGTATTCGCGGCGCCTTCTGGGATGACGAGCGGGGCGCGCTGCGCATCCCGTTGGAGCCGGCGACATGACGGCCGAACCGGCGCACACCGTGGAGACCCTGGTGGTGGAGGAACGCGGACAGTTCGCCGTTGACATCGTGGTGGTGTTCGCCGAGGGCGTGGTGCGCAAGCGCATCAACACCCACCACACCCGCCGGCGGGCCGAACTGGCGGCCGGGCTGATCAAGCGCGCCGCCGAGCGGGACCGCACAGGGCCCCGGAACGGGTGATATCGATGGGAGCGCCGTGACCGATACTGCGATCGCCGAGACCTCGGCGAAGCTCGCCGTGCGTCCACAACCGCTCGGTGCGTTCGGCCTTCCCCTGGGCTACCTGCTGGTTCCCGCCGGTGCGGACACCGAGCCGGCGCGCGCGGCACTGCTGGCGGGCCGCCTGCCCGAAGACTGGCCGTCCCGACTCGCTGCACACCGGCACGCGCTGGCCGGTGACCGGACCGCCGCCCTGGCCGCGCTGGACGGAACCGATCCGGTGACTCGTTACAACCGATTCGTGCTGGACCCCGATCTGGAAGATGCCGACGAACTGCGTTCGGCGCTCGGCGAATTCGCGCCGCTTGTCGACGTGGTCCTGTTCGCGCTCGGCCGCGTCGACGTACCGCCGGAGGTGGGTGTCGCCGACGGCGAGTTGGCCGCCGTCGTGCTCGCGGCGCGCGCCAGCGACCTGTTGGCCGACAATCCGCCGTCGGCCATCGCCACCCTCGATTCGGCCGTTGATATTGCGCGCAGCGTATCGAGGCCATTGGCGGGGGTCCTCCTGGGCGCGTCGGCTTCGGTCTGCATCGCCACCGATGACCCTGGCGAAGCGCATGAGCGCATCGAGAAAGCGCTGAGGCTGCTCGCCGACGCCGACGGCTTGCCCGTCGAACGCGCCGAACTGCATCTGAGCGCCGCGGGCGTGCTGCACGAACAGGCCCAGGAGAACCCGGGCCTGATCGCGCAGGCCGTGCCGCACTACCACTCGGCTCTGCAACTGGTGCGGCGCGAGGACGCACCGCTGCTGTGGGCGTCGGCGCACGCCAACCTCGCGACCGCCTACCTGACCATGCCGATGGTCGAGGCTTCCAGTCAGCTGCGACTCGGTGTGGCATCGCAGTCGCTGCGGTCAGCGCTGACGGTCTACACCCGTGCGGAGTACCCGGAGCAGTGGGCCAGTGTCCAACTCAATCTTGCCAATTCGCTGGTGTACACACCGTCGAAGCATCAGGCCGACAACCTCGTCGAGGCCGTGGAGCTTTACGAGGCGGTGCTCGATGCCAGAGACCGGCACACCGATCCGCTCGGCAGGGCGCGGGTTTTGGCCAACCAGGGCAACGTGCTCGCCCACCTCGGCGCGTTCATGGAGGCCAAAGCCAAGTTGTACGAGGCGCGGTCGCTGTTCGAGGAGTTGAGCGACGAGGAATCGGTGCGTGCGGTGCGCGGTGTCCTCGATGAGGTGGCCCGCCAGATCACGCTGAATCGAACCGAGGTCCCGCCCAGATGACCACCACCGCTGAACAATCCACTGCCGGCGGTGTTGATGAGCCGGAATTCGAGATGCTCGCCAAGCGCGTCGACGACGCGATGCGGGCGCTGGCGGGTTTGGATCCGATGTCGCGGGCCATCGCCGAGGAGGTCAAGGCAGCCGTCGAGGCGATTCACCGGGCCGGACTGATCAGCATCGTGCGCAGGCTCAAGGCAGACGAGGCGACTCGGGCCGCGTTGTTCGAACTCGTCGACGACCCGGTGGTGCACCTGCTGCTGTCGATTCATGAGATCGTCAGGCCCGATCCGATGACACTGGCCAATCGTGTGCTGGCAGAGGTGCGCCCGCAGCTGCAGAGCCACGGCGGCGATGTCGCGCTGGTACGTATCGAGGACGGCACCGCGTTCGTCCGGCTCGAAGGCGCGTGCAATGGCTGCTCGATGTCGTCGGTGACGCTGCGCACCCTGGTCGAGGGCGCGCTCACCGAGGGCGTCCCCGGCGTGCGCCTGGTCGAAGTGCTGCCCAACGAACCGTCACCCACCCTGATATCGGTGGAGTCGTTGACCATCGGGCTGAACCCGGCCAACGAAGGCTGGGTGCAGCTCGGCCCGGTCGCCGGTGTCCCCGACGGCAACATCACCTCGAGGAGCCTGACGGCGGACTCAGGCGCCTACGCGGAGGTCATCATCGTCCGCGTCGCCAACAAGATGACGGCGTACCGCAACGAATGTGCCCATGAGGCATTGCCGTTGGACAACGCGATGCTCGACGTCAGCAACGGAACACTCACCTGTCCCTGGCATGGCTTCTGCTATGACGCGACCTCGGGGGAGTGCCTGACCGCGCCGGGAGCCCAGTTGGAGCAGCTGCCGCTACGGATCGACAACGGCGACGTCTGGGTTCGGGTCGGGCAGGGATGAGTTGACCACGTGAGCCGCTACACCGTGCGGATGAATGTCAGCGGACGACCCGACCGGCGCGATATCGCCCCCGAGGTCGATATGCGCGGCGGCTGGTCTCCTGAGGTATGGCTGGGCGCGCCCGCGCCAGGTGGGCTGGCGCTGCCGCCGGCGAGCCCGACGATGGCCTGGATGTACTCGCCGCGCGGTGTGTTCCTCGGCGAAAACCATTTCGTGGTAGCAGATTCCGGCAATCACCGGGTGCTGATCTGGCACGGCATTCCCACCGACGATGAGCAACCCGCCGATGTGGTGCTAGGTCAGCCCGACGGCACGACGGAGGGCCGGGCGGCCAACGGGCGCGGGCCCGAACGCGGGATGAACTTGCCGACAGGGGTCCTGGTGCACGAGGGGCGGTTGATCGTCGCCGACGCCTGGCACCACCGCATCCTGGTGTGGGACGAGGTCCCCGTGCTCAGTGACACACCGCCGGATCACATTCTCGGGCAGCCCGATCCCTGGAGCATTGCCCCGAATCAAGGTGGACAGTGTTCGGCGTCGACGTTCTACTGGCCGTTCGGCATCGCCATCGTCGGTACCCGCTTCTGGGTCGCGGACACCGGTAACCGGCGGGTGCTCGGCTGGGACGGCGGCATCCCCGGCCCGGGATGTCCGGCCGATATCGTGCTCGGGCAGCCCGATGACACCCACCGCGAGGAGAACCGCGGCGACGATGCCGGCCCGGCCAGTTTTCGCTGGCCGCACGATATCGCCGGCCACGATGACATGCTGCTGGTCGCCGATGCCGGCGACCACCGGATACTCGGCTGGTCACCGCACCCCGAGACCGATCGATCGGCGGATATCGTCCTGGGTCAACCGGACTTCTCCAGTGTCGCCGAGTGGCCGTACGGACCGCACACCGGCGACCGGTTCCGCTTCCCCTACGCGATCGGTCTGGACGCAGGGCGCCTGGCGATCGCCGACACCGCGAACAACCGGATTCTGTTGTGGGATGGCGTGCCCACCGACGGCCGCGCGGCGGATCATGTGCTGGCCCAACCGGATTTCGCGTCCAACGGCGAGAACCGGTGGACATCGGTGCAGCCGGACACGCTGTGCTGGCCGTACGGGATCTCGTTGCACGGCGACCGGTTGGCAGTCTCGGACTCCGGCAACAACCGCGTGATGATCTGGCATCGATCGTGAGGCCACGAATTGTCCAGGACGAAGGTCAATTGGGCTTCTTCTGGGCCACCGCACGCGGCGTGCCGACTTCGTTGCCGGCCCTGGTCACCGCCGACGACGAGCCGGACCGGTTGGTCGCCACCCACCTGGAGGCGATCGACGACGCGCTGATCATCGCCGCCGGGCGGTTCGGCGAGATACTCGGCGGAGGGCGGCGCCCGACCCGCCAGGAATGCGACGAGCTACGCAATCTGCATCGTTCGCTCGATCGGCTCTGCCACGAGTACGCCTCCGCGCTGGAGGCCACTGCGTGCACCGCGGATCTTCGCGCGGGCAAGATCATCGGCACCGCGGCGCTGGTATCCATCCTGGCTCGCGAGCCGCTCGGGTTGCTCGGGCCCGCACCGTTGGACGGCGAGCTCGACGATCCGGCGATCGGCGTCATCGGCGGGTTCGGCGAGATGGTGCAGGTCGACCCGGACCGGCCCTGGAAAGGGGGTCGTTGGATCGTGAGAACGGAAGCGGGGCAACGCTATCCACTGACCTTGTCGATGTTGTTGTTCGACAGTTCGGGGGTGAACAAAGAAGCGTCGCGCAAAGAACACCTGGAAGCACTGCGGTCCGTGGTCGGCGCGGCCCTCGTTGCCGATGCCGACCCGATGGCCGTCACCTGTGCGCTCGACTGGCTGCTGTACGACTGGCTGATGGCGCACCGCGAGGGCCCGGACAGTGCTGAGATTGTGTTCCCCAAGGGCTATGAGTCGGACGCGGGCCTGATCGTCGGGGCAGCGGCGGCCTCGGCTGCGGCCAGGGCGACATTCGATCCCGGGCTTCTCGCTCTCTAGGCCCCCACCAGTTCCGGGTGGAATTTCGTCACCATCCGGCGGATGCCGTCGCGCCAGTCCACCGAGGTGCCGCCGACCAGTTCGTGCATCAGCGTCGTATCGGTCGGGCCGCCGCGCAGGGCCGCCTCGCTCTCCTCGAACACCGGTGCGCTGCCCACGAGTTCGCCGATATAGGCACACCACTCCTGCAGGCTGACCGCCTGATCTCCGCACCAGTTGACCGTCGTGGCGGGCACCGAGGCGGCTTCCAGCATCTTCGGCAGCGTCGCGATGATGTCATCCTCGTGAATCGGGTTGTAGCGGGCGGGCCCGCCGGGTGGGACTGGGATCGGCACACCCGAGCGCATCATCTCCATCTGAAAGAACGGCCAGCCGCCGTTGTCGCCGTAGGGCACGTTGAGCCGGGCGATCACCGTCGGCACACCGAGCGCGCGGGCCATCGTCCGGGCCACCACCTCGCCGGCGATCTTGGAGATCGAGTACGTCGGAAACAGCGACTTGTGGTTGTCGCCGAGCGCCGCGGTCTCGGTGCGTGGTTCATCGTCCGGCGGGTCGTACACCGCGGCCGACGAACAGTGCAGGAACGCCTTGGCGTCGGCGCAGTGCGCCATCAGCAGGCCGACGGATTCGGCGTTGGCTCCCAGGTCCTTGTCCCAGCGCCCGCTCTTGGCGACCGCCAGGTTGAGGACGTAGTCGAAATCCGACGGGATGGAACTGAAGTCGCCGGCGGCCAGGTTGACCTTCTGGCAGCGAATTCCGGCGCGCTCCAGGTTCTCGCGGGCCGCGGCATCGGTGAAGCGGGCGATGCCCCACACCTCGTTGTCCGCCGCGAGCGATAACGCCAGCGGCGACGCGACCTGTCCGGTGGGACCGGTGATGAGGATCTTTGCGCCACGCATGGCCAGATGCTAACCACCGGTCGCGGTCTCGCGATGCGAAATGCCGTCGGCTTACTCGGCGCGCAGCAGCAGACCGTTGCCATCGGCGCCGGTCAACCGCAGCCGATCGGCGTCCACGACGGCCTGGACGGAACCGTCCAGCACGCGAAGGATCGACTGCTCGATGTCGCCGATTTCACCAGGGCACACCGGGCCCCCGACGTTGATGGGCCCGAACGTCACGGTCTCCTCGGCCGACCCGCTGACCTCGGCGCGAGCATAAAAGGTGTGGCAGCCGGTCCACCCGGTAACGGACTGATCGGGTCCGATCGTCAGCGTGGGTTTGACCTGCTCGAGGGTGGCTGACGTCATGACCGCGTCGGCGGAGACCAGGCTGTCCACCCGCCAGGTGTTGCCGACGAGCGGGCGATCCGGGTCCACGACCGCCTTGTCGCGCAGGGTCACCGTGCTCGTCGAGGTCGTCAGGATGAGGTCGTCACCGGCGAGCGACCACGCCGGCTGGGCCTCCAGGAAGCGACCCATCCACCCGTCGGCGTCCCCGTAGGGCGGCGGGCAGCCCATCATCGTGGTGGCCAGCCGGGTGCTCAGGTGCCCGTCGGCGAGATCGGCCGGACCGGATCCGCGGTTGCAGCCTGCGTACGCCGACAGCTGACCGTCGGTGAAACTCAGGGTCAGCGGACCGCCACCGGGGATCTGCTCGCCCGTCACCGACACCGACACGAACGTACGGCCCTCCGGTGTGGTCTCCTCGGCGGCGGCGGTACTCGCACAGCCGGCGGTCACCAACGCGGCCAGCAGCAACACGATCAGGCGCATGCGTACACGCTACGCCCGCCGCAGTAGGCTGCCCTCCATGCGAGTTGCAGTGTTGGGCGCCAAGGGCAAGGTCGGCGCCACCATGGTCAAGGCCGTTGCGGACGCCCCCGATCTGGAATTGTCGGCCCAGGTCGATGCCGGAGATCCGTTGTCGATGCTCACCGATACCGGCACCGAGGTCGTCATCGACTTCACCCATCCCGATGTGGTGATGGACAACCTGAACTTCCTGATCGACAACGGCATTCATGCGGTGGTGGGTACCACCGGATTCACCGAGGAGCGCATCACCCAGGTGCACATCTGGCTGTCGGCCAGGCCCGACGTCGCGGTGCTGATCGCGCCGAACTTCGCCATCGGCGCCGTGTTGACCATGCATTTCGCCAAGCAGGCCGCCCGGCATTTCGAGTCTGTGGAGGTGATCGAACTACACCACCCGCACAAGGCCGACGCTCCGTCGGGCACCGCTGTACGCACCGCCAAGCTGATTGCGGAAGCGCGAAAAGGCTTGCCGCCCAATCCTGATGCCACCAGCACCGGGCTCGACGGCGCCCGCGGCGCCGACGTCGACGGTGTCCCGGTGCACTCGATCAGATTGGCCGGGCTGATCGCCCATCAGGAGGTGCTGTTCGGCACCGAAGGGGAGACACTGACCATCCGGCACGACAGCATGGACCGCACGTCGTTCGTGCCCGGCGTGCTGCTCGGGGTGCGCAAGGTGGCCGAGCGGCCGGGCCTCACCGTCGGGATTGAGCCGCTGCTCGACCTGTCATGAACGACGGCGCGCGGGCGCTGCGCATCCAGCTGCTGATCGGGTTCATGTGTGTCGCGCTGGTGGTCTACTTCCTGATGCTGGGCCGAACGGCGCTGGCGTTCATCGCCTCTGGTGAGCCGGCCGCGATCGGGCTCGGCGTGGCGCTGCTCGCGCTGCCGATCATCGGGCTGTGGGCGATGCTGGCCACGCTGCGGGCGGGGCTGGCACACCAGCGGTTGGTCCGGCTGGCCCGCGAGGCCGATATGGATCTCGACGTCAGCGCGCTGCCGCGCAGGCCGTCGGGCCGGATCGAGCGCGACGCCGCCGACGCGTTGTTCGAGACAACGCGCGAGGAGCTGGAAGCCGACCGGGACAACTGGGTGCGCTGGTACCGGCTGGCACGGGCCTACGACTATGCCGGTGACCGCTCCAGGGCGCGCGAGACCATGCGCACCGCCGTGGAGATGGAGCGCGGGAGCCGCCCGTGAAGCTGCTCGTGGTGCACCACACGCCGTCGCCGCACTGCCACGAGATGTTCGAGGCCGTCATCGCCGGCGCGACCGACCCCGATATCGAGGGGGTGGAGGTCATCCGTCGCCCGGCGCTCACGGTGTCACCGGCGGAGATGCTCGACGCCGACGGTTACCTGCTGGGTTCACCGGCCAATCTGGGCTACATCTCGGGCGCGCTCAAGCACGCCTTCGACGGCGCCTACTACCAGCTGCTGGACAGCACCCGCGGTCGGCCGTTCGGGCTGTACCTGCACGGCAACGAGGGCACCGAGGGTGCCGAGCGGGCGGTCGACGGCATCACGGCGGGTCTGGGCTGGGTGAAAGTGGCCGACCACGTGGTGGTCTCCGGGAAACCCGACAAGGCCGACCTGGAGGCGTGCTGGAACCTCGGGGCGACCGTTGCCGCGCAATTGATGCAGTGACGCGGGTATCAGAGCGGGAATCGAATGGCACACTGACCGCGACGGTCACGTACAGACGACAGGGGTAGCCATGCCGGGAATCGCCGAACTTGCCCTCGGTGCCGCACCGATCGCCGGCGGCGCGCTGCTGGGTCTGGCGGCCGGCGCGTTCAAGGGCCCCGATATCCGCGGCGCGATCCAGGCCGATATGGAGCTGCTGGAGAAGCTGCCCGCCGAGCAGGTGGAGCGGCGCGCGGCGCTGCAGCGGTCCATCGATCTGCGCATCGACGACATCGTCGCGGCCGTGGACAAGAACCGCGAGATCCGCGAGATGGCCGCCTCCTACACCGGGAACTGGCGAGACATCGTGGTGTTCATCTGCACGGTGCTGTTCGCCATCGTCTGGTGGAATGTCAGCCACGCCCGCAGCAACTGGCTGGTGATGTTCATCCTGCTGATCGTGCTGTCGATCCTCGCCGCGGTGTATGCCGCCCGCGGCATCTTCCGGGCGCTCGCCACGTTCCTGCACGGCCGCCGGCGCGCCGAATGAGTCAGCTCAGCGTGCTGCCGAACACCTGCGCCATCGCCTCCCAGTGCTGGCGGGCCGCCGACTCGTCATAGGGCAGGTTGTCCGGCACCGCGAAACCATGGGCGGCCGAGTAGAACTCGATGGTGTGATCGACCCCGGCCTCGGTCAGCGCCGCCTCCAGGACCAGCGAGTCCTCGACGGTGAACGAGGCATCGTCGCGGGCTCCGCCCACGTAGACCCGGGCCTTGATCTTGTCGGCCAGCAGGTGCGGGCTGCCCGGATCGTCGGCGGCCAGCCCGCCGCCGTGAAACGACATCGCCGCCGCCACCCGGTCGGGGACCCGGCCCGCGACGATCAGCGAGGTCCGCCCGCCCATGCAGTACCCGGTGGTGCCGAAGGTGTCGCCGGAGACGTCGGGGCGCGCCTGCAGGTAGTCGAAGAACGCGGCCGCGTCGGCGGCCATGATCTCGGGGGTGACCTTGGCGATCATCCCGAAGAGCCGCTTGCGTTCGTCGTCATCGGCGAACACCGTGCCCATGTCGAAGGGCGTCCACCCGGCGTCGCGGTAGTAGACATCGGGGACCAGCACCACGTAGCCGTACCCGGCGAGCTGGGCGGCCATCTCGTCGAAGGTGGCCCGGACGCCGCCGGCGTCGGGGTACATCACCACCGCGGGCCAGGGCCCGTCCCCCTCGGGAGTCGCGACCGTGACGCGGCAGGCGCCTTCGGCGGTGGTGATGGTGTCTGTGGTGGTCGGCATGGTGTCCGTTCTACCCGACGGCACCGAGCGTGGGGTCACCCAATGTCACCCTGGGAGCTTCGCCATGGATATATAGGCGTGACGCCGCTCCCAGCGCGACATTGCGATCAGGCCCGCGTCGGTTCCTTTAAGCTGACCGTGTGCCCATTGCGACCCCTTATGAGGATCTGCTGCGCCTGGTGATGGCCCGGGGGACACCGAAATCTGATCGCACCGGCACCGGGACCCGCAGCATGTTCGGCCATCAACTGCGTTACGACCTGGCCGCCGGCTTTCCGCTGATCACCACCAAGAAGGTGCACACCAAGTCCATCGTCTACGAACTGCTGTGGTTCCTGCGTGGTGACTCGAACGTGCGCTGGCTGCAGGAGCGCGGCGTCACCATCTGGGATGAATGGGCTTCCGACACCGGTGATCTCGGACCGGTGTACGGCGTGCAGTGGCGCTCCTGGCCGACACCGTCGGGTGCGCACATCGATCAGATCAGCGCGTCGCTGGAACTGTTGAAGCGCGACCCCGACAGCCGGCGCAACATCGTGTCGGCCTGGAACGTCGGGGAGATCCCGCAGATGGCCCTGCCACCGTGCCACGCGTTCTTCCAGTTCTATGTCGCCGACGGCAAGCTGTCCTGCCAGCTGTACCAGCGCAGCGCGGACCTCTTTCTCGGCGTGCCCTTCAACATCGCCAGCTATGCGCTGCTGACCCACATGATGGCGGCTCAGGCCGGCCTGCAGGTCGGCGAGTTCATCTGGACCGGCGGGGATTGCCACATCTATGACAACCATGTCGACCAGGTGGCGTTGCAGCTGTCCCGCGATCCGCGTCCCTATCCCGAACTCGTGCTGGCGCCCCGGGATTCGATCTTCGACTACACCTACGAGGACATCGCCATCGTGAACTACGACCCGCACCCGGGCATCAAGGCCCCGGTGGCGGTATGAGACTGATCTGGGCGCAGTCGACCTCCGGGGTGATTGGACGGGACAACGGCATCCCCTGGCGGCTGCCCGAGGATCAGGCCCGGTTCAAGGAGCTGACCATGGGGCAGACCGTCGTGATGGGCCGGCTGACCTGGGAGTCGCTGCCGGCCAAGGTGCGCCCGCTGCCCGGGCGCCGCAACGTGGTGGTCTCGCGGGATCCCGGGTACCGCGCCGAGGGCGCGGACGTGGTGACCGAACTACCGGCGTCCCGCGACATCTGGGTGATCGGCGGTGCGCAGCTGTATGCAGCGGCGCTGCCGCTGGCCGACCGATGCGAGATCACCGAGGTCGACATCGACCTGCCGCGCGATGACGACGACGCGACCGCACCGGTGCTCGACGAAACCTGGGTCGGCACCGAGGGGGACTGGCTGACCAGCGATTCGGGCCTGCGGTACCGGTTCAGCAGCTACCTGCGCACCTGACCGCGCCGACGGAGTTGTCGGTGCCGTAGGGAACGATGGCGGCGTGCCTACTTTGACCGCCGCGCAGGCCCGCCGGGTCGCCGTCGCCGCCCAGGGCTTCCACGAGCCCAAGCCGGGCGTGCTGACCCGCGGACACCTCAAACGCCTGATCTCCAGGATTCAGGTGCTGCAACTGGATTCGGTGTCGGTCTGCGTGCGCGCGCACTACGCGCCGGTATTCAGCCGGCTCGGCCCCTATGACCGCGACGTGCTGGATCGGGCGGCCTGGAGTCACACCGCGCGAGCGCCACGCCTGCTCACCGAGTACTGGGCGCATGAGGCCGCACTGATGGCCGTGGATGACTGGCCGCTGCTGCGGTGGCGGATGCGTGAGTACGAGCACGGCCGCTGGGGCACCGAGATCGTCAAGCGCAACGCCCGGCTGGCCGAGGACATCGTCGCCGCGATCGCCGAGCGGGGCCCGTCCACCGCCGGACAGATCGAGGCGCACCTGGAGGCCGAACCCCGTGGCCGCAAAGGTCCGTGGTGGGACCGCAGCGATACCAAGTGGGTGGCCGAGGCGCTCTGGTCCTCGGGTGTGTTGACCACCGCGACCCGGGTCGGGTTCGCCCGCCACTACGACCTCACCGAACGTGTGCTGCCGCCGGACGTGCTGGCGCGGGAGGTGTCCGACGAGGAGGCGGTGCGCGAGCTGATTCTGCGGGCCGCCGGCGCGCTGGGGGTGGGGACCGAACCGGATCTGCGTGACTATTTCCGGCTCAACCCCAAACAGAGCAAGCCCGCGGTCGCCGCGCTGGTGGCCGAGGGCGAGCTGGAGCCGGTCGAGGTGGCGGGCTGGAACGCCCCGGCCTACCTGCGTGCCGGGCAGAAGGTGCCGCGGCGCGACCGTGGTACCGCGCTGCTGTGCCCGTTCGATCCGCTGGTCTTCTTCCGGCCCCGGATGGAGCGCCTGTTCGACGGTTTCCACTACCGGATCGAGATTTACACCCCGGCCCACAAGCGCCAATTCGGTTACTACGTATGGCCTTTCCTGCTCGACGGCGAGCTCGTGGGCCGCGTCGACCTCAAGCGCGCCGACGGGGTGCTCCATGTGGTGGGCGCCTTCGCCGAGGACGGCCGCGATCGCGCACACGTGGCCGCGGGGATGGCGGCCGAGCTGCGGTCGATGGCCGGGTGGCTGGGCCTCGATGACGTCGCGGTCGGTGACCGCGGTGATTTGGTCCCCCAACTGCGGGCCGCCCTGCTTAGCTGAGCCATGGACGTTCTGCGCACCCCCGATGAGCGCTTCGCCGACCTGCCGGACTTTCCGTTCGCGCCGCACTACGTGGAGGTCGACGGGCTGCGCGTGCACTACCTGGACGAGGGCCCGGCCGGCGCGGCGGTGGTGCTGTTGCTGCACGGGGAGCCGTCCTGGAGCTACCTGTACCGCTGGATGATCCCGGTGCTCGTGGACGCCGGCCTGCGGGCGGTGGCCATCGACCTCGTGGGCTTCGGGCGCAGCGACAAGCCGGCGACGCGCCAGGATTACACCTATCAGTCGCACGTCGACTGGACCTGGGGGGCCATCGAGGCGATCGGGCTCACCGACATCACGCTGGTCTGCCAGGACTGGGGTGGTCTCATCGGGCTGCGCCTGGTCGGTGAGCACTCCGAGCGGTTCGCCCGCGTGGTGGCCGCCAACACCACTCTGCCGACGGGGGATCAGCACCCCGGCGAGGCGTTTCTGGCCTGGCAACGGTTCAGCCAGGAGACTCAGGAGTTCCCGGTCGGCAACATCATCAACGGCGGCTGCGTATCGGACCTGACGCCGGAGGTGATCGCGGCCTACGACGCACCGTTCCCCGACGAGACGTACAAGGCGGGCGCACGCCAGTTCCCGACGCTGGTGCCGACCAGCCCGGACGACCCGGCGGCGGCCCCGAACCGGGCCGCCTGGGCGGGGCTGCAACGGTTCGATCGGCCGTTTCTGTGCGCGTTCTCCGACGCGGACCCGATCACCCGTGGCGCCGACGCCCCGCTGCGCAAGCTCATTCCCGGTGCCGCCGGGCAGGCGCACGTGACGATCGCCGGCGGCGGGCACTTCTTGCAGGAGGACAAGGGTCGCGAACTCGCCGGTGTGGTGGTGGACTTCGTCAACCGGGGGTAGCGGCGTACGGGGTGACGGATACGTAAATAACGGGCAGACTGTTCCAGATGGCGGGGCGGGGCGGCCGGTGGTGGCGACAGGCCGACCAATTCCATTGGTTCAGCGTCTACCTGCAGGACCGCGGGCTGGACCTGCCGTGGCGGCTGGCGACCTTCGGGTTCACGCTGCTGTTTGCGGCTGTGCCGGTGGTGATGTTGACCAGTCCCTATGGGCCGGACACCGCAGCCACGCGCGCCGTGGCGATCGGGGCGTCTGTGTGTGGGCTGGCGGTCAGCTCCATCTGGCTGATCGGTTGGCCCACCCGCAGGCAGTCCCTGATCTACCACGCGGTGTGCTGCCTGTCGATCGCCGCGGGCACCCTGGCGCTGTCGACCTCCTACGGCGCCCTGATGGGCTGCGCGATGTTCGCGGCCATCGGCGGCCTGCTCGCCTACTTCCACGCGCTCGTGCACGTGCTCGCCAATTTTGCGGTGGCCGTCGGCTGTGCGGCGATCGCCGCCGCCCGGTTGTTCGCCGACACCGGTGACGCCGCCGTCGTGGTCGCGTCGCTGCTGCTGGTCTTGGGGCTCAATCTCGGCGTGCCGTTCGGTATCCATGCGCTGGTGCACTCGTTGCACACGGAATTGCGGTCCTCCGATTTCGATCCGCTGACCGGGCTGCCGAATCGCCGATCCTTCTTCAACTCGGTGCACGAGATGCTCCTGGAGCGTCGCGGGGCACGCGTCGAGATGAACGTGACGATGATCGACATCGACGACTTCAAGAGGCTCAACGACACCAGGGGGCACGCCGCCGGCGACGAGGCGCTGGTCGGAATCGGTGCCGTCCTCATCCAGAATTGTGGTGCGGATGCCGTCGTGGGTCGTCTCGGCGGCGAGGAGTTCGTGATCGCCGACACTGCGAGCGTCGAGAGTCACGCCGAAACCGTCGAACGTATCCGGCTCGGTATTGCCGCACTGCCGGTGCAGATCACTGCCAGCCTGGGTACCTGTGGCGCGGCGATCGGCCCCGGCGCCGCAGCGGACCCGACGGAGTTCCTCGACCAGCTGATCCGGGCCGCTGACCTGGCGATGTATCGGTCCAAGCGCGAGGGCGGCAACCGGATACATCGCAGCGATGCGACCGCCACCTCACCGTGACCTTAAAGATCTCTTATTTTTCTTAAATTGGGTGTACCGTGAGCCGAGTACGTGACGTGACGGCCTGGTGAAAGGACCCAACATGCACGAACCACAGATCGCCCTGGTGACCAGCGCATCTCGCGGAATCGGCGCGGAGGTCGCACATCAGCTCGCCCACCCGGGGACCCACGTGATCGTCAACTATCGCGAAAAGGCGGGCCGGGCCCATGCCGTGGCCGACGCCATCCGTGACGCGGGAGGACACGCGTCGGCGGTGGCCGCCGACATCTCCGACGAGTCCGCCGCCGAGGCGATGATCGCCGGTATCCGCCAGCGCTTCGGCCGGCTGGACACCTTGGTGCTCAATGCGTCCGGTGGCCTGGAGCGCGACGCCGAGCCTGGCTACGCGATGCGGCTCAACCGCGACGCCCAGCGGCGCCTGGTCGCGCTGGCGCTGCCGCTGATGCCGGCCGGCGCTCGCGTCGTGTTCGTCACCAGCCACCAGGCGCACTTCTACCCGCACAAGGCGGTGCCGATGGGCTACGCGCCGATCGCGGCGAGCATGCGCGCCGGCGAGACCGCGATGTACGGCATGCGCCACGAATTCGCCCGGCGCGGAATTCATTTCACCGTTGTGTCCGGCGACATGATCGACGGGACGAACGTGCTGACCCGTCTGCAGGGGCCCGCTCTCGAACCGCGCCGCAGCACACCGCTGCCGTCGACGGACGAGTTCGCGGCCGCCATCGCCGGTGCCGCGAACTCGCAGTACCACCCGGGCATCGTTTACGTGGGTGGGTCGGAGTACCTGCGCACCGCGTAGGCGCTCAGCTCGCTGACTGTGGGGCCTGTGTACGGAATTCCTCCATTGCGCGTACACAAGGCACACAATTGAGCCGAACCCGCGGCTCAGTTCAACGGAATGTCGTTGTCGCCCTTGGTGTCCTGGTATCGCTGCGACAGCGCGGCGTACCGCTGGGTGATCCGTGCCTGCTGGGCGCGCAGCTCCGGATCGTCCTCGGCGTCGACCAGCGCGGGAATCGAGTACGCGGTCCAGAACGCGTTGGCGCGGCGGTAGCCGCCGGGTTCCAGCCCGAACACTTCGCGCAGGATGCGCAGATCGTGCGGAATGGCGAAGCTGTCCCGGGAATCCTCGTGGCTGAAGAAGTAGTAGAAATTGTCGAACCCCGCCCAGGTGATCGCCGACATGCACATGGTGCACGGTTCATGGGTGGAGATGAACAGCAGATCCGAGGGCGGCGGGTGCTCGGGCAGTGCGTAGAACTGGGTGAGGGTGTGCACCTCGCCGTGCCACAACGGATTGGTGGTCTCGTCATTGGTGCCCGCGAGGACCAGCGACAGATCGGATTTGCGCAGGATTGCCGCACCGAACACCTTGTTGCCCGCGGCCACGCCGGCCTCGGTCAAGGGCAGAACGTCGAGGTCGATGACATCGAGCAGGCGGCGGGGGAGGCTCATGCGGCACTCTAACGCCGCGACAACGGCCGCGCAGTGCGGCGGCGATGCATAAACCACTGGTACTACCGGGTAATCTGACGCCCGTGAGCACCGGTGGAATCGACGTCAGCACGCGCTTGGGCAGCGTGCTGACTGCCATGGTGACGCCGTTCGGCCCGGACGGCTCGGTGGAGCTGGCTGTCGCCAAGAAGGTAGCGAAGCGCCTGGTCGACGCGGGCTGCGACGGTCTGGTGATCTCCGGGACCACCGGGGAGTCGCCCACGACCAACGACGACGAGAAGATCGCGCTGTTGGAGGCCGTCCTCGAGGAGGTCGGTGACCGCGCCCGCATCATCGCCGGAGCCGGTAGCTACGACACCGCGCACAGCGTGCACCTGGCCAAGGCCAGCGCCGCCGCCGGGGCGCACGGTCTGCTGGTCGTCACCCCGTACTACTCGCGCCCGTCGCAACGCGGCCTGGTCGCGCACTTCACCGCGGTCGCCGACGCAACCGAGCTTCCCGTGGTGCTCTACGACATCCCGCCCCGCTCGATCATCCCGATCGACTGGGACACCCTGTGCACCCTGTCGGCGCACCCGAACATCGTCGCGGTCAAGGACGCCAAGGGCGATCTGCACGGCGCCGCCCAGCTGATGGCACAGACCGGCATCGCCTACTACTCCGGTGACGACGCGCTGAACCTGCCCTGGCTGGCGATGGGCGCCGTCGGTTTCATCAGCGTCTGGGGCCACGTCGCCGCCGCGCAGCTGCGAGAGATGCTGTCGGCGTTCAACTCCGGTGACATCGCCACCGCCCGCAAGATCAACGCGACCCTGGGGCCGCTGAACTACGCGCAGAACCGACTCGGTGGCGTGACCATGTCCAAGGAAGGCCTTCGCTTGCTCGGCGTCGACGCCGGCGAACCCCGGTTACCGCAGATCCCTGCCACTCCTTCCGAAATCGACGAACTGGCCGCTGATATGCGGTCGGCAGGCGTCTTAAGATGATATTTGTTGGTCTTATTACGATTGGTCGGGGGCGAAGCATTGATTAATACAGTACTGCGACGTGAGTTGCCGCCAAAGTTGCTGCCGAAAACACTGAGGCTATTTGCTGGAGGCGGCTTGGGTGAGATTGGTCGAAACATGACTGTATTCGAGTACGAAGGCGTGTCCTTCGTGCTTGATATGGGTGTGCTTTTCCCGTCGACGTATACTCCCGGGGTCGACTTGATACTGCCTGACTTGGAGATCTTTGAGCGGGCAAACGTCTCGCCGTCATGGGTAGTGCTAACCCACGGCCACGAAGACCATATCGGGGCCCTTCCTTATTTTGTTCGATCGTTTCCGAACGTAACAATCGTCGGGACGCAGTTAACGCTCGCCTTGGCTCGTGGACGACTTAGCGAACACGGGCTGAATCCACCTATGAAGGAGATAAGCGGGGGGGACACTGTTGACCTCGGCCCGTTCGCATTAACGTTTGTCCCTGTGGCGCACTCGGTCCCAGATGGGATCGGGCTGTTGATGCGGGTGGGCGAGCTGACAGTGGTGCATACAGGTGATTTCAAGGTGGACGCTACCGTTCTTGACGGCCGAAACACCGTTTTAGAACGCTTTTTGCCTTCGGACGGTGGGCCAGTGGATCTTTTGCTCAGCGACTCCACAAATGCGGAAGTCACAGCTCGGGTAGCTGGGGAGGGTGACATCACTGAAACACTACAATCTGAATTTCAGAGTACTGCAGGCAAGTTGGTATTCGCTTGCTTTGCGAGCAACATCCATCGGGTGCAGCAAGCGGTGGACCTGGCAGTAGCTGATGGTCGCAAAGTGTGTTTCATTGGCAGGTCTATGGTCAGGAACATGGGGATAGCCCAAGAACTTGGCTATCTTAAAATTCCATCTGGTGCAGAGATCTCGTACCAGGAGTGTGCCGCTCATCCTCCGCGTGAACTGGCAATAATTTGTACCGGCTCCCAAGGCGAGCCGCTGTCTGCGCTAGCTCGGATCTCCCGTGGTGAGCACCAGATCAAAGTGTCCTCCGATGACACCGTGTTGCTATCTGCGCGGCTGATTCCCGGCAACGAAACCGACATTTTTCAGGTCGTGAACGCGCTGAGCAGACGTGGCGTGCGAGTGCACACTCGCGATACCAGCAAGATTCACGCTTCGGGTCACGCACCAGCGCCCGATCTGGAGGATTTGATTAGACTGCTGCGCCCGAAGTGTTTTGTTCCTGTGCACGGGGAGTGGCGACATCTTCAAGCCCACGCACGGATTGCAGAACGAGCGTTAGTGGGCCAAGTCAACGTAATAGTGCTCGCGAACGGAGACGCGCTCGACCTTCAGTCGACTACCAGCAGAGTGTCCGGCACATACGGGCACCGTGATCTCTATCTCGATGGAAGTACCGTAGGGCATATCGAGCGCAGCATATTCCGTGAACGTGCGAGGATGTCGGATGGCGGAACCGTTCAGATTATTGTGCCGATAGACTCAGGAAGCCGCCAATTGGTGGCTGAGCCAGTTGTCAGTTTCTTCGGAATTAGTGAAGACAATGACTTATGGGTGCGTTGCGTCGAGTTGGCCAAGGTCGAGATCGCTAAGGCAAATGGCAAGGTTGACTCGCTCAAGCTAGAGATGCGCGTGACTCAATCTGTGCGACAGTTTATTAAACATGAGTACCGATCGAAGCCTCTTGTCGCCACCACAGTTATCGAGTTGAAACAGTCAGGCGAATAACTTCGCTCAGTGGGCCGTAAAAATAATTCCGAAGTCGCCAATACAAAGGTGCCACCCTGCACCACCCACGTTTACGAACGTTTTAATTGCTGGCATCCTTGAGTTTTGTAAGAACTCGGTGATATATCCAGTCTTTGGACGACGATCTTTCTTGAAAGTACTTCTGCAATAGATGGGCCGTTTTCTCGGGTTCCTCCATCATTGTTCGAACAGTGACGTCAGCGAATCCGGGCTGATCAAGATATGCACGTAAATCCGTCTCGATCAATCGTCCGGTCATACCTATTCTTGCCGCCATTAGGCCCGGAGTCTGAAGGCGCTTAGAGACTTCCCAAGAAGTCTCGTCGAACCGGATGCGATTCAGAAGCAGTATGCACTTCGCTGCGGCGTAGGACGTTCCATCCCGAGGTATTCGCTTCATGCTAATGACTAATTCGGCGATCGAGAAGTAGCGTTGCTCAGCTAGTGGCATTGCATTGAACGAGTAGTGTGGGTGAATCGAAACTTTTGGTAACTGAATGGATGGGAATTTTTCTAGGGCACTCTGTACGGTTGCCTGTAGAGTGCGCCGGTCGGAATTCGACGAACCCTCCCAGACTAGGTCGACATCGCTGTAAGAAAAGCCATCGAACGTCAAGTGGAAGTCGTGGTTTGCCCACGAACCGACAAGAATGGGGCCGGCGCCTATCTGCGTGTGCTCTAGAATCGAAACGACCTGACTCTGCAGCGTCTGTCGGGCGTCGAGATATTCGGTTCCACTTTCGCCGCATTGGTCCGCCAAGTCGAAGATCATATCGAGATATTCCTGGGATATCTCAGTCATCGAAGACTGTCCAACCCTTGTCTGTCAGGCATCCCGCGGCTCCCAATACTCTTGCGGTCATAATTGACGATCGCACGTTCGCGAGCATGGGCTCTCCTGCGCCATTGAGTGAAGTTAGCAGGAGCATTGGCATTCCGCGCTTTTCGCACTGCTGAAGGAGCCGGTACAACAACGGGCATCGTTCGCGAACGGCTGCTTGAACCCTCGCTTCCCCACTGGGGTGGCGTATGCCGGGGAATGCCGTGGCGGCACCGTCTTTCACGTTTACAGTCCATGCCATATCTGCTGACGGTGTACCGGCGAACCAGCGGTGGCACTCCTCGGCCCGTGCAACAGGGGCGAACGGCATGAAAGCCGGACGCCCTTTGACGTGATTCAATCGTTCTACTGCATCTGCGCGCCTGGCGTCAGCGAGTAACGCGCGTCCACCGAGTGCGCGCGGGCCGAACTCCACTCCGCCGCTTACAAGTGCCACTATCTCACCTCTCAAGATAGCGTCGGCAGCGTCGGACACATCGTCGTCGGCGGCCTCTCGCGCGTCCTCGTGTCGAGGGCCGAGTAGCGGAGTGGTTGCCCGAAACTTAGTAACTCCAGCCCGAAGCGCAACATGAACTGCCGCGCCGACCGCAGTGCCTGCGTCGCTGGACCATGGGCTGACTACGAGCTTCTCGATACCCTGGTGTACCAGGTGATTCGCCAAACGCCCATTTGCTTGACAATTAAGAGCCGCGCCACCAGATAAACCAACCGCGTGAACTTGCAAGCCAGCGTTCCTAGCGGTTTCGCACGTATCATCGACCAGTCGCCTGAGAATGTCTTCGAACCAATGCTGCATAGTAGCGGCGAAGTCGCTTGCATTGGCTTCCGCATGACGCGCGCGGGCGAGACGACAGCGACTAGCGGCAGGCTCGCTAGAGAGTGTACGCTCGATTGCATCGGTGTATCGAAATGCAGGGTAAAGGGCGGTATCGACCCTGAAACGTCCCGAACGGACAGATGTAGCATTGTGCAACTGAGTAAACTCGTGAGGCTTTCCGTACGCTGAAAGCGCCATAAGTTTTCCAGGCCCTCGTTCGCCTGGAAAACCGGCAAAGTAGGCTGCTTGATGGAATATCGTGCCCGGACTGTTGGGCCAAGGAGAACGGTTCAGCAGCGTCATGCACTTACCGTCCCAGTAGTACGCGGACAAGGAATCCTGTTCGCCCGTAGTGTCGCTTACCAGAACAACTGTCGATTTAGGTAGATCGCAGGGAACGAGGCTAAGAGCATGCGCTAGATGATGCCCCGTGAAAACGGGAGTGCCTAGCTTCCTACGGTACCGAACCGTGAAATATATGGAGCGCCCGAACCTAAGCAACTCTTTCCGAAGCCTTACTCGAAGTAGTAACGGTTCGCGAAATCCATACTGAATGGTTGCGGCGATTCCCTTGTGCAGCAGCCGTTTCGGCCAATGCCATCCTTCACCCCACACTAGGTCGCCGCCTTCCGTGATTTTCAACGCCGATGCAATTGCATTGACCGGAAAGCGAGAGCAGTTTTTTTCGGATGTTACTCGACCTTCTTCGAGGGCAAAGACTAGCTCACCCTTTCCGTTGATCAGCGCTACCGCTGCGTCGTGGCCGAAGTTGGTACCTAAGAACCAGCGCGACTTGCCGGAATTCCGCGCACCGTGGTTTCTACTGCTCGATGTCACCATGGCGAGCCTGGCGCTGGTGGCGTTAAGTAACGAGAATGGTCCGAGGTAATGAGTTCCAAGACCTCGTTTAGGTAGTCTCGCAGGTGTCGCGTAGGAAGCCAGCCCAATGCGTCACGAGCGAGTTGAGAATTTGCAATTGTCGTTCTGAGGTGGCCTGGCATGTCGTCTTGTCGGGTTATGCACAACCTTAATTGAAATGTATGTTCGACCTCTGCCAGAACCTCCGCGACAGCGAGGGGACATTCAGCCCCAAGATTCAGCCGGGTGGGCACGCCTTCACAACGGAGTCTCGCTATTTGGGCTATTGCTGCACATGTGTCGCGGACATCGATCCAGTCTCGAACTGCAGTCCCGTCGCCACAAAGTTGGAACGGCTCGTTGCGAAGTGCGGCGCGAATAGCGCTCGGGACGAGTCGATTGTGTTGCTGACCTGGACCAAAATTGTTGAAGAGCCGGCAGATTACGTATCTAACATCAAATGCTGCAGCGCTCGCTTCAATTAGATGTTCCTGCGCAAGCTTTGTAGCCGCGTATGGACTTTTGGGCGCAGGATCGACGGCTTCGTCGGTCTGGTCCAGTTGATCGCCGTATACCTCACATGACGACGCCAGAATTATCGGTGGTATGACGATCCGCTCCTGGAGGGCAACGAGGAGGTTGCTGGTTGCGAGCACGTTATCGCGCACATAGTCTTCGGGCCGCTCAAGCGATCCGGGTACGTAAGCCTGTGCAGCAAGGTGAATTACTAGGTCAACTTCAAGAGTCGCGAGTGTCTGGCGTACCTCATCCTTATCTGCAAGGTCGACGGTCAGCCATCTCTTGTAGTTTCCAGGGTTCGGTTCGCGATCTAGGCCGACGATCCGTGCGGTTGGCAAAGCCTCCGACAGGGCGCCAACTAGATTGCTGCCAATGAAGCCTGCTGCACCGGTGACGAGAACCGTTGAACCGTCTCGCAAGCATCCCCCTAAAATCTCAGTCAATCTCGTATCTGGGTAGATCGATCGATACGGCAGTCTACGACTAGATCCCGTGAGTGGGAGATTGTGTCATGGCAAAGCTCGGGCGTCATTGCGTAAGGGCCGCACACTGGCTCCTGCAACGCTACGATGCTGACTAGCGAATCTATCGATGGGAAACTCGGATTGCGGAGCGGGGGAGGCTTGGTCGACAAACCGAGTTGGGGCCAAGGGGTAAAGACGCGTGTCCTCGCGCTAATCATTCCGGTCGGCGGCCCTTTTGTGGCAGCTGGCTTAGCGTATGCCGGTCTCGTGGCAGTCTTCGATCGGAACAGCTTCGGGTTACCTGGAACTGCGCTCTTGTCTTTTCAAGTGCTCGTTTTCCTCGTCGTGTCAGGCTGGGGTTCCGCGATCGGTTCGTGGTGGAGATCTCGTGATAGCACGAGACGTATGATCGCAGCTTCTGAAGGCCAACTACCGTTTACGGAGATTCGGCGGCAGTGCGCGGAGACCCTCCAGCACGACTTGGCATTGAGAAGCCAGATTGGCCACGACGTGGGATGGGGTCACAACGTCAAGAGTGTCGGTCAGTCAACCGACAAGCCCACTACCGCGTTAGCGAGCGCGTACGGGCTCAAAGTCAATCGCAGCCTTGGTGACCCCGTTCCTCTCCGCCAGCAGGAAGCAGTCGCTAGATGGATTCTCACCCAGCGTGGCAGCAATGGCCTGTGGCGCGCACGTACTCAGCAGTGGGAGAGCGCCGAGATTTCAGCAACAATTCTCACTGGCGTCGTGACGAGCGTGGGCCTGCTGACTACCGAAGATGCAGTGGAGATAATCGAGGCGAACGCATCCAAACTCACTGACTACGCCGGCAGACCCCGCGTATTTGCGATCACGTCGGTGATCTGCAGTCTGGTTAGTGTCAATCCACAGAGCAAAGCGATTCCTGCTCTAATCGTACAGTTGTGCAGTGGAGCAACACCTCAGCCGCACGGAGTAGCTTGGGGACAGGTCACAATGTCTGTGCCGGAGGAGGCTTCGGCGGCGCACACGGCGCGCGCTGTAACGGCCCTAGCGCGCGCGAATAATCTCGGCATCCTCAACACTGGTCAGAAGGCACAGCTGGATAGCGGCTTGGACTATCTTGAGTCCCTTGATCCAGATGACTTTGGTCTCGACACCGAGAGCATCGAACGGAGCGTCGACGGCGGCACTGACGTTTTGGTAGTGCGCCACTTCACGGCCGCGCTGGTTCTGCGAACGCTGGCTGAGTCCGGACGAAGCGTTGAAAGGCACGAAGCGTTGTCAAAGGCTGTGATGTCGCGCTTTCGCGATGGGGCCTTCTGGTGGAATTCCGAGGCACCTATATGGATGATGTACCAGGGGTTATCGGCGCTCGAACGAGCTGTAATAGCCAGGGCGATGGTGTAGTGAACGACGGATCTATTCGGCTAGCGACCTGGAACTGCAACGCAGGTCGCTCGCCAGAAGGCGTCGCTTTCCAGTTCAATCTCGGTGCACTTGAGCAAAAGTTGGCAATGCTCGACGTGTTTCTTGTGCAGGAGGTGCCATTGATCGGCGGCAAACTCGAAGGCACCCTTGAGGCAATGTTGGATCGGTGCGGGCTTGTCTGCCGTGCATGGCATCAACTCGATGCGGCGTACAACCGGGAGGTGGGAGTAGGCGCTGGGTTGTTGGTGGCCGCTAGGTCTCACCTCCGTGAGGTCAAGATTCATCCATTCGTGAACCCACGCCTTCATGCCACCGTCAATGGTGACCACTGGGAGAGCGACGAGAAGGGAGCGCTGACCGCGATGGTGTCTACGCGCGGGCTTGATATTCATGTTGCATGTGTTCATCTCCTTCCTTTTCATAGTTTCGGGTACGACCCGGCGACTGATCCTGCGACATTTCAATGGTCAGAGTTGGAATCGGTTGTCGGTGCCCTTAACTCGGCCGCGCGCATAGTGATCGTCGGTGGAGATTTTAACCGTTCTGAGCGTACTTTAGCCGGCCTGCAGGGTTTGGTTAGCTCTCAAACGAGAGATTCCGGTGCTTCACACGACAACATATTTGTGGGTCCAAACCTAGCGCTCGCAACAATTGAAATTGTTGCTTCTCCGTCCGACCACCATCTGGTCGAAGGAGCGCTAACATTCTTGAACTAGACTTCGCATCTGTAAAGACGCACCACGACGCATTGCACGCTCTGCGTGGCGTTATCGGCTCACCGCATTTGATCCGCCGCTTAAGCGCGGAACCACGATTTTCTGCCGCGGATGCCTACATACATCCGAACGGCTTCTGGAAGTTACGAATCCTGGGTGGTTCTCTGTCGAAATGGCAAGTACGTCTTCACTACTGGCCGGAGTCTGGTACTAATTGCGGTGATGTACACAATCACGGCTGGGCATATGCATCTTTGGTTCTTCGTGGTAGTTCTTGCGAAGAGGTATATGAGGAGGGTTCAGGTCAGCCAATGACGAGCCACTCTTATGCTCCGCAGTCGGGCGCCACCTTCGAGATCGGCTCCACAACACGCGACACATGTTTACGGCGCGCGACTTTATGCACTCGCCGAGCTGGCGAATACTCTGGAGGAGAAGCCGGTCACATTCATAGGTTCTACGCGGTTAGCCAGTCAGAATTGTTGACGATCGTTTTGACTGGGCAGCCTCTAGTCTTTCATTCGGAGGTGTTCTTGCCTCGTGGTGTGCGACCAGTAGGGGAGGTCAGACCGACCCCGCTGGGTGCGGATCAGATCGACTACGTTGTCGGTCTAGCTAAGAATTCAATTCGGCAGCCCTAAGCTCGATCCGTTTGCTCGGACCGTCTGCTTAGCTCGCCGCTTCCCGGTGGTTCTTCTGAGCAGAGCGTGAACGTCTTGCCAGTTGCCAGTTGCCAGTTGCCTGGTGGGGCAGTCGCATCCGTGAGCCGCTATTCCATGGGTATTTCAATTCTGCAGGTGCAGTGGATATTGCTGTCGCACCAGGACTTCGAACCGGCGTACCCGAAGATGTCTGGCCCTCGCATGGCTTATTCCCTCCGCATATTTGTTTGGAGGTCAATGGCGTAAACACAACTTTATTGCCAGAGTCGTAGGCTGGTCTTTGCGAAAACCGTCGGATAAGGTCACCGCGACTAGTTCACTCTGATGTATCGAAGATTGTCGTAGTGGAGCGCTTCTCGTTGCATACCACCTCCAATTCGCGCAGCCTGTCGGCAGGTATGTTTGGCAGCCGTTGCAAGTCGAACCAGCCCGCGGAGATGATCTCGTCATCGGCTGGAAATGGCTCGCCAGCAACCCAATTCATCGCGAACACCAAATTGAGGTACTGAGCCTGGTCGCCGTTGAGGTGGGTCACTTGCTTCGTTACGTGCACCCATGCAAGTCGCTTTGCTACAGCACGGATTCCGCTTTCTTCGAGGACTTCACGGGCAGCGCAGTCTGCAGGATTTTCGCCCGGTTCGACGATGCCAGACACATGCCCCCATTCCCCGGTGTCAGCACTGCGGACTAGAAGAACGTGTTGGTTCCGAAGGACCACGGCGCTTACGCCGGTTAGCCACAAGGGCGCGTTGCCGATATGGCGGCGCAGCTCGGAGATGAAACTTGGAATTGCCACTACTCCATTTAACAGTCACTGGAGTGCGCGTGCACGCCTGCCACCGTCGACTTCTGTTAGTTTTGATCTGGTGCCTCCGCGGGTCGGTCAACTGTCTCGCTCGCTGACGGGCACAAAGTCACGCCTACTCGTATGTCACTAGTCCGAACGCACCGCCAGCGCGGTCCACTCGATGGGCGAAGCGCTGATCGTGCGTCCCGTCGGCCGGATGTAGAGGTCCCGGTAGTAGCTGGGTCCGACCTGTTCGAGCACCCGCCATCCGTAGCCGCGCAGGGTCTCCTCGACGCGTTCGGGTTCCAGACCTGACTTCCAGACCTGGCTGCGCCGCCGAAACCTGCGGTATACGGACCCGGCGCCGTGAAGATTCGTGCCGTCGATGAAGTCCTGCCGGACATAGGTGAAGACCAGCCGGCTGCCCGGTGTGACGGCCCGCAATTGCTCGAACGTGCGGTGCAGGGCTTCGGGTGTGAGGTACTGGGTCACACCCTCCCAGATGAACAGCGTCCGCCCGGTATCGCGAAATCCGTTGTCGGCCAACACGCTCATCACATTGTCATGCTCGAAATCCACGCCCGCCAGATGCACCGATGCGGGTACGCCGCCCAGGGCCCGTTGCACCGCTGCAGTCTTGCGTTCGATGTTGACGGGCTGATCGAGCTCGTGCACCGGCAGATCGCTGTACCGGGCGATGCGGTAGGGCCGGGTGTCCAGCCCGGAACCCAGGATCACCACGGCATCGATCTCGCTGACCGGATCGGACACCTTCTCGTCGATGTACCGTTTCCGGCAGACCACGCTGGCCCACAGCCCGGGGCCGGACCGGTCCGAGGCGGCGATGAGCATGCGGCGCAGCGGTCCGAACCGCGCCAGCCGTACCACCGCACGCAGTCTGCCGGGCAGGAAGGACTCCGCGAGGTCGTCGTCAACCAGGCGGCGCTCGGGCACCTCCAACTGCTCGATGGCAGCCAGCACCATCGGCCCGAAGGCCGTCTGCGCAGCCGGGTTCGGTGCCACTAGCGCTTGTTCACGTACCCGGCGTCCAGGGGCAGCGCGACCCCGGTGACGTAGCGGGAAGCATCGGTGACCAGCCAGAGCACCGCGTTGGCGATGTCCTCGACCTTCAGCGTCTGCACCGGCAGTGCGTTGGTCATGTCGGGCCCGCGCTGGGATTGCTGGGCCATGCCTTCGAGCCAGCTGCGGGTGAAGTCGTTGTCGATCATCGGGGTGTCCACACCGGCCGGATGGATGGAGTTCACCCGGATGTTGAACTGCGCCAGCACATTCGCATACACCCGCATCAGACCGACGATGCCGTGCTTGGCGGCGGCGTAACCCACCGAGCCCGCGATCGGGGAGCCCAGCCCGACCAGTCCGGCCACCGAACTGGTCAGCACGATCGAACCGCCGTTGCCGAACTTGACCATCGGCTTCATCGCCACATCGACGGTGTTGTAGACGCCGGTGAGGTTCACGTCGATCACGTCCTGCCAGGCATCCTCACCCGCCATCGGAGCGATCCCGGCATTGGCGATGACGATGTCCAGTCGATCCCCGAGGGCTTCGGTCCCGGCGCGCAGCGCGCTCTTGAGCGAATCACGATCGCGCACATCGGCTTCGGCAGCGTAGATGCGTGCCCCTGTCTCCTCGACCAGCTTGACCGTGGCCGCGAGGTCATCGGGGCTCGCCAACGGGTAGGGCACCGAGGCGATCTGATGGCACAGATCGACGGCGATGATGTCGGCGCCCTCGGACGCCAGTGTCACTGCGTGCGCGCGCCCCTGCCCACGCGCCGCCCCGGTGATGAACGCGGTCTTGCCGGATAGGGATCCCATGTCCGCGTCTAGCCGCGCAGCTGACCCTTGGCGGGATCTCCGGCCACCACCGGCGTCAGCATCTTGATATCGGGTGCACCGTCGAGGTGTTCACCCACCCCGCCGAACAGCTTGCCGATCGCGGGCGCGGTGCTGTGCGTCTTGAGCGCCTCGGCATCGGCCCACTGCTCGATGAACACGAAGGTCCCGTCGGCCTCATGCAGCGAATAGAGCTCACAGCCCGGCTCACCGTGCACCTCGGCGATGGCATCGGTACAGGCAGCGCGGACGATATCGACGGACTCGGGCTTGGCGGTCATGGTGGCGACGACGACTACAGGCATGGACTACTCCTCGGCTCTCCAGTGTTTCGCCGAGTCACATTACTTGGGTGTGGCGGCCGTCACCGTGGCACCGTGCTGGTCGATCTCGGTGACCGAGTCCGCGCTCACCAGGTACAGCCGCGCGGTGGCCAGATCCAGGAACAGCCCGACCACGCTGACCGTGCCTTCGGCGAGTCGTGCGGCGACCTGCGGGTGCTGTTGGGCCGCACGCACCTGCACGGCGACGTTGACGACGCTGAGCTGATCGGCGCCGGTGAATCCGGCGTCCGCGGCGGCCGCCGCCACCGGGTGATAGGCCCGGAATGCGGCAAGTGCGTCGGCGCCGTGATCCAGCCAGCGCCCCACCGAACCTTCGGCCGCCTCGTGCATCAGATCGTGCATGGCATCGCAGCCCGAGTGTCCGCAGATCACGACGGTCCGCACCGACAGTCGGCCCAGCGCGTAGCTCAGCGCCGATTCGACCGACAGGTCGTCACCCACCAGGTTTCCGACATTGCGCACGTTGAGCATTTCACCGGGTGCGCTGTCGGTGATCAGGTTCGGCAGAATCCGTGCGTCGGCGCAGCTGACCAGCATGGTGTGCGGATCATGTTCGGTGCCTGCCGATTCCATCCGGGCCCGCAGCAGCGGGGCCAGTCCGTTGCTGAACCTGTCCACCCCGCCCGCGAGCTGCGCCGGCCAGATCATCCGCAGCGCGCTGACCACCCGGCGGCCCTCGGTGTGCCGGCGCGGCGGCTGGGAGTGTGCGAACTCCATTCGCGCGGTTCCGGTCTCGGTGACGGTGACCTCCGCGCCGTGGTCGCGGTGCTGTGTGATCCACTCCTGCAGGGCGTCCAGCGCGGCGTGATCGAGGTAGTCGACGTTGAGGTCGATGAACACCTGGGCGTCGTGCGGGATGTCCGAGAGCACCGAGTTCAGCCGTGGCAGTGCCAGAAAGCTGCACGACCCGGTGATCGCCACATGCCACCGCGGTGGGCCGCCGGCCCCGATGCGACTGGTGAGGTCTTCGGCCACGATGGACACCCGCACGATGCGCCAGGCCGCGAGGGCGATGGCCAGCACCAGGCCGATGAGCACGCCCTCCAGCAGGTTCAGGAACACCACACAACCCAGCGTGATGCCGTAGATGAGCAGTTCACCGGTGCGGCGTGCCAGGTCGATGTGTGCGAGTTTCACGAGTTGGACGCCGATCACGATCAGCAGCCCGGCCAGTGCGGCCATCGGGATCATCTCGACGACGTCGACCAGCAGCACCGAGAACAGCAGCAGCCACACACCGTGCAGCGCGGCCGACGCCCGGGTCTTGGCACCTGCCCCGACATTGGCGGTGCTGCGGACGATGACCCCGGTGACGGGGAGCCCGCCCAGCAGGCCCGAGGACACGTTCGCGGCGCCCTGCCCGACCAGTTCGCGATTGAAGTCGGTGCGTGCCCCGTTGTGCATCTTGTCCACTGCGGTCGCCGAGAGCAGGCTCTCCACGCTGGCGATCAGGGCAACGGTCAGCACGGCGAGCGCGATGGAACTCCAGCTGCCCTGCGGCATCTCGGGCAGCCCGATGGCGTCGACGACGGATTCGTCGAGCACGATCCGCTCGGTCCCCAGGCCCGGCAGGTAATTGAGGGCGGTCGCCAGGACGATCGCCACCAGTGCGCCGGGGACGGCGCGGACCGCGGCCGGGGTGAACCGCCAGGACAGCATGACGGCGATGACCAGCCCGCCGATGAGGACATTGGACCACTGCGGTGCGGCGAGTTGGCCGGGCAGTGACACCAGGTTCTCCCAGGCATTGCCGCGCGGGCCGCCGCCGAGCAGCACGTGTACCTGCTGCAGGGCGATGGTGATGCCGATACCGGCTAGCATCGCGTGCACGACGATGGGCGCGATGGCCAGCGCGGCGCGCGCGATCCGGCTCAACCCCAGCAGGACCTGCAGGACACCCGCGGCGGCGGTGATGGCGCACGTCGCCTTCCACCCGAACTGCGCGACGAGCTCGGCGACGACGACGGTCAGACCGGCAGCCGGGCCGCTGACCTGCAGCGGAGAGCCGCCGACGACGGCGCACACGATGCCGCCGACGATCGCGGCGATGAGGCCGGCGACCACCGGCGCGCCGGAGGCGACGGCGATACCGATGGACAACGGCAGGGCTACCAGGAAGACGACCAGCGATGCCGGTACGTCATAGCGAAATACCGTGTGTAACAACGGGTTAACATGACGGCGCTTGGACGGCAGGCTCACCGCTCCGAGGGTAGCGACCGGAACGGAATTCGTCGTTCCGTGGCTCCGTGACGCTGCCCACGTTTGGAATAGGGCAGGTGGGGGATCGTTTTGGCCGCAACGAAATCAGTCGTCTTGTGACAAGTGGCCGCATGCGGCGCATTTTGATACCTGTTTGTGACACGTGTGGCAGATGGTGAAAATGGGGCGCAAGCGACTAGGCTGACACCCATGGCTAACAAGACCGCCGCCCGGTCCGGAGCCCGTTCGAGCAGGTCAAAGGCCAGTTCCAGCGCGCGGACCGGATCGAAATCGGCGCGCCCGGCGGCTCCTCGCCGCAAGCCGGCGCCACGTCGCAACCCTTCGCGCTTTGCCTCCGCCGGCGCCGCAGTGGGCCGGGGCACCCGCGCCGGCTGGCTGATGGTGGCCAAGGGGGCCGGTTCCACCGCCCGATCCGTGGGACGGGCCCGCGACCTGGAACCGGGCCATCGGCGCGACGGGATAGCGCTGGCGCTGCTCGGCATCGCCGTCGTCGTCGCCGCGAGTTCGTGGTTCGACGCCGCGCGGCCCGTGGGCGGCTGGATCGACACCGTCGTGCGCACCGTCATCGGCGGCGCCGTGGTGCTGGTGCCGATCATCCTCGCCGGCATCGCGGTGGTGCTGATGCGCACCGAACCCGACCTCGACGCCCGGCCCAGGCTCATCCTCGGATCGGCGATGATCGCCCTGCCGGTGCTCGGCCTGTGGCACATCTGGTCCGGCGCTCCACTGGACCCGGCCGCGCGGCAAGGTGCGGCCGGCTTCATCGGGTTCGTCCTGGGCGGGCCGCTCTCGGACGGGCTGACGGTCTGGATCGCCACCCCGCTGCTCGTCATCGGCGTGCTCTTCGGTCTGTTGCTGCTGACCGGAACGACCATCCGCGAACTGCCCGAGACACTGCGCTCGATGTTCAGCACCCGCGGGTACGACGACTACGACGATGACGATTACGACGACGAGAACGCCGAATACGCCGACGAGGCCGTCACCGAGGACTTCTCCGACGGCTACTACGACGATGACTACGGTGACGCCCAGCAGTGGCCGACCCCCGAGCTGCCCGCCGGCTCGCCGATGGACAACTACCCGTTGCCCGAGGTGGTGGACACCCCGACCATCCCGGAACCCGTTGCGGCCAAACCGCGTAAGCCCAAGGCCGAACCACCGAAGAAGCCGAAGAAGGTCGAGGAGACCCTGGTCATGGACCGGGTGGTCGAGGGCCCCTACGTGCTCCCGTCGCTGGGGCTGCTGGTCGCCGGCGATCCGCCGAAGACGCTCACCGCCGCCAACGAGACCATGAAGGACGCCATCACCTCGGTGCTGCAGCAGTTCAAGGTCGACGCCGCGGTCACCGGTTGCCTTCGCGGGCCGACCGTCACCCGCTACGAGGTGGAGCTCGGCCCCGGCGTCAAGGTCGAGAAAATCACTGCGCTGCACCGAAATATCGCCTATGCGGTGGCCACCGAGAGCGTCCGCATGCTGGCGCCCATCCCCGGCAAGTCGGCGGTCGGCATCGAGGTGCCCAACACCGACCGCGAGATGGTGCGGCTGGCCGACGTGTTGACCGCGCCGACGACGCGTGCCGATCACCACCCATTGGTGATCGGGCTCGGCAAGGACATCGAGGGCGAGTACGTCAAGGCCAACCTGGCCAAGATGCCGCACCTACTGGTCGCCGGTTCCACCGGCTCGGGCAAGTCCAGCTTCGTCAACTCGATGCTGGTGTCCCTGCTGGCGCGGGCCACTCCCGAAGAGGTCCGGATGATCCTCATCGATCCGAAGATGGTGGAACTCACGCCGTATGAAGGCATCCCGCACCTCATCACGCCGATCATCACTCAGCCCAAGAAGGCCGCCGCGGCGCTGGCCTGGCTGGTCGAGGAGATGGAACAGCGCTACCAGGACATGCAGGCCTCGCGGGTGCGCCACATCGACGTGTTCAACGAGAAGGTGCGCTCCGGGGAGATCACCACACCGCTGGGCAGCGAGCGGGTCTACAAGCCCTACCCCTACATCCTGGCGATCGTCGACGAGCTCGCCGATCTGATGATGACGGCTCCGCGCGAAGTCGAGGAGTCGATCGTGCGGATCACCCAGAAGGCCCGCGCCGCGGGCATCCACCTGGTGCTGGCCACCCAGCGACCGTCGGTCGATGTCGTCACGGGTCTGATCAAGACGAATGTGCCCTCGCGGCTGGCGTTCGCCACCTCGTCGCTGACCGATTCGCGCGTCATCCTGGACCAGCCCGGTGCCGAGAAGCTCATCGGTATGGGCGACGGGCTGTTCCTGCCGATGGGTGCGAACAAGCCACAGCGCATGCAGGGCGCGTTCATCACCGACGAGGAGATCCAGGCCGTCGTCGAGGCCACCAAGGCGCAGGCCGAACCCGAGTTCGTCGAGGGTGTCACCAAGGCCAAGCCGACCGGTGAGCGCACCGATGTGGATCCCGATATCGGCGATGACATGGATGTCTTCCTGCAGGCCGTCGAACTGGTGGTGTCCAGCCAGTTCGGGTCCACCTCGATGCTGCAGCGCAAGCTGCGGGTCGGCTTCGCCAAGGCGGGCCGGCTGATGGACCTGATGGAGACCCGCCAGATCGTCGGGCCGTCGGAGGGTTCCAAGGCGCGTGAGGTGCTGGTGAAGCCCGACGAGCTGGCGGGCACCCTGGCGCTCATCCGCGGCGGGGCGGACGCCAACGACGCCGACGACGAGGACGACTTCTAGAGGTTGAGCATCATCCGGGTGTTGCCGAGGGTATTGGGCTTGACGTAGGACAGGTCCAGGAACTCGGCAACACCGGTGTCATAGGACCGGCGCATCTCTTCGAAGACCTCGGCGCTGACCGGCGTTCCGTCGATTTCGGTGAAGCCGTGCCTGCCGAAGAACTCGGTCTCGAAGGTGAGCACGAAGATCCGGCTCAGGTGCAGATCCCGTGCGACCTTGAGCAGCTGGTCCACCACGCGGTAACCGACCCCGTGTCCGCGCACCTTCGGGTCGACCGCGACGGTGCGCACCTCGCCGAGATCCGCCCACAACACGTGCAGTGCACCGCAGCCGACGATCTCGCCGGCCAGCTCGGCGACCCAGAACTCCTGCACCGCCTCATACAGCGTGACCAGGTTCTTTTCCAGCAGAATCCGGCCTGCATAGATGTCGACGAGCTCCTTGATGGCCGGCACATCGGATGTACTGGCCCGACGAACCGTCACGTGTTCAACCACCTCGCTCACAGCTGCGAGAGTATCGGCATGGGCTACCGATATTCTGTTGCGGTGCCGGGCCAATCAGATACCGATCCAGTGGTGCCCCGTGCGTCCGTCGCGAACGTCGCCAACCTGCTGACCGGTATCCGGTTTCTCCTCGTCCCCGTGTTCGTGGTGGCGCTGTTCGTCGAGGACGGGCATCAGACATTCTGGCGAACAATCGCTTTCGTGGTGTTCGCGGTGGCCGTCATCACCGACCATTTCGACGGGGCGTTGGCACGCGCCTACGGGATGGTCACCGAGTTCGGGAAGCTGGCCGATCCGATCGCGGACAAACTGCTCATCGGGTCCGCGCTGATCGGGCTGTCGCTGCTGGGCGACCTGCCGTGGTGGATCACCATCGTCATCCTGGTCCGCGAGGTCGGCATCACCGTGCTCCGATTGGCGGTCTTGCGCCACGGAGTGATCCCGGCCAGCCGCGGCGGCAAGCTGAAAACGCTGGTCCAGGCCGTGGCGATCGGACTCTTCATCCTTCCGCTGTCCGGCGCGTGGCTGCTGGTGGCGACCTGGATCATGTGGTTGGCCGTGGTGCTGACGGTGCTCACCGGCGTGGACTACGTGGTCTCGGCGGCGCGTGATTCCCGGACCCGTCCGGCAACCTGAGACATTCGGGAACCAGCGGGGACCCGATGGCGTTGATCCCTGTATGACGACACTGATGCGCGAGGTGATCGGCGACGTGCTGCGCGAAGCCCGGACGACTCAGGGTCGCACCCTGCGTGAGGTGTCCGATTCCGCGCGGGTCAGCCTGGGATATCTGTCCGAAGTGGAGCGGGGCCGCAAAGAGGCCTCCAGCGAGTTGCTCAGCGCCATCTGCGACGCCCTCGCGATCCCGATGTCGCGAGTGCTCTTCACCGCGGGTGAGCAGATGGCCCGCGACGAGGGCGGTGTCACCGGTATCGACGCCACCACGAAGGTCGTGATTCCGCAGGTTGTGTCCATGGCGGTGGCCTGACCGGGTGCGGAAACGATAGGTTGGCACCCAACAAGTTGCACACCGGCAGTTGCGCACACCCGAACACGTGAAGGTGGAATGAACCCATGGCCAATCCGTTCGTCAAGGCGTGGAAGTACCTCATGGCGCTGTTCAGCTCGAAGGTCGACGAGTACGCCGATCCGAAGGTGCAGATCCAGCAGGCCATCGAGGATGCCCAGCGTCAGCACCAGGGGCTGACCCAGCAGGCCGCCCAGGTCATCGGGAACCAGCGTCAGCTGGAGATGCGGCTGAACCGCCAGCTCGCCGATATCGAGAAGCTGCAGGCCAATGTCCGCCAGGCCCTGACCCTGGCCGATCAGGCCGCCGGCAGCGGCGACGCCGCGAAGGCCACCGAGTACACCAACGCCGCCGAGGCGTTCGCCGCCCAACTGGTCACCGCCGAGCAGAGCGTCGAAGACCTCAAGGCTCTGCACGACCAGTCGCTGCAGGCCGCCGGACAGGCCAAGAAGGCCGTCGAGCAGAACGCGATGGTCCTGCAGCAGAAGATCGCCGAGCGCACCAAGCTGCTCAGCCAGCTGGAGCAGGCCAAGATGCAGGAGCAGGTCAGCGCCTCGCTGCGGTCGATGAGCGAGATCGCCGCGCCGGGCACCACGCCCAACCTCGATGAGGTGCGCGAGAAGATCGAGCGTCGCTACGCCAACGCGATGGGCGCCACCGAACTCGCGCAGAACTCGGTGCAGGGCCGGATGATGGAAGTCCAGTCGGCCAGTGTGCAGATGGCCGGACACTCTCGCCTGGAGCAGATCCGTGCGTCGATGCGCGGTGACGCGCTGCCCTCCGGTGGCGCCGCCGCACCCGCGACGCCCGCCGCCAACCCGCCCGCCGCTGCACCCGAAAACCCGCTCCAGCAATAGGTTTGGTCATGGCGACGAACCCGAGGGCAGGGCGACCGCGCGGCTGGCGCGCGTTGGCCGAACGCGGCGTGCAGGGCGGGATAGACACCGCCGCCGAGTTCTCCGGCGCGCTCGCCCAGAAGCTCGCCGCCCTGGCAGATCCGCGCGCCAAGCTGCTGCGCAAGCGGCGCTGGGCGTTGCGGCTGGCCGTGTTCTTCGCTGTCAGCAGCCTGTTCTGGATCCTGGTGACCGCGGTGCTGGCGTCGTGGAGCACCCCGGTCTGGGCGCTCATCGTCACCGGGGTGGTCGCCGCCGGTGCCGCCTTCCCGGCCACGCTGCTGTTCCTGCGCTACCGGTGGCTGCGCGCCGAACCGCTGCCAGTTGGTCCGACCGCCCGCCGGATGCCGCCGTTCGGGTCCGCGGCACGTAAACCGATGGCCGCCTTGGCGTCCTCGGAACGGGGCTTGTTCTCCCTGCTCGGCGTGCTCGAACGAGGCCGGCTGCTGCCCGCGGGGGACTTGCGCGAGATCGCGGATACGGCCGGACAGACGGCAGCCACCATGGCGGCCACCGCCAATGAGGTGGTGGCGATGGAGCGGGCGGCCGGGGCATCCCCGCAATCGCGTGCCCATCTGACACCGACCATCCAGGCATTCAGCACGCAGCTGCACCAGGGCGCCCGCCAGTACGACGAAATGGTCACCGCGGCAGCACAGTTGGTGTCCTCGGTGAACGCGGGTGCGAACAACCCGCTGGCCGGCCGGCGCTACCGCGACGAGCTGGTCAATGCCACCGATCGTCTGCAGGGCTGGGCGCAGGCCTACAGCGAGTTGGGCCAATTGCGCGGGGCCTAGATGTCGTGGGTGCCCAGCTCCGCGGAATCCGGGCGGGGCCCGAACCGATCGACATAGGACTGGTGCTTGGCGGCATCGCGCTTGCGGGCCAACGCGTCGACCAGCGATGGGTCCAGGCCGTGGACCCGCAACATGTGCCGGCGCCAGATCTTGTTCAGCGCGTGCGAGAAGTAGACGAACGGGATCAGGATCGGCACCGTCATGCTCAGGTGGACGTACAACGTCGTCGGGATCAGCCAGAACGGCGCGAGGATCAGCACCGCCGGCACCAGTACCCGCAGCATCAGCCGTCGGGTGGCGCCCGGCCCGGCCAGGTCGTTGCGCACCCAGTCCAGCATCGAATCGGGCAGCCGCTTGCCCAGGCAGTAGCCGACCAGCTGGAAGAAGCTGGGTTTGGTCCTGCTCACAGGCTCGGGCGAAGCGCCGGGATGACCGCTCCCACCAGGCCCCGCACCATCGCCTTGGCGAAGTCGAACTGATCGAAGTAGTCCCGCCACAGGGTGATGCGGCCATCGTGCACCTCGAACACCCCGCACACCCAGAACTGCAGGCGGACCGGCCCGAACGCGAGTACGTCGGTGCGCTCGTTGAGCACGACGGCGCCGTCGGCGGCGGTGCGGTGGATGGCGACGTCGAAGGCGAACCCCGGGCGGTCCAGTGCCTTGAACACCTTGAGGGTGCGTTGCCTGCCACGGATGGTCGGGAATCCGACATTCTGATAGACGAGGTTCTCGTCGATCAGCGCGCCGGCGGTATCCAGATCGGGACCCCGTAGCGAGAACAGAAACTTCTCCACCGTCGCGATGTTGTCGGCTTCGGTGCTGGTGGGCGATACCTGCTCGGTCATACCCCACAGGGTAGATCGTCGGAGCTGTGGCAGGGTGGGCGCGTGAAAGTTGCCGTGGTCGCCGGGCCCGATCCCGGACATGCGTTCCCGGCGATCGCGCTGTGCCTGAAATTCCTGGCGGCCGGCGATACCGCGACGCTGCTGACGGGCCGGCAATGGCTCGACACCGCGCGGGCGGCCGGCGTCGAGGCCGTTCTGCTTGAGGGTCTGGACCTCGAAGTCGGCGATGACGACGGCGATGCCGGTGCGAAGATCCATCAGCGGGCCGCCCGGATGGCGGTCCTGAACGTCCCCGTCCTACGCGCGCTGGCAGCCGATCTCGTGTGCTCCGATGTGATCACCGCCTGTGGCGGGATGGCGGCCGAACTGATCGGCATCCCGTGGATCGAGGTCGTCCCGCATCCGCTCTACCTGCCGTCGAAGGGGTTGCCCCCGCTGGGGAGCGGGCTGGCCCCGGGTGTCGGCCTGCGCGGACGGGCACGCGACACGGTGATGCGGGCGCTGACCGCGCGTTCCATCCGGGCCGGGGACCGGGACCGGTCGGCCGCGCGCCTGGGCATCGGATTGCCCGGGCGGGATCCGGGTCCGCTGCGGCGGCTGATCGCGACGCTGCCCGCCCTGGAGGTGCCCCGCCCGGACTGGCCGGCCGAGGCCGTCGTCGTCGGCCCGCTGCACTTCGAGCCCACCGAGGCGGTGCTGACGCCGCCACCCGGACCGGGCCCGCTGGTCGTGGTGGCGCCCTCGACGGCGAGCACCGGTGCCGCCGGCCTGGCGGAACTGGCGCTGACCGCGCTGGGGCCCGGCCGCGGACTGCCCGACGGATTGCGGGTGGCGGTGTCGCGGCTGGCCGGTGCGCAGGTGGAGGTGCCGGAGTGGGCGGTCGTCGGGCTCGGCCGCCAGGACGAACTGCTGGCCGAGGCGGACGTGCTGGTGTGCGGGGGAGGCCACGGCATCGTGGCGAAAGCACTGCTGCACGGTGTCCCGCTGGTGACGGTGCCCGGTGGGGGCGATCAATGGGAGATCGCCAATCGCGTTGTGCGGCAAGGAAGTGGACGGCTGATCCGGCCGCTGACGGCCGATGCGCTGACCGCCGCGGTGGGCGCGGTGCTGGCTGACCCGGGATATCGGGCCGCCGCCGTCCGGGCCGGGGCCGGGGCGGGTGAGGTGGCCGATCCGGTACGGGTGTGCCATGACGCACCGGCGGCGACTCGGTAGGTTGTCGGCGTGCGCATCACCGAGTTCAACGAACGTGTCACCGGTCTGTTCGGTGGCGCCTATGGGGCCTCGGTGCTCGTCGATCACGTACTGAGCGCGCTGGGCGGACGCACCGCCGCTCAGGCCATCGAGGCCGGGGTCGAGCCACGGACCGTGTGGCGGGCGCTGTGCGCCGACTTCGACGTACCGCGCGACCAGTGGTGAGCGCTCAGGGTTGCGCGAGCACGCGGTCGAGGAACTCGCGTTGGTCGATCCTGACCTGCGGATCGAGGTAGATGGCGAAATGGCCGTACGGGTAGTGCCGTAATTCGCCGAGCGGCGCCCGTTGCGCGGTGGCAATGGTCGAGCCGGGAGGCGCGGTGGTGTCCTCGTCGCAGACGCACACCAGCACCGGCATGCGCAGCCGCGCGGCCTTGCGCACCGGTCGGTAGAACGGGAACCGCAGCATGAGCCGCGCCGCGAACTCGTTGCGCCAGCGTGAATCCGGCCCGACGATGGCCGCCAGGCCCGGTTCGGCGTCGGGGGCGGTCATGGCGGCCACCGTGCCGGGTGCGCCGACGGCCGGCACCAGCAGCGGTGCCGCGCCACGCCATGCCCGGATCTGATCGCGCAGCGCCAGCACGGTGATGCGGACCGATGTCGTCGGCGGAACCTTGGCCAGTGTCGGCAGGGCATCGGTGAACGGAGCCTGGGAGACGACCGCCGCGATGGACGGGTCATCGGCTGCGACGGCCAGGACGTGACCGCCGCTGAACGACGACCCCCACAGCGCGATGCGGGTGGGGTCGACACCGTCGAGCGTGCGGGCCCATCGCACGACCGCGCGGTAATCGGCGTGTTGGGCGGCGATGTCGATGACCTGGCGCGGTTCGCCGGTCGATGCGCCGAATCCCCGGTAGTCGAACAGCGCGACGGTGTACCCGGCTGCGCAGAACGCGTCGGCGTAGGCGGGCAGTCCGTCATCGCGGGTGCCGGAGAAGCCGTGGGCCATCACGATGCAGGCGGTGTCGCGGTCCGGCGAATCGGGGCGATACAGGTAGACCGCGAGGTGCTCACCTGCATGGGGCACTCGGAGATCTTCGCGCTGGGTCACGGGCAGACCATACCGGTCTGCGTCTCGCGGCGTGTCCGCTTGCCTTCGAACACCTGTTCGCTAACCTGGTGTTCGTTCGACCGAGAATTACTTGTCGGTGGCTGGCCCTAACCTGACAGCCAACCGACCGGAACCCCGGTCAACCGCACGACTACCGGAGAGGTACTCCCATGGCGCCACAGGCTCCTGACCGCGAAAAAGCACTCGAACTGGCGATGGCTCAGATCGAGAAGAACTACGGCAAGG
Organism: Mycobacterium sp. ITM-2016-00316; assembly: GCF_002968335.2. Taxonomy (NCBI): domain Bacteria; kingdom Bacillati; phylum Actinomycetota; class Actinomycetes; order Mycobacteriales; family Mycobacteriaceae; genus Mycobacterium; species Mycobacterium sp. ITM-2016-00316. The sequence continues at coordinate 2,395,112 of NZ_CP134398.1, forward strand.
GTTCGGTGATGCGGCTCGGCGACGAGGTACGCCAGCCCATCGCGGTCATCCCGACCGGATCCATCGCCCTCGATGTCGCGCTCGGTATCGGCGGGTTGCCGCGCGGCCGCGTCGTCGAGATCTACGGCCCGGAATCCTCGGGTAAGACCACCGTCGCGTTGCACGCGGTGGCCAATGCCCAGGCTGCCGGCGGCATCGCGGCGTTCATCGACGCCGAGCACGCGCTGGACCCGGATTACGCCCAGAAGCTCGGCGTGGATACCGATGCACTGCTGGTCAGCCAGCCCGACACCGGTGAGCAGGCCCTCGAGATCGCCGACATGCTGGTGCGGTCCGGCGCCATCGACCTGCTCGTCATCGACTCGGTGGCCGCGCTGGTGCCGCGCGCCGAGATCGAGGGTGAGATGGGCGACAGTCACGTCGGCCTGCAGGCCCGCCTGATGAGCCAGGCGCTGCGCAAGATGACCGGTGCGCTGAGCAACTCGAACACCACGGCGATCTTCATCAACCAGTTGCGCGAGAAGATCGGTGTGATGTTCGGTTCGCCCGAGACGACCACGGGCGGTAAGGCATTGAAGTTCTACGCCTCCGTGCGTCTGGATGTCCGGCGCATCGAGACCCTCAAGGACGGAACCGACGCCGTCGGTAACCGCACCCGCGTCAAGGTCGTCAAGAACAAGGTGTCGCCGCCGTTCAAGCAGGCTGAGTTCGATATCCTGTACGGCCACGGCATCAGCCGCGAGGGTTCGCTCATCGATATGGGTGTCGAGCACGGCTTCATCCGCAAGTCCGGCTCGTGGTTCACCTACGAGGGCGAGCAGCTCGGCCAGGGCAAGGAGAATGCCCGGAAGTTCCTGTTGGAGAACCCCGATGTGGGCAACGAGGTCGAGAAGAAGATCAAGGAAAAGCTCGGCATCGGTGCCGTGCTGACTGCCGACGATGACGTTCTCCCCGCCCCCGTCGACTTCTGAGAAGCCGGCCGAGCCCAAACGGGAGGAGCAGGCGCGGGACGTGTGCCTTCGCCTGCTCACCGTTCGGGCGCGCACACGTGCCGAGCTGGAATCTGCGCTGACCAAGCGCGGCTACCCCGACGATGTCAGTGCTCGCGTGCTCGACCGGCTGGTCGAAGTCGGGCTGCTCGATGACGCCGCCTTTGCCGAGCAGTGGGTGCACACACGCCGTGCCAATGCCGGAAAAGGTAAGCGCGCGTTGGCCTCCGAGCTGCGCACCAAAGGCGTCGACCCCGAGCTCATCGCCGAGACCCTCGACAGCGTGGACGCGGGGGAGTGGCGGGTGCGGGCGGAGGAGCTGGTGGCCAGCAAGCTGCGTCGCGAGAAGCTCGACGACGAGGTGAAGGTCACCAGGCGGCTGGTGGGCATGTTGGCCCGGCGCGGATACCACCAGGGGATGGCCTTCGACGTCGTCAGCACACAACTCGCCCAGGAGCGCGAACGCCGTTCGGTCTAGGCCACCTGCGTGGCGGTCAGACCAGAAAGCCACCGTCGACGTTCAAGGCGATGCCGGTGATGTAGCCGGCATCCGGTGACGCCAGAAACGCGACGGCGCTCGCAACGTCGCTTGTGTGGCCGTAGTGGCCGACGGCGAGCAGCGGAGTCATCTGTTCGGCCAGTGGGCCGTCGGCAGGGTTCATGTCCGTGGCGATCGGGCCCGGCTGAACATTGTTCACGGTGATCCCGCGCGGGCCGAGTTCACGGGCCAGGCCGCGGGTGAAGCCGGCGACCGCGGCCTTGGACAGTGCGTACACCGAAAAGGCGGGCACCGGAACACGATCGGCGTTCACGCTGCCGATGTTGACGATCCGGCCGCCCTTGCCCAGGTGGGGCACCGCGGCCTTGCTGGCGGCGAATACGCCGCGCACGTTGATGTTCACGATCCGGTCGAACTCCTCAAGGGTGAAGTCCTCGATGAGTGCCCCAGAGGCGACGCCGGCGTTGTTGACCAAGATGTCGAGACCGCCCAGCTCGGCCACCGTGGTGTCCACGGCGGCCGCGGTGGCCGCTGCGTCGGCGCTGTCGGCCCGGATGGCCACCACCTTTGCGCCGGCTGCGGTGAGTTCGGCTGCCAGGGCTTCGGCCGGTGCCGGCGAGGAGTTGTAGGTGAACGCCACGGCGGCGCCGTCGGCGGCCAGTCGGCGCACGATCTCGGCCCCGATGCCGCGGGAGGCTCCGGTGACCAGGGCCCGACGGCCGGCCAGTACTGGGGTGTGGGTGGTGTCGGTCATGACGTCCTCCGAAGGCTGGGTAGGTTCGTACAGGTCAAGCTCCACGGGGGCGCGATCATTCCGACTGTGATCCGCATCACATCAGGCCGCGCTCCAGCGTGCCGAGTAGTGCGAGCGCCGAAGCGATGTCGTGATCGCCGGAGCCCTTGAGTGCGTCACGCAGCAGCCCGGACCAGATGGCTCTGATGTGGGCCAGGTTCTCGGCAGCCAGGGCGGTCGACTGCAGCAGCGATTGGCGGTTGTCGGCGGGATCGGCGGAGCGTCTGACCAACTTTTTGGCCTCCAATGCGCGGAGCGCCCGGCTCAGATTGCTGCGCTGCAGCCCTGTCGCGGTGGCGACCACGCTGGGGCTGACCCCGGGGTGGTGGTCGATGAAGCGCAGCACCGTCACCTCGGTGGTCGAGAGGTCGAGGACCGCAGGGTCTGCGGCGGTGCGCTGTTTGATGGCGCGGGAGACCGCCATGACGACATCGGCCAGGTCGGCGAGCTGCTCGGTGTGACGCACTCGGGCTTGCATGGGGATGACTCTACCTGATAGTTATGTAATGATAATTATTATCCGATAACCATTTCTGGAGCTGCCCATGACGACCCCGGTCGACACCCCCGCGCGCACCGAGAGCGGACCGCGCATCACCACCGGCCTGCTGATCACCCTCGCGCTGCTGTCGGCGGTGGCACCGTTCGCCACCGATCTCTACCTGCCGGCATTCCCCGAAATGGTCGCCGATCTGCACACCTCACCGACGAATGTGCAACTCACCCTGACCACCTTCCTCATCGGTCTTGCCCTGGGGCAGTTGATCTTCGGGCCGCTGTCCGATCGCTACGGCAGGCTCCGGCCGCTGATCATCGGCGCCGCCATCTGCGTGGTCGCCAGCGTCGTGGCCATGTTTGCGTCGACCATCGAGGTGCTCATCGCCGCCCGGCTGGCCCAGGGCCTCACCGGCGCCGCGGGCATGGTGATCGGCCGCGCGATCATCTCCGACCTGGCCACCGGCCGGTCCGCCGCCCGGGCGTTCAGCCTGATGATGATCGTCGGTGGCCTCGCCCCGATCGCCGCCCCGCTGGCCGGCGGATTCCTGGTCGGCCCGCTGGGCTGGCGCGGCGCACTGGCGGTCATCCTGGTGCTGGTCGTGCTGATGCTGGTCGCCGCGCTGGTGGTGATCCGCGAAACCCACACCGAGGAACGGCGGACCGCACTGCGGGCCGACAGGGCCACCGCGGGCTCGCCGCTGCGGCAGCTGATCAGTCGTCGATACGTCGGCAACGTCGTCGCCTTCGGATTCGCGTTCGCCGTGATGATGGCCTACATCTCGGCCTCGCCGTTCGTCTATCAGACCATGATGGGGCTGAGTGCCGCGCAGTACGGCGCGGTGTTCGGAGTGAATGCCTTCGGTCTGCTGCTGATGAGCGCGCTGAGTGCCCGGTTGTCCGCCCGCACCGAGCCGCACACCCTGGCCGGCGTCGGCCTGGCGGTCATCACGGTCTCCAGCATCGGCGTGCTGGCCCTGTCCTGGACGGGCGTCCCGGCCGGCTGGCTGGCGATCCCACTGTTCAGCGCCGTGGCGGGGATGGGCCTGATCTTCGGCAATGCGACCGCGCTGGCGCTCTCGGCCGCCCCGCGGGCGGCCGGCACCGCCTCGGCCGCGCTGGGGGCCACCCAGTTCCTGCTGGCCGCCGCCGTCTCACCGCTGGTCAGTCTGGCCGGCGAGCGCACGGCCGGCCCGCTGGGCATCGTGATGGTCTGTTGCTCGGTGATCGCGGGTGCGGGCCTGGTACTGGCCCGCAATCAGACGCCGGGCCCGTCCTGAATGACGGGTCGGGCAGCCAGCGGCGCGGGTCCCTTCTTGGACCGGCGCAACCGGGCCTCGAGGCGGGTGGCCAAGGACGACAGGGCGAAGTTCAGCCCGATCATCAGGGCCGCGATGACGATGAGCGCGGGGATGTAGTTGCCGTAGGACGAGCCGATGCTCTGGCCCTGGCGCACCATTTCCACGAACGTGATCTGGTAGCCGATCGCGGTGTCCTTGAGCACCACCACCATCTGTGACACCAGCACCGGCAGCATCGAGGTGATGGCCTGCGGCAACTGGATCGAGCCCATGGTCTGGCTCCACGTCATGCCCAGCGCGGACGCGGCCTCGGCCTGTCCCCGCGGCAGTGAGTGCACGCCGCTGCGCACGATCTCGGCGATCACCGCCGAGTTGTACAGGGTCAGGCCGGTGATCACGCCGGCCAGCGCCAGGTACTCCGAGGGAAAGACGTTGTACTGCGCGAACAACGCGTAGGAGAACAACATCATGATGAGCACCGGCACGGCCCGGAAGAACTCCACGAAGGTCGCACACGCCCAGCTCACCACCGGGATAGGGGACAGCCTGCCCACCCCGAGCAGGCACCCGAGCACCAGCGCCAGCACGATGGACACCGCCGCCGCGGTCAGGGTGCCCTCGATACCGGGCAGCACATACGTCGTCCACAGGTCCGGGGTGAGGAAGGGCTCCCACTTGGCGGCGGTGAACTGTTCGGCGGCGGCGAACTTCCAGATCACCCAGCCGAAGATCAGTGCGAAGGCGACAACCGTCAGGCCGGCCAGCATCCGGTGCCGGACCCGGGCGCGCGGACCCGGTGCATCGAAGAGAACCGTCGCGCCGCTCACCTCAGCACCGCCAGTCGTTTGCCGAGCCAGCCGAACAGCAACCCGGTCGGCAACGTCAGGATGACGAAACCGATCGCGAAGATCCCGCCGACGAGCAGCAGTGCCGAGGTGTTCTCCACCATCTCCTTCATCAACAACGCCGCCTCGGCCACGCCGATCGCCGAGGCGATGGTGGTGTTCTTGGTCAGGGCGATCAACACCGAACCGAGCGGGATGATCACCGCGCGAAAGGCCTGCGGCAGCATGATGATCCGCAGGTTCTGCGAGAAGGTCAGGCCCAGAGACCGCGCGGCCTCGGCCTGTCCCAGCGGCACGGTGTTGATCCCGGACCGGATCGCCTCACACACGAAAGCCGCGGTATAGACCGTCAATCCGAGCACGGCCAGCCGGAAGTTGCTGTCCACGATCGAGGTCGGCGAGTCCGGATCCGTCAGCGTGATGTGCAACGTGTTGGCGAGACCCAGCGAGCAGAACACCAGGATCAGGGTCAGCGGGGTGTTGCGCACCACGTTCACATACGTGGTGCCCAACCCCCGCATCACCGGTATCGGCGACAGTCGCATCGCCGCCAGTGCGGTGCCCAGCACCAGCGCACCGACGCCGGAGAGCACCGTCAGCTGGATGGTGATCCAGAACGCGGCATAGATCCGGTCCTGGTACTCGGTGAAGATCTCCACGTGCCTGCGCGGCTACTTGTCGACGGCCGGCGGCTCGGGCGCGGTGATGCCTGCGGGCCCGAGGTTCTTGTCGAAGGCTTCCTTCCAGGCGCCGTCGGCCTCCATCTTGGTGATGGCGTCGTTGATCTTGGTGCGCATTTCGGTGTCGTCCTTCTTCAGGCCGATGCCGTAACGCTCCTCGGAGAACGGCTCACCGACGATCTTGAAGGTTCCGGGGGACTGCGCGGCATACCCGGCCAGGATGACCTCGTCGGTGGTCACCGCGTCGATGGCTCCGGTCTTGAGTGCCTCGACACAGGCCGAATAGGTGTCGTACTGCTGCAGCTGCACGCCGGGGTACTTGTCCTTGATGCGCTGGGCCGGGGTCGAGCCGGTGACCGAACACAGCTTCTTGTTGTTCTCCAACGATTCCGCGCCGACGATGTCGGAGTTGTCGGCGCGTACCAGCAGGCTCTGCCCGGTGATCAGGTACGGCCCGGCGAAATCCACCTTCTCCTTGCGGGCGTCGGTGATCGAATACGTCGCGACGATGAAATCGACCTGACCGTTCTGGATCAGCGTCTCGCGCTGCGAGGACGGCGACTCTTTCCACTCGATGTCTTCGGGGGCGTAGCCGAGTTGCTCGGCGACATAGGTGGCGACATCGACGTCGAACCCGCTCATGGTGCCGTCCGGGTTCTTCAGCCCCAGACCGGGCTGATCGAACTTGGTGCCGATGACGACCTTGGATTCGTCGCCACCGCCTCCGCCGCAGGCGGCGAGGGTCAGCGGTAGCGCTGCGGCCACAATGGCGGCGGCAGCCACCCGGAAGCGCAGAGACGACATGTCATGGTCCTTTCGGTGGTGGACGATCAGTGGTTGAGAATCTTGCCGAGGAAATCCTTGGCACGGTCGGACTTGGGATTGTTGAAGAACTCCTCGGGTTCGGCGTCCTCCACGATCGCGCCGTCGGACATGAACACGACCCGGTGTGAGGCGCGGCGCGCGAAGCCCATCTCATGGGTGACGACCACCATGGTCATGCCCTCCGACGCCAGCGAGGTCATGACGGCCAGCACCTCGTTGATCATCTCCGGATCCAGCGCACTGGTCGGCTCGTCGAACAGCATCACCTTGGGGCTCATCGCGAGCGAGCGGGCGATCGCGACCCGCTGCTGCTGCCCGCCGGAGAGCTGCGCCGGGTACTTGTCGGCCTGATTGGAGATGCCGACCCGGTCGAGCAGGGCCATCGCCTCGCTACGGGCCTTGTCCTTGGCCAGCTTTCGCACCTTGACCGGCGCCAGCATCACGTTCTCGACAATTGTCTTGTGTGCGAACAGGTTGAACGACTGGAACACCATGCCGACATCCGAGCGCAGCTGAGCGAGCTTGCGGCCCTCCTCGGGCAGCACCTCACCGTCGATGGAGATGGTGCCGGTATCGATCGGCTCGAGCCGATTGATGGTGCGGCACAACGTTGATTTCCCCGAACCCGAGGGGCCCAGCACCACCACGACCTGACCGCGCGGCACATCGAGGTCGATGTCCTGGAGCACGTGCAGATCGCCGAAGTGCTTGTTCACACCCTGTAGCGAGATCATCGGGACCGAAGCCGCGGTGGTCATGGATGGGAACCCTACCCAGGTAATGCTCAGGATGGGGCGTATCGACACCCCCGTAACATGATCGTCGTGACTTCCGTGTTGGCCTCGACTGTGGAGGCGGGTGCTCAACCCGCGGCCCCCGTGCGCACCTACCAGGTGCGCACCTACGGCTGCCAGATGAACGTGCACGACTCCGAGCGGCTGTCCGGGCTGCTGGAGGCCGCGGGCTACGTCCGCGCCGTCGAGGGCACCGACGCCGACATCGTGGTGTTCAACACCTGCGCGGTGCGCGAGAACGCCGACAACAAGCTGTACGGAAACCTCAGCCATCTGGCGCCCCGCAAGAACGCCGAACCCGATATGCAGATCGCCGTCGGGGGCTGCCTGGCCCAGAAGGACCGCGAGGCCGTGCTGAAGAAGGCGCCCTGGGTCGATGTGGTGTTCGGCACCCACAACATCGGCTCGTTGCCGGTGCTGCTGGAGCGGGCGCGCCATCAGCGGGTGGCCCAGGTCGAGATCGCCGAGGCGCTGCAGGAGTTCCCGTCGGCACTGCCGGCCGCTCGCGAATCCGCCTACGCTGCTTGGGTTTCCATATCGGTGGGCTGCAACAACACGTGCACGTTCTGCATCGTGCCCGCGCTGCGCGGCAAAGAGGTGGACCGTCGCCCCGGCGATGTGCTGGCCGAGGTGCAGACCCTGGTGGACCAGGGTGTGCTCGAGGTCACCCTGCTGGGGCAGAACGTGAACGCCTACGGGGTGTCGTTCGCCGACCCAGAGACCCCGCGCAACCGCGGTGCCTTCGCCGACCTGCTGCGGGCGTGCGGGGACATCGACGGGCTGGAGCGTGTGCGGTTCACCTCACCGCATCCCGCCGAGTTCACCGACGATGTCATCGAGGCCATGGCCGAAACACCCAACGTGTGTCCCACGCTGCACATGCCGCTGCAGTCGGGTTCTGACCGCGTGCTCAAGGCGATGCGGCGCTCCTACCGCGCCGAGCGCTACCTGGGCATCATCGACAGGGTGCGTGCCGCGATACCGCACGCCGCCATCACCACCGACATCATCGTCGGCTTTCCCGGCGAGACCGAGCAGGACTTCCAGGACACCCTGGACGTGGTGGCGCGGTCGCGCTTTGCCAACGCCTTCACCTTCCAGTACTCGAAGCGTCCGGGCACACCTGCCGCCGTGCTCGCCGACCAACTGCCCAAAGAGGTTGTCAGCGAACGCTATCAGCGGCTCATCGAGCTACAGGAGCAGATTTCGTTGCAGGAGAACCAGGCTCAGGTCGGCACGCAGGTCGAACTGCTGGTCGCCGCGGGGGAGGGCCGCAAGGATGCCGCCACCGCGCGGATGTCCGGGCGTGCCCGCGACGGCCGGCTGGTGCACTTCGCCGCCGGGGGCGCCGAGATCCGTCCCGGTGACATCGTCACCACGACCGTGACCCGCGCCGCCCCGCACTTCCTGGTCGCCGATGGCACCGTGCTGTCGCACCGCCGCACCCGGGCCGGGGACGCGCACGCCGCCGGTGTACGCCCGGTGACCGGCGTGGGCCTGGGTATGCCGGGCATCGGCGCACCGCCTGCCGCCCCCGTCACCGGAGGGTGTGCGCTGTGAGCGGCCAGGACCCGAGGGACTTCGAGGCGTTCAAGGGCGATATCGAGGCCGCCGAACGCCGGGTCGCCGCCGAGATCGACCCCGGTGCCCGTGCACTGGTGGTGGCGATCCTGGTGTTCGTGGTGCTGGTGTCGTTCCTGCTGCCGCACACCGGGTCCTCCCGAGGCATCGATGTGCTGATCGCCAACGAGACCGCGATCGCCGACGGGCTGTCCCTGCCGTCGCGGGTGTTCGTGTGGCTGGCGCTGATCTTCAGCATCGGATTCTCCGTCCTGGCGCTGCTGACCCGGCGCTGGACACTGGCCTGGATCGCGCTGGCCGGTACCACGGTGGCCTGCCCGGCCGGCATGCTCGCGGTCTGGTCCCGCCAGACCGCCGGCGAGGGCCTGCCGGGCCCCGGTATCGGGCTCATCATCGGCTGGATCGCGGTCCTGCTGCTGGCCTTCCACTGGGCGCGGGTGGTGTGGTCCCGCACCGCGGTGCAGTTGGCCGCCGAAGAGGAGCGCCGCCGGGCCGTCGCTCAGCGTCAGCACAAGACGCTGCTCGATGACCTCGGTCCTGATGCGGGCCCCGAACAGGACCAGCCGAAGCCCTAACGCTTCTTGGTGACGGCTTCCGCAGCGGTCTCCGCCCACTCCCGCCACTGTGCGGCGCTGGCCCGTGCCTTTTCGGCGTCCTTGGCCTTGCCTGCCGCTTCGGCCTTCTCCGCCTGGCGCTCGAACTGCTCGGCGCGCTCGCGGAACTGGTCGGCCCGCGCCTGCGCTTCGGTGTCCGTCTGATCGGCGGTCCCGGCTTCGCGCACCTTCTTCTCCACCGAGCGCAGCCGGCGCTCCAGATCGGCCGACTTCTCGCGCGGCACCTTGCCGATCGCGTCCCATTTGTCACCGATGTTCCGCAACGCGGCCTGCGCGGCCTTGGGGTCGGAGACATCGATGCGCTCGGCCTCGGCCAGCAGCTTCTCCTTGGCGAGCGCGTTGGCGCCGAACTCGGCGTCGCGTTCGGCGTTGATGGCGTTGCGGGCCTCGAAGAAGGTGTCCTGGGCGGCCTTGAACCGCGCCCACAGCGCGTCGTCGACATCCTTGGCGGCTCGGCCGGCGGCCTTCCACTGCGCGAGCAGATCCCGGAAGGTCGCCGCGGTGCCCGCCCAATCGGTGGAATCGCTGAGCTTCTCCGCCTTCTCGCAGAGGGCCTCCTTGGCCTGCCTGGCACCGACGCGTTCGCGGTCCAGCTCGGCAAAATGGGAACCCCGGCGCCGGTTGAACGTCTCCCGGGCCGCCGAGTACCGCTTCCACAGCGCATCGTCGGTTTTGCGGTCCAGGCCGGTGATGGTGCGCCACTCGTCGAGGATGGCGCGCAGCCGGTCACCGGCGGACTTCCACTGGCCGGTGGCGTCGGCGATCTCCTCGGCCTCGGCGGCCAGCGCCTCCTTGCGGGCGGTCTGGGCGGCGCGGTGCTCATCGCGCCGAGCCCGTTCCTCGGCGGCCGCCCCGTCGGCGTGCTCAAGGATGGACTTCAGACGCTGTTCGACGGCGTCGACGTCACCGAGCACCGCGGCGGTCGGCAGGGTCTCCAGCAGTGCGGATGCGGCTGATTTGATCTTGCGGGCGTCCCCGCTGCCGGAGGCCAGCCGGGTCTCCAGCAGGGCGACCTCGGTGTGCAGATCGTCGTAGCGACGGCCGAAGTGGGCGAAGGCGGCCTCGGTCTCGCCGGCTTGCCAGGAGCCGATGACGCGTTCCCCGGCGGCGGTGATCAGGACGACGGTGCCGTCCTCGTCGACGCGGCCGAACCGGTGCGGGTCCACCGATGCAGGTGCCGGGACAACGGGCGCGGCGGCCACGGCTGCGGCCGGACGGGGGTGCGGGGTCGGGCGCGGACCCGGCCTGGGCGTGGGCTTGGGAGTGGGAGTGGGGGCCGCAGCCGCCGATTCCCCGGTGTTCTCGCCGGAACCTGAGTCGTTGGTCGTCATATTCATTCCCTCGCACTCCGCGTGGTCTGACCCACGCACCTGCCGCGCGACGCGGCGCCGATAGCTTCCGATGGCTATTCAAGCAGGTCGGGTCGAACCGCGGTTGCGATCGGCACGTGTTTACCGGCACCCTCAGTGCCCTGACCGGTTGGGAGGCCCCCGTTGGACAAGGCGGATATCGCCGCACTGCTGGCACTGGGCGCTGCGCTGTTCATCGCCATCGGCGATGTCATCCACCAGCGTTCCGCGCATGAGGTCACCGACGAGCAGGTCAGCCATCTCCAGCTGTTCCTGCGGTTGCTCAAGGACCGCGACTGGTGGGTCGGCAGCCTCGTCTCGGCGGTCGGGTTCGGCCTGCAGGCGGCCGCGCTGGGACTGGGTTCGGTGCTGCTGGTGCAGGCCTTGCTGGTCACCTCGTTGCTGTTCGCGCTGCCGCTGAACGCCCGCGCCACCCATCACCGGGTGACCAGATTCCAGTGGACCTGGGCGGTGCTGCTGGCCGCATCGGTGGTGGTGATCGTCACCGTCGGTAACCCGACGGCCGGGCATTCGCGGGCCGACACCGACACCTGGCTGGCCGTCGGCGCAGTGCTGGGGCCGCTGCTGGTGCTGTGCATCGTCGGTGCCCGCGTGCTGGGAGGGAAGATCGGCGCGATGTTGCTGGCGTGCGTATCCGGCGCGCTCTGGGGACTTTTCGCGATCCTCACCAAGGGCGTGGTCGACCGGATCGGCGACGGTGTGTGGGAACTGCTGCGCACCCCGGAGCTCTACGCCTGGGCGGTGGTGGCGGTGGCGGGCACCGCCTATCAGCAGGCCGCCTTCCGGGCCGGATCGATCACGGCCTCGCTGCCGACGATGACGGTGACCGAACCGGTGGTGGCTTCGGTGCTGGGCGTCGTCGTCCTCGGTGAAACGCTGCGCCCCGGCGAGGCCGGCTGGATCACCCTGATCGCGGCGGTGGCGGTGATGATGGTCGCGACCGCGGCGCTGGCCCGCGGGGAGGCAGGCTGGGCCGAGCAGCCCGACACCGGTAAGGCGATAGCGTGATGGCGTGTTGGCGGCCATTGCTCTGATCCCCTCGGCGCCGGTGCTGGTGCCCGAACTCGCCGGTGCCGCGGCGGCCGAAGTGGCCGACCTGCGTGCCGTGGTGCTGACGGCGGCCGCCGGACTGCCGGGGCGCTGGATCGTCATCGGCGCGGGTGGTGCCGATCAGGTCATCCCGGCGTCCGCGGCCGGCACCTTTGCCGGGTACGGCGCTGATATCCGGGTCTCGCTGGGTCCGGAGGCCGACGGCCCGGTAACCGAGCTGCCGCTGGCCGCGCTGATCGCCGGCTGGGTGCGTGCGCAGGTGAACGCCGGCGGCCTCGCCGAGGTGCGGGTCCACGCCGACGTCGGCGAGGCGGCCGTGCACCGCGGCGTGACGCTGCGCAGCGAGCTCGACGAATCCCCGGACCCGATCGGCGTGCTGGTGGTCGCCGACGGCGCCAACACGCTGTCCGAGTCCGCACCCGGCGGCTTCGAGCCGGATTCGGTGTCCGCCCAGGCGGCGCTGGATGACGCGCTGGCGGCCGGCGACGCCGACGCGGTGATCGGGTGCGCGGAAGGCGCGGTGGGCCAGAGCGCCTATGAGTTGCTGGCCGGCCTCGCCGGCCGGCGGCCGGTCCGCGCCCGCGAGCTCTACCGCGGGGCACCGTTCGGCGTCGGCTATTTCGTGGGCACCTGGCTCCCGTGAGCGGCACCCTGCACCCCCGTCGCTCCGCTCACCCCGACATCCGGCCCGTCGCCGTCATCGGGCCGACCGGGACCGGCAAGTCCGCACTCGGGCTGGCCCTGGCCGAGCGGCTCGGCGGCGAGATCGTGAACGCCGATGCCATGCAGTTCTACCGCGGGATGGACATCGGCACCGCCAAACTGCCGCCCGAGCAGCGCCGCGGCATCGTGCACCACCAGCTCGACGTCCTCGACGTCACCGAGAACGCCTCGGTCGCGCGGTACCAGGAGAACGCGGCGGCCGATATCGAGGCGATCATGACCCGCGGCGCGGTGCCGGTGATCGTCGGCGGGTCCATGCTCTACATCCAGTCCCTGCTGGACCAGTGGACGTTCCCGGCCACCGACCCGACGGTCCGGGCCCGCTGGGAGGCCCGCCTCACCGAGGTCGGGGTGGCCGCGATGCACGCCGAGCTGACCCGCGTCGATCCGGCGGCCGGTGCCGCCATCCTGGACACCGACGGACGCCGCATCGTGCGTGCCCTCGAGGTGGTCGAACTCACCGGCAAACCGTTCGCCGCGTCGGCGCCCCGCATCGGCACCCCGCGCTGGGGCACTGTGATCCTCGGGTTGGACTGGGACACAAGCATTCTGGATGAGCGGCTGCGGCAGCGCACCGACAGCATGTTCGCCGAAGGTCTGGTCGCCGAGGTGACCGGACTGATCGAGCGCGGCCTGCGGGCCGGGGTGACGGCATCGCGCGCCCTCGGTTACGCGCAGGTGCTGGCCGACCTGGACGCCCTGGGCGACGGCTCCGCCGCGCGAGAACCCACCTTCGTCGGTACCCGCCGCTATGTGCGCAGGCAGCGGTCCTGGTTCCGGCGCGATCACCGGGTGAACTGGCTCGACGGTTCGGCGTCGGACCTGACCGCCGCGGCGCTGCGTATCCTGGACAAATGAGGTTCGCGAAAGGTCACGGCACGCAGAACGACTTCGTGGTGCTGCCCGACCTGGACGCCGCGCTCGCGCTGACCCCGGACATGGTGGCCGCGCTGTGTGATCGGCGCCGCGGGCTGGGCGCCGATGGTGTGCTGCGGGTGACGACGGCCGGTGCCGCGGCCGCCGCCGGGGTGTTCGAGACGCTGCCCGAGGGGGTGTCGGCCCAGGACTGGTACATGGATTACCGCAATGCCGACGGGTCCATCGCCCAAATGTGCGGCAACGGGGTGCGGGTCTTCGCGCACTACCTGCGTGCTGCCGGGCTGGAGACCCGCGACGAATTCGTGGTCGGCTCGCTGGCCGGCGCGCGACCGGTGGTGATCGAGCAGTTCAGCCCCACCCACGCCGAGGTGACCGTCGACATGGGCAAGGCCAACCGGCTGGGCGCCGGAACGGCCGTGGTCGGCGGACAGCGCTTCACCGGGCTGGGAGTCGATGTCGGCAATCCACACCTGGCATGCGTCACCGACCTCGACGCGGCCGAGTTGGCCGCCCTCGATGTCGGTGCCCCGGTGTCCTTCGACACCGCCCAGTTCCCCGACGGGGTCAATGTGGAGATCCTGACGAGACCGACGCAGGACGCGGTGGACATGCGTGTCCACGAGCGCGGAGTGGGTGAAACCCGTTCCTGCGGAACAGGAACCGTGGCCGCTGCGGTGGCGGCGCTGAACCATCTGGGGGAGCAGACCGGCACCTTGACGGTCCGCGTCCCAGGCGGTGCGGTCACCGTCACCATCACCGAGGCGACCAGCTACCTGCGTGGCCCGTCGGTGCTCGTCGCGCACGGCGAATATTCAGGTGCGTGACCCCCGGCCACCGTGCCACCATCGAAAGAACATATGACTGAATCTGACTTCACGCGCAACCCCGTTCCGAGCACCGGCGAACTGGCCCTCGAGGACCGTGCGGCACTGCGCCGCGTGGCCGGGCTCTCCACCGAACTCACCGACATCTCCGAGGTCGAATACCGACAGCTGCGCCTGGAGCGGGTGGTGCTCGTCGGGGTCTGGACCGAGGGCACCGCTGCCGATGTCGACGCCAGCATGGCCGAACTGGCCGCACTGGCCGAGACGGCGGGCTCGGAGGTCCTCGAAGGCCTGGTGCAGCGCCGCGACAAACCGGACGCGTCGACCTATATCGGCTCCGGCAAGGCCATCGAACTGCGCGATATCGTCACCGCCACCGGCGCGGACACCGTCATCTGCGACGGCGAGCTGAGCCCCGCCCAGCTGAATTCGCTGGAAAAGGTCGTCAAGGTCAAGGTCATCGACCGGACCGCGCTGATTCTCGACATCTTCGCCCAGCACGCCACGTCCGCCGAGGGCAAGGCCCAGGTGTCGCTGGCCCAGATGGAGTACATGCTGCCGCGACTGCGCGGTTGGGGTGAATCCATGTCCCGCCAGGGCGGTGGCGCGGGTGGCAGCAGCGGCGGTGTCGGGACCCGCGGGCCGGGTGAGACGAAGATCGAAACCGACCGTCGCCGCATCCGCGAGCGGATGTCGAAGCTGCGCCGCGAGATCAAGGACATGAAGAAGATCCGCGACACCCAGCGCGGTAAGCGCCGGGCCGCCGACCTGCCCGCGGTCGCGATCGTCGGTTACACCAACGCCGGAAAGTCCAGTCTGCTCAACGCGCTGACCGGCGCCGGGGTGCTGGTGGAAAACGCCCTGTTCGCCACGCTGGAGCCGACCACCCGTCGCGGAGAACTCGACGACGGCCGGCCCTTCGTGCTGACCGACACCGTCGGCTTCGTGCGGCACCTGCCCACCCAATTGGTGGAGGCGTTCCGCTCCACGCTGGAGGAGGTCGTCGACGCCGATCTGCTGGTGCACGTGGTCGACGGCTCCGATGCCACCCCGCTGGCGCAGATCAACGCGGTCCGCCACGTGGTCCGCGATGTCTACTCCGATCACGACGGCTCACCGGCCCCGGAACTGTTGGTGGTCAACAAGATCGACGCCGCCGACGATCTCGCCCTGGCCCAGTTGCGACGCGCCTTACCGGATGCGGTGTTCGTGTCCGCGCACACCGGCGAGGGTCTCGATCAGCTGCGCGCCCGCCTGGTGGAGCTGGTCGAACCCACCGACGCCTTCGTCGACGTGACACTGCCGTATGACCGCGGTGACCTGGTCGCCCGGGTGCACACCGAGGGCCGGATCGACACCACCGAGCACACCGAGACGGGCACCAAAATCACTGCGCGGGTGCCGGTTCCGCTGGCCGCCAGCCTGCGCGAGTTCAGCAACTGGTAGTCGCGCGGGTAGGCGCACCGTCGTCGAAGGATCCCCCGGATTCCCGCGGCCGATGCGCCCACCCGCGCCGCTCAAGCGGCCTGGCGCACCGACCGGGTGGTGGACTTGGCGGTCTTCGGCGAGGTCCTGGCCTCGGTGAGCCGCGCGCGCTGCGCCGGCTCCTCGATCTCCTCGGGCATGTCGGTCTCTTCGCTCTCGACGAGTGCTTCGGTGTCTTCGAGCACATCGGTGTCCTCGGCCGGCCCGGTGACGTCGGCCGGCTCGGCGCTCTCGGCTACCTCGACCGCGGCCGCCGTGCTCACCGGGGCCTGCTGCTGCTCGGGCGCCTGCTGCGGCGCCGAACCGCCCCCGAACGCATCATGGATGCCTTCGCCGATCGCGTCGACCACATCGCGGGCCAGCACGAACGGGTTGATCCGCGGAATGAGCCGGAAGGGAGCGGGCACACCGTAGCTCAGCGAGCGGTCGTAGCCGGCCTCGATCAGCACCTCGAGCACCGGGGTCAGCAGCGTGACGATCGGCTTGATGATGAACCCGGTCCCGGTGAATCCGGCGAACTCCAGGAACGGTCGCACGATCGGCAGCGTCTTGGTCGGGATGGTGATGTAGCGGGTGTCGCCGCGCTCGTCCCAGTTGTCCTCGTTCGCGAGTTGCTCGGCCAGTTCCTCGGGTGTGTAGCCGTCCGGTAGTTCCCCGACATCGCTGTCCTGATTGGGCGCCAGGTAGGTGCCGTGGATGTACCAGAATCCGGCGATCGCGTTGAGGACTGCCAGTGCGTTGAGCGGGTAAAGCGGGAAGTCGGCGACTCCGTCATAGCGGAACGCGATATCGGTGGCGCAGATGTGGTCACAGGTGTCGGTCGGTGCGGGCAGTCCGAAGGTGGCGTCGAGGATGGGTACGTGCCCCAGGAACGCCAGTCGTTCGAAGAGTCCGCCGTTGGGCCGGTTGGTGTTTCCGATCATCACGAAGGACAGGTAGGTCTGGTCCTTGGGTAGCCCGGCCAGGTTGCGCTTCTCCCGGCTGACGATGTTGCCGCCCTGCGAGTAGCCGAAGATGACGACCGGTGTGTTCGGCGGATTCTGCGCCAGGGCGTCCACCAATGTGGAGTTGAGCGTGGTCAGCCCCTCGCCGGTGGACACATCCCACTTGGCGCCCTGCAGCCCGCCCCAGCCGGGTAGCGGGATCGGCCAGAACTGCGCGGGGTAGTCGATGCCCTGCAACGCGCAGGCGTTGTCCTCGGTGCACGCGGGGTTGAACGGCGAGATGTAGTAGTCGCGGGCGTTCTCCATGTAGTCGCCGACGATGTTGGCATTCGGTGTCCCGGTGCCCGGCACGATGAGCGCCGTCGCGGCGAGGGCGACGGCCATCGTCAGGGTCGAGGCGACCGTGATGAGAACCGCGGTCAGCAACGTCAGCAGGGTCGTGATCGATCGTCGTGCAGTCCGCATCTGGCACCCCCGGGTAAGCGCTCATCGGATCGTCGCACCCCGGCCGCCGTGGCGTTGACAGAACCGAAAACCGGACCCGAATTGAAACTAGAATCTCGTTCTAATAATGTGGGGCTGACCGATCGGAGGGAGCATCACATGGGCCTACGGGGCGAGGCCGCGATCGTCGGTTTCCACGAGCTGCCCGCGACGCGGAAACCGACCGGGGCGCCGGAGTTCATCCTGGAGCAGTGGGCACGGCTGGCCGCCGCCGCGGTCGCGGACGCCGGGCTGACGGTGGACCAGGTCGACGGCCTCGTGACGTGCGGGGTGATGGAATCCCAGCTGTTCGTCCCGTCCACCGTCGCCGAATACCTGGGGCTGGCGGTCAACTACGCCGAACTGGTCGACCTGGGCGGTGCGTCCGGTGCGGCCATGGTGTGGCGGGCCGCGGCGGCCATCGAACTGGGTATCTGCCAGGCGGTGCTGTGCGCGATCCCGGCCAACTACCTCACCCCGATGTCGCCCGAACGTCCCTACGATCCGGGCGACGCGCTGTACTTCGGCGCGTCCAGCTACCGCTACGGCTCACCACAGGCCGAGTTCGAGATTCCCTACGGTTACCTCGGCCAGAACGGTCCCTACGCGCAGGTCGCCCAGATGTACGCGGCCGCATACGGGTACGACGAGTCGGCGATGGCCAAGATCGTGGTCGACCAACGGGTCAACGCCAACCACACCCCGGGTGCGGTGTTCAAGGACAAAACGCTGAGCATCGCCGACGTGCTGGACAGCCCCATCATCGCCTCGCCGCTGCACATGCTGGAGATCGTGATGCCCTGCATGGGCGGTTCGGCGGTGCTGGTCACCAACGCCGCCCTCGCACGCAAGGGCCGCAACCGTCCGGTGTGGATCAAGGGTTTCGGCGAACGCGTGCCCTACAAGTCACCGGTGTACGCCGCCGACCCGCTGCAGACACCGATGGTCAAGGTCGCCGAATCCGCGTTCGGCATGGCCGGCGCGACGCCCGCGGACATGGACATGGTGTCGATCTATGACTGCTACACCATCACCGCGCTGCTCACCCTCGAAGACGCCGGCTTCTGCGAGAAGGGCAAGGGCATGCAATTCGTCACCGACCACGACCTGACCTTCCGCGGTGACTTCCCGATGAACACCGCGGGCGGGCAACTCGGCTACGGGCAGCCCGGAAACGCCGGCGGCATGCACCACGTCTGCGACGCCACCCGGCAACTGATGGGCCGTGCCGAGGCGACCCAGATCGCGGACTGTCACCGCGCTTTCGTGTCCGGCAACGGCGGCGTGCTCAGCGAACAAGAAGCACTCGTGCTGGAGGGGGACTAGCCATGGCACGCCCGGTACCGCTGCCCACCCCGACCTCGGCCCCGTTCTGGGACGGCCTGCGCCGCCACGAGGTGTGGATCCAGTTCTCGCCGTCGCTGGACGCCTATGTCTTCTACCCGCGCGTGCTCGCTCCCGGCACTCTCGCCGATGACCTGCAATGGCGCCAGATCTCCGGTGCGGGCACGCTCGTCAGCTTCGCCGTCGCGCAGCGGCCGGTCGCACCGCAGTTCGCCGACGCGGTGCCGCATCTGCTCGGCGTGGTGCAGTGGGACGAGGGGCCGCGGCTGGCCACCGAACTCGTCGACGTCGACGCGGCGCAGCTGCGGGTCGGCATGGCAGTGTCTCCGGTGTTCGCCGAGCACCCCGAGGCCGACATCACCCTGCTGCACTACACCGCGGCGCGATAGGAGACTCCCGTGGTCGTGGCCCTGACCGACGAACAGATCCAGCTCACCGACTCGATGGCCGGCTTCGCCCGGCGCCACGGGGGACTGGAACTCACCAGATCGCAATTCGAGGAGATCGCGGCCGGAGCCCGGCCCGACTTCTGGCCCACCCTGGTCGCCCAGGGGTTGCACGCGGTGCACCTGCCCGAGGAGTTCGGCGGCCAGGGCGGCACGCTGGCCGAGGCCGCATGCGTCATCGACGCCGCCGGCTACGGCCTGCTGCCCGGTCCGCTGTTGCCCACCGTCATCGCCGGTGCCGCGGTGGCCGCCGCCGATCCCGACGGGCCCGCCGCCCGGGTGTTGCTGCGGGCCATCGGGACGGGCCGCACGGCGGCGCTGCTGCTGCCCGGAGACGGTGACATCCGGGCCACCGCCGGCGACCGGGGATGGCAGCTGGACGGTTCGGCCGGGCCGCAGCTCGGACTGGGCTCCGCGGAGCATCTCGTGGTCGGCGCCACCACCGAAGCGGGCGAGACCCGCTGGTTCGTCCTGGACGCCGGCGCGCCGGGCGTCACGGTGCAGGCGCAGTCGCCCACCGACCTGACCCGCGATGTCGGCACCCTGCACTGTGACGGCGTCACCGCAGGCGACGTGCTCACCGGGATGGATGAGCAGACCGCGCAGGGAATCGCGGTCGGCCTGATCGCCGCCGAGGCCGCGGGTATCGCGCGCTGGTGCGTGGACAACGTCGTCGCCTATCTGAAGGTGCGCGAGCAGTTCGGCCGACCGATCGGGGCCTTCCAGGCCCTGCAGCACAAGGCGGCGACGTTGTTCATCAACAGCGAACTCGCCGCGGCCTCGGCGTGGGACGCGATTCGCGGCGCCGACCAGTCGGCGGTGCAGCACCGCATCGCCGCCGCCGGTGCCGCGGTCGGCGCCATCGGCCGGCTTCCCGAACTCGTCGTCGATGCGCTCACCATGTTCGGCGCGATCGGCTACACCTGGGAGCACGACCTGCACCTGTACTGGAAGCGTGCCATCAGCCTGGCCGCCGCCATCGGTCCGGTGACGGATTGGGCAGGTGCCCTTGGCGATCCGGACCTGCCCGGGCGTGATTTCGCCATCGAGCTCACCGAGGTCGAGCCGGACTTCCGCGCCGGTGTCGCCGCGGCTCTGGACGCGGCAGCCGCATTGCGCAACGAGAAACCCGGTCGGCAGAACCCCGAGTATGCGGAGTACTGGACCGGCCCACAACGCACGGCGCTGGCCGATGCCGGCCTGGTCGCGCCGCATCTGCCGGCGCCCTGGGGGCTGGGTGCCTCACCGGCGCAGCAACTCATCATCGACGAGGAGTACGACAAGCGGCCCTATCTGAGCCGGCCGTCGCTGGGGATCGCCCAGTGGATCCTGCCCACGGTGCTCACCGCGGGCTCCGATGAGCAGCGTGACCGGTTCGCGGTACCGACGATGCGCGGTCAGATCGGTTGGTGTCAGCTGTTTTCCGAGCCGGGTGCCGGATCGGATCTGGCCGCGCTGTCGACCAGGGCGACCAAGGTCGACGGCGGCTGGCGGATCAACGGGCAGAAGGTCTGGACGTCCTCGGCCCAGCGTGCGGACTGGGGCGCCCTGCTGGCCCGCACGGATCCGGAGGCCAAGAAGCACAAGGGTATCGGGTACTTTCTGGTCGACATGACCTCACCGGGTATCCGGGTCCGGCCGCTGCGCACCGCCAGCGGAGACGAACATTTCAACGAGGTCTTCTTCGACGACGTTTTCGTTCCCGACGCGATGCTGGTGGGTGAACCCACCGCGGGCTGGTCCCATGCGCTGGCCACGATGGCCAATGAGCGGGTGGCGATCGGTGCCTATGTCAAGCTGGACAAGGAAAGTGAGCTGCGCACCCTGGCCCGCCGGGCCGGCCCGCAGGACGAGGCGGTGCGCCGGGCTCTCGGTGAGGTCCGGGCGGCGACCAATGCCATCGGCGCACTCGCGGTGCGCGACACCCTGGGCAGGCTCGCCGGGCACGGCCCGGGTCCGGCGAGCAGCGTCGGAAAGGTCGGCACCGCGCTGCTGGTGCGTCGGGTGACCGCGGACGCGCTGGCCTTCAGCGGCCGCGCGGCCATGGTCGGCGGCGGCGAGCAGCCTGCGGTGGGGCAGAGTCTGATGATGCCCGCCGAGGTCATCGGCGGCGGCACCATCGAGATTCAGCTGAACATCATCGCGACGATGATCCTCGGGCTGCCGAGGAACTGAGGCCGCCATGACCGATATGCCCGGCTACAAGCAGGCCCGCCGGTCCCAGATCGTGGCCGCCGCGCAGGCGTTGCTCAAGGCGCAGGACTACGACCAGATCCAGATGCGCGATGTCGCCGACGCGGCCGACGTGGCGCTGGGCACGCTGTACCGCTACTTCAGTTCCAAGGAGCATGTGTACGCCGCGGTCCTGATGGACTGGGCCCAACCGGTTTTCGCGCCCGCGGCCGCGGACACCCGCCCGGCCGAACACCGGGTGCGGGAGAAGGTGCGCGGCATCATCGCCACCTTCGAGCGGCGTCCGGCCTTCTTCAAGGTCTGCATGCTGTTGCAGAACACCGCCGACGCCAACGCGGCGGCACTGATGGAGGAGTTCGCCGCGGTGGCCCAGCAGACCCTGTCCGCGGACTTCGCGGCGCTGGGCGCCCGGGAATCGGCCGATACCGCGATCATGCTGTGGGGCATCATCAGCACCATGCTCTCCGGTGCACTGGTGCACGGCCATCCGATCGCCGACGCCTACCGGGTCGTCGACGCCTTCGTCGACCTCGTCGCCCCGCGGCTGTCTCAGAGCTGACGGATCACCGGCGGCTCATGCGCTTTCACCGGTGGCAGGTGTTGGGTGAACTTCTCCAGCTGCACCAGCACATGTGCGCCGGTGCAGCCGCGGGCCAGTGCCGAGGTGCCGATATCGTCGGTCAGCACGTTCGGGTTGCCGTGCACGCACAGTGAATCCGGGTCGGCCGGGTCGAGCGGATCGAACCAGGCGCCGGTGGACAGCTGGACCACCTGTGGGCGCAGCCGGTCGTCGATCACCACCCCGGCCAGGCAGGCGCCGCGGTCGTTGAACACCCGCACCACGTCGCCGTCGGCCAGTCCGCGTTCGGCCGCATCTCCCGGATGGATCCGGATCGGCTCGCGGCCTTGGACTTTCGACCGCTGGCTGGTGGCGCCGCCGTCGAGCTGGCTGTGCAGCCTGCTGGCGGGCTGGTTGGCGATGAGGTGCAGCGGGTAGGTCTGCGCGCGCTCGCCGCCCAGCCATTCGGTGGGTTCCAACCAGGCCGGGTGCCCCGGGCAATCGTCATAGCCGAAGCCGTCGATCTCGGAGGAGAAGATCTCGATCCGTCCGCTCGGCGTGTTCAACCGGTTCGTATCCGGGTCGGCGCGGAAGTCGGCCAGCAGGGTCAGCCCGGGCTCGGTGGGTAGCCGCAGTTGGCCGTCGGCCCAGAACTGGTCGAAGGACGGTACGGCGAAATCCAGGTCCGCCGACCACGTGTCGTACAGGTGCGCCAGCCACTGTCGGGCGGTTCGGCCCTCGGTGAACTGCTCGGCCACACCGAAGCGCTGCGCGAGTTCGGCGAAGGTCGTGTAGTCGTCCCGCGACTGCGCGTAGGGCTCGGTCAGCGCCGGCATCGCCGTCAGCATCGGGTCGTTGCGTGAACCGGAATAGTCGTCGCGCTCATAGGCGGTGGTGGAGGGCACCACGATATCGGCGTGCCGGGCCATCGCCGTCCAGTAGGGATCGTGCACGACGATGGTGTCCGGCCGGGCCAGCGCGCGGCGCAACCGCGGGATGTTCTGGTGGTGGTGGAACGGATTCCCGCCGGCCCAGTAGACCAGCCGGATGTCGGGGAACGTCAGGCGCAGCCCGTTGTAGTCATACTCCCGGCCGGGGTGCAGCAGCATGTCGCTGACGGCGGCCACCGGGATGAAGGTGGGCACCGGGTTGTGGCCCTGTGGCAGCACCGGGAGCCGGACCCGCAGCGGGGCCAGTCCCGGCTCGTTCATCGACCCGTATCCGTGCCCGAAACCTCCTCCGGGAAGGCCGATCTGACCGAGCATCGCGGCCAGCGTCAGGCCCATCCACGGGGCCTGCTCGCCGTGGCGGATACGTTGCAGCGACCAGCTGATGGTGACCACGGTGCGGCCCGCCGCCATCCGGCGGGCCAGTGCCCGCAGATCCTCGGCCGCCAACCCGCTGATGGCCGACGCCCATGCCGGGGACTTCGGCACACCGTCGTCGGTCCCGAGCAGATACCGCTCGAACCGCTCATACCCGGTGCAGTAGGTGTCCAGGAAGGCGCGGTCGGCGAGGCCCTCGGTGGCCAGCACATGGGCCAGGGCCAGCATGACGGCCACATCGGTGCCCGGTACCGGTGCGTGCCATTCGTGCTCGCCGTCGACATCGTCGCGCAGCGGTGAGAACGACACGATGCGTCCGCCCCGTTCGCGGAACCGGCGCAGGGCCGCACGGGCCGGATGTGCGGTGGTACCGCCGTGATTGATGCCGGTGTTCTTGAGGGCTAGACCACCGAAGGCCACCAGCAGGTCGGTGTGCTCGACGATCACCTCCCACTGGGTGGACCGCTTGAAGAGGTCGTCATGGGTGCCGACGATGCGGGGCATGATCGCGCCGGTGGCGCCGAGGCTGTAGGAGTGCCGCGATGAGGTATAGCCACCGATGAGTTTCAGGAACCGGTGCACCTGGCTCTGGGCGTGGTGGAACCGGCCTGCGCTGGCCCAGCCGTAGGACCCCCCGTAGATGGCCTCGTTACCGTGGGTGTCGATCACCCTGCGCAGTTCGCCGGCGAGCAGCTCGGTCAGCTCGTCCCAGGACACCGCCACGAACTCGTCGTCGCCGCGCCGGTCGCTGGGGCCGGGACCGCCGCGCAACCAGCCGCGGCGCACGGCGGGGCCGGTGACCCGCGAGCGGTGCCGGATCGAACCGGGCAGGTTGTGCAGCAGGGGGGATGGATCGGCGTCGCCGGTCTGCGGCGCCACCGCCGCGATGTCGCCGGCCCTGACCTCGGCGGTGAAGGCGCCCCAGTGGGCCAGGCTGGCTCGTGACACGCACCAATCCTAGGTCGCTGGACGCACCGCTCGACCAACCATCCGGTTGGTATATGTTGGGCGCCACACACCCTGATACCAGTACCGGAGGTCACGCATGGGCGCCGTCAAGTTCGACCGCACGCTGTTCGAGCCGGAGCACGATCTGTTCCGCGAGTCCTATCGCGCCTTCCTGGACCGCCACGCCGCGCCGTTCCAGGAGGAATGGGAGAAGGCCAAGATCGTCGACCGCGAGGTCTGGCGGGAGGCCGGTAAGCAGGGCTTTCTGGGGATGGCCGTGCCCGAGGAGTACGGGGGCGGCGGCAATCCGGACTTCCGCTACAACGTCGTCATCACCGAGGAGACCAGCGCCGGCCGTCACAGCGGCCTGGGTTTCACGCTGCAGAACGACGTCATCGCGCCGTACCTGATCGAACTGGGCACCGAGGAGCAGAAGCAGCGCTGGCTGCCCGGATTCTGCAGCGGCGAATTGATCACGGCGATCGCCATGACCGAACCCGGCACCGGCAGCGACCTGCAGGGCATCAAGGCCCGCGCGGTTCGCGACGGTGACCACTACATCCTCAACGGTTCGAAGACGTTCATCACCAACGGCATCCACGCCGACCTGGTGATCGTGGTTGCCTGCACCGATCCCGAAAAGGGTGCCCAGGGCTTCTCCCTGTTGGTCGTCGAGCGCGGTATGGAGGGCTTCGAGCGTGGTCGCCACCTCGACAAGATCGGCCTCGATGCCCAGGACACCGCCGAACTCTCGTTCACCGATGTCAAGGTTCCGGTCGAGAACCTGCTCGGCCAGGAGGGGATGGGCTTCCTCTACCTGATGCAGAATCTGCCCCAGGAACGCATCAGCATCGCCGTGATGGCCGCCGCGGCCATGGAGTCCGCCCTCGAGCAGACCCTGCAGTACACCAAGGAGCGCAAGGCCTTCGGTAAGCCGATCGGCAGCTTCCAGAACAGCCGGTTCGTGCTCGCCGAGCTGGCGACCGAGGCGACCGCGATCAGGATCATGGTCGACGAATTCATCCGGTTGCACCTGGACCGCAAGCTCACCGTCGAGCAGGCCGCCATGGCCAAGTGGTACAGCACCGAGGCGCAGGTGCGGTTGGTGGATCGCTGCCTGCAACTGCACGGCGGCTACGGTTATATGCGGGAATACCCGATCGCGCGGGCGTTCCTGGACTCGCGGATCCAGACGATCTACGGCGGAACGACGGAGATCATGAAGGAGATCATCGGTCGCGGCCTGGGGGTCTGAGCGCCCCGACACGTTTCGGCGCAGGTCGCGATATCCCACGAGTTCGCCGTCCACTGACGCAAAGTTGACGAACGCGATACTTTCGTGTGGTTTTGCGCTACTTCGGGGAGGACCGAATGACCAGGCAGCGGACCCGGCTGGGCAGGCTTGTCGGCCTGGCGGCGACAGGGCTGGTGAGTGCCGCACTGATCGCGGGCACGGTGCTGCTGGCGCCACCGGTCGCGGCGACACCGGAAGGTGACGCCGACGCGGCGATCACCGCGGCCTGGGAGACCGGCGGCGGTGACGGAGGGCCACTGGGCCCCAAGGACGGTGGGGTCTACCCGGCCGGGGACGGCTTCGGGCAGAACTTCGCGTCGGGCAAGATCTTCTTCACCCCCGACACCGGTGCGCACATCATCACGGGCGCCATCCTGGAGAAGTACGAATCCCTCGGCGGCCCCGCCGACAGTGATCTGGGCTTCCCGACGATCGACGAGGGCCCGGGCCGTGCGGCCAACAGCCGCAACTCCACGTTCAGCGCGCCCGACCAGCCGGTCATCTTCTGGACCCCGGACACCGGTGCCCGGGTCGTCCGCGGGGCCATCAACCAGGCCTGGGATGCCCTCGGTGGTTCGGCCGGCGTGCTCGGAGTGCCCAGCGAAGACGAGACCACCAACGGCGACACCGTCACCCAGAAGTTCACCGGCGGTGAGATCTCCTGGGATCGCAAGACCAAGGCCTTCACCACGGTGCCGCCCGAGCTGGCAGGTCAGCTCGGGGCCATCGAGGTCCCCTCGGACGCCACCTCGTCCATCGCCGCCGCCCGCCGGGCCGCCGGCGGTGCGCTGGGCCCGCTGGGGGCCGAGGAGGGCGCGCAGTACGCGATCGGCGCCGACGGGGTCGGGCAGAACTACGCCGGCGGCAAGATCTTCTACCGCCCGGACACCGGGGCCAATGTGGTCACCGGTCAGGTGCTGGCCAAATACGAGAGTGTCGGCGGACCGACCGGGGACCTCGGGTTCCCCACCGCCAGTGAGGCCGACGGCGGGCTGACACCGCAGAGCCGGGTGGCGACCTTCGCCGCCGCGGACAAGCCGGTGATCTTCTGGACGCCCGATTTCGGTGCGGTGATCGTGCGCGGTGCGATGAACGCGGCCTGGGAGAAGCTCGGTGGGGCGACGGGTGAACTCGGTGCGCCGAAGGGCGATCAAACCGAGAACGGCACCGTCATCAGCCAGCAGTTCAACGGCGGGTCGATCTCGTGGGACAAGGCGACCAACACCTTCAGCACCGAGCCCGCCGGCCTGCAGTCTCAGCTCGCGGGCCTGGAGGTCCCCGGTGCGGACGCGCCGGAGGCGCCGGCCGACGCGCCGGGAGCCACCGGCGGCGGCTCGGGCAGCGGCGACAAGTGGTACTCCTCGCCGTGGTGGTGGCTGCTGGGCCTGATCCCGCTGGTGGGTGTGATCGCGCTGGTCGCCATCGCCGTACTGCGCAACCGGCGCCCCCGCGAGGATGACGAGTTCGGCGACGACCCCTACGAGCGCGGCTACGACGGCGGGTACGAGGACCGCTTCGAGTCCGGCTATCCCAGCCGGCCCGAACCGGCCGTCTACACGCCGCAGAGCCCGTGGGCGTCGGTGCTCCCCGGCGACACCGGCACCGGCAACGATTCCGGCGCCGCCGATGACGAATCCGGTGACGAGGACTACGAGTACGACGAGGAACCCGGCGAGTACGGCTCCGATGAGTACGGCTCCGACGATCACGACGTCGAGGGCGATGAGCTCGAGGAACTGCGTGCGCCGCAGGAGGAGCCGCTGAGTTTCGACCATGATCCGGATGCGGTCGACACCGCGCCCACGCGCATCGAAACTCTTCCCGAGACGTCGGCGGGGCAGTTCGATCCACCGACCATGGTCGTACCCGAGTACGAGCCCGATTTTCCCAGTGGCCGCCACGCCGCGATCCAGGACGAGGAGCCCGAGGACGCCGGCTGGACCTCGATGCGGCTCGCCACCGGTGACCGCTACCGCGCGCCGGAGGGCTATCCGATCAAGGCAGATACCAAGACCGGGCTGTACTGGGCTCCGGGTAGCCCGGGATATCGCGATACCGAGGCCGAGATCTGGTTCGCCAGTGAGGACTTCGCCCGGACGAACGGATTCGTCCGGGCGGACTGAGCGTCCTCAGATCTTGCGGATGACGGTGACGACCTTGCCGAGCACGACCGCGTCGTTACCGTCGATGGGGTCGAACGCCGGGTTGTGCGGCATCAGCCACACCTGACCCCGGGTGCGCTTGAAGGTCTTGACGGTGGCTTCACCATCGATCATCGCCGCGACGATGTCACCGTTGTCGGCGACGTTCTGCTGACGGATGACCACCCAGTCACCGTCGCAGATGGCGGCGTCGATCATGGACTCGCCGACCACCTTCAGCAGGAACAGTGACCCCTCGCCGACCAACTCGCGGGGGAGCGGGAAGACCTCCTCGACAGCCTGTTCGGCCAGGATGGGCCCGCCCGCGGCGATCCTGCCGAGAACCGGGACGAAGGTGGGTTCGGGCAGGGCGTCCGAGCCGGTGACATCGGTGGCCACGACCGGGGTCACCATTTCGTCGGAACCGCGGACATCCACCGCGCGTGGACGGTTCGGGTCCCTGCGCAGGTAGCCCTTGCGTTCCAGGGTGCGCAGCTGATGGGCCACCGACGACGTCGACGTCAGGCCGACGGCATCGCCGATCTCGCGGATGCTGGGTGGATAGCCGCGACTGGTCACGGAGGTGCGGATGACCTCCAGGATGGTGCGCTGACGCTCGGTCAGGCTGGAGCGTGCCTCAGGGGTTTCGGTGCTGTCGCTCATGGCGCCGAATGTAGTCGCCGACGCGCAGATAATCAAACATGTGTTCGAGGCGTGTCGGATCCGCCTGCGCCCCGCGGCACCGCCGTCGACCACAGTGCCCACGCGATCAGCACGGGCTGGAACAGCAGGCGGACGAACCGGCTGGTATCGCTGTTGAGACCGAAACCGTCGGCGTGGTTGACGAATTGCGCGATGTTGCCGGGGAAGATCAGCACGAAGAACGCGGCGAGTAGCCGGCCGACCAGCACACGGTCGCGCCGCAGCAGGGCCAGTCCGACGCCGAGGGTGATCTCGACACCGCCCGAGGCCATCACCACGCCGTCGGCGTCCATCGGCACCCACGTGGGGACCTGGGCCTGGAACTCCTCGCGCGCCCAGAACAGGTGACTGAAACCGGCGAAGATCATGGCGCCCGCAAGGGCCAGCCGCGCGATGGTGCGTGCCCGGGTGGTCGGCGGTGGGGCCGGAAGCTCACTCATCGGCCACCGTCAGGGTGACCTCGATGTTGCCGCGGGTGGCGTTGGAGTACGGGCAGACCCGGTGGGCGGCCTCGGCGAGCTGCTGTGCCGTCGCGTGATCCACGTTCGGCAGGGTGATCTGAGCTCGACGGCCAGGCCGAAGGCGCCGTCGTCGCCGGATCCGAGCACCACCCGGGCGCCGACCGCGGAATCGGAGACGTCGGCCTTCTGCTGGCGCGCGACCAGGCGCAGCGCGGAGTGGAAGCAGGCGGCGTATCCGACGGCGAACAACTGCTCGGGGTTGGTGCCCGCGCCCGAGCCGCCCATTTCCTTCGGGATGCTCAGTGCCACATCGACCTTCCCGTCCGATGTGCGTCCGTGTCCGTCGCGGCCCTCGCCGGTGGCGAGTGCCTCCGCGGTGTAGAGCGTCTTCATGGTCGGTCCTTTCGTGTTGTCACTGCAGGGAATCCAGGTGGTCCACCAGTCCGCGCAGCACGTCGCGCAGCGCCGCGAGGTCACCCTCGGAGGTGTTCGACGACCGCAGCAGCCGTTCGGGTATGCAGGCGGCACGCGCCTGCAATGCTCGCCCGGCGGGCGTCACGGTCACTTCGACGCGACGTTCGTCATCGGCGGCGCGCTGCCGGACCACCAGTCCGCTGTTCTCCAGCCGCTTCAGCAGCGGCGACAGCGTGCCGGAATCGAGGTGCAGGCGATGGCCCAGGTGCCCGACCGAACAGTGCTCTTCCTCCCACAGCACCAGCAGCACGAGGTACTGCGGGTAGGTGATGCCGAGTTCGTCCAGCAGCGGCCGGTAGGCCGCCGTGACCGCCCGCGACGCGGAGTACAGCGCGAAGCACAACTGGTCGTCGAGTCGGGCGGTCTGCACGCTGCAAGCGTATTGCACAATTAAATTGTGCGCAATTGAAATCGGCCCGAATCGCTTGTCGGTGGCCTCGTCTATCGTTTCGCAACAGTTCGATCACATGTTCTATTCATCGAACACATGATCGACTAGCATTCGAACACAGAAGCGAACGCCACCTACTCGGAGAGGCAGTCAGATGACAATTCTCGAAGCTCGGCCGATCACCCGGCACAGTGCCTATGCCCCGGCCCCCGCGGCGCAGCCGTCGACGGCCGCCGAGGTGTGGCCGTTGCCCCGCGATGTCGTGGTGCGCCGCCGCCGCGTGCAGCCGGCGCGTCGTCCGGGGGGTGCGCCACTGGGCCACCGCGGCACCGGCGTGCTGATGTCGCGCGCCTCGCGCCGGCGTCGCCCGATCACCCCCGGCGCCACGGTGCTGCTGGCGCTGCTGGCCGGCGGGATCACGTTGTGGCTCGGGCTGGTTGCACAGTTGGGCGGCCCCATCGAGGAGCCCGTGCAGATGCCCACCCGGCTGTCGGTGGTCTACGTGCAGGACGGTGAAACGCTGCAACACATCGCACACCGGGTGGCACCCGATGTGCCCACGGCCCCGGTGGTCGAGCGCATCCGCGAGCTCAACAAGCTCGAAACCGGCACGGTGCAGGCCGGGCAGACCCTCATCGCACCGATCGGTTGATGCCGCCCCGCTTCACCCAGGTAGGCTCGAAGACATTCGATCTCGTCCACCTGCGGTGCGGCAAAGGAGCGGTGATGCACTGTCCGTTCTGTCGTCACCCGGATTCGCGTGTCGTGGACTCCCGGGAAACCGATGAGGGCCAGGCCATCCGGCGTCGTCGATCCTGCCCGGAATGCGGGCGACGGTTCACCACCGTGGAGACCGCGGTGCTCGCGGTCGTCAAACGCAGCGGTGTCACCGAGCCGTTCAGCAGAGAGAAAGTCATCAAGGGTGTGCGCCGGGCATGTCAGGGCCGGCAGGTCGACGACGATGCGCTCAACCTCCTTGCCCAGCAGGTCGAGGATGCGGTGCGTGCCGCGGGATCACCCGAGATCCCCAGCAACGAAGTGGGTTTGGCCATCCTCGGGCCGCTGCGCGATCTCGATGAGGTCGCCTACCTGAGGTTCGCCTCGGTGTACCGGTCGTTCACCTCGGCCGACGATTTCGAGCGCGAGATCGAAGCGCTGCGCGCGCACCGCGTCTCCACGTCCGGCTGAATCAGTCGAGCCGCACCCCGGTGTCCTCGACGACCCGGCCGGCGATCTTCACCCAACCCGTCGCATCCCACCAGGTGCGGATCTCGGATCCCTTGCCCTGCGTGATGAGCAGGTCCCGGCTCAGATAGTCGGTCATCCGCACCGCTGCCGAACCGGTGGCCTCGTCCTCGGCGATCCCGAGCTGTGGCGCGAATGTCCGCGACCGCAGCGCTCCCCGCTCGCGGTCGGTCCACGCCCACAGGTAGTGCTCGGCATCGTCGGGGTAATCGGCCGGGTCGGCGGCGAGCACCTCGTCGATCGAAGCCAGGTCGTAGATGACCAGTTCCGGGGCCCAGTCCGAGCGCGCGCTGATCGCGGTCCATTCGCCGTCGGGTTCGGACAGATACTCCACCTGTACGAGGCCGGCCGGGACGTGCATGGTCCGGACCGGCGTGCCGCGCTGCTTGAGCCACCACGACGTGCCCACCGTCGGATGCCCGGCGAAGGGGATCTCGGTGACCGGCGTGTAGATCCGGACGTGCGCGCTGGCCGCGCCGGGCTCCGGGATGTCGATGAAGACGGTCTCGCTGTAGCCCAGTTCGGCGGCGATGCGCTGCCGGTCGGCCGGATCGACGGTCGCGGCATCGATCACCCCGAGCGGGTTGCCGAACTCGCCTCGCGAATCGGTGAACACCCGCAGAACGGTCACATCGACGGCCATACCCCGATGGTAGTCAGGTGGCGCTGCGCTCGTCGGCTCCCATCGCATCGAGCACGGCGACCCTGGTGCCCGGCGAGCCGGTGATCGCGCGTTCGCTGAGGCCCGCGCGCAACAGTCCGCGCAGCATCTCGTGGTCGTACTCGGCGGGAATCGTGGTGTCGACGAAGCGTTGCACCACATCGACGAATCGTTCGGCATCGTCATGGAACGGAAAATGCCCTGAGCCCTCGAAGATCTCGAGTGCCGAACCCGGCATCGCCGCGTGCGCGAGCCGGGCATGGCTGACCGGGATCACCGAATCGTGGGAACCCCAGACCAGTTGCACAGGAACGGATTCGGTCAAATAACAGCGGTCCAGCATGGTGACCACCTGGCCGCGCCAGTCGACCACCGCGCGCAGCGTACGGGCGAACGCCGCAGACGCGGTCGGCTCGGGCAGGTCGGCGAGCACTCGCAGCGCGTCGGGCAGATCGCGGCCCAGCCCGGTGGAACCGAGCATGGCCCCGCCGACGCGTCCGATGGCCTGCAGGGCCGGCAGCACCAGCGGCAGCCGCAGTAGCGCCAGCGCCTCGGTGGCCATCGGCAGCGCCGCGACGCGCAACGCCACATTGACGTCCTTGCTGACACCGCCCGCACCCACCAGGACGAGCCGGTCCACCAGCTGAGGGAACTGGTAGGCGAACTGCATGGCCACGCCGCCGCCGAGCGAGTGTCCGACAACCGTCACCCGGTCGATGTCCAGCACGCTGAGCAGATCGCGCATGCCGTTGGCGTAGGCGGCCACCGAGTAGTCGGCGCGCGGTTTGTCGGACTGGCCATGGCCCAGCAGATCCGGGGCGATCACGGTGAACCGCCGGGCCAGCATCGACTGCACGGTGTGCCAGGTCGTCGAGTTGTCACCGATTCCGTGGATCAACAGGATCGCCGGGCCCGAGCCGGCGACCCGGAACGCCCGCCGGTAGCCGTGAATGGTGCGGAACTGCAAGGTGGGCGAGATTTCCCGCACGCTGCGCAGGTTCGGTTTGCGATCGGTCATATCGGTCACTCCTCGCAATCCGGTAGCGGCGCTCGGTCAGGTGGTCTCGTCGCCGTCGGGGAAGCCCTCGCCGAACGTGCCGTCCGTCTGCTGGGCGAGGAAACGTTCGAACTCCGCACCCAGTTCGTCGCCGCTGGGAAGTTCCTCGTCACGTGCCAGCAACGAGCGATTTTCCTGAGCGGCAACGAACGCATCGTACTGACGCTCCAGCTGTGCCACCACCTGAGCGACTTCGGCGCTCGCCTCGACCTGCTCGTTGATCTTGGTGTGCACCTCGGCGGCGGCCTCTCCCAGCGCATTCAGCGGGATCTGCAGCGCGCCCGCCCTGGCCGCCTCGATGAGCAGGCTCTCGGCGGCCGGTGGGTACGCGGTCTGGGCCAGGTAGTGCGGCACGTGCACGGTGAAACCGACCGCGTCGTGGCCGTGCTGGCTCATCCGGAACTCCAGCAGGCTGGACACGCTCGCGGGGACCTGGACCTCGCCCACCCACGGGGTGTACTCGGCAATCAGTTCGGTGTTCGCTGAGTGCGCGGTCAGGGTGACCGGCCGGGTGTGCGGGACCGCCATCGGGATGGTGCCCAGCCCGATCACCTGACGCACACCGAGGCGCTCGGCCAGCAGCCGTACCGCCGTCACGAAACGCTCCCAGCGCAGGTCGGGCTCCATGCCTGCCAGCAGCAGGAATGGGGTGCCGACGCTGTCGTGCAGCGCGTACAGGTTCAGTTCGGGCTGGTCGTAGCTGCTGAAGTGATCGGTCTTGAACGTCATCATCGGCCGCCGCGACCGGTAGTCCAGCAGCTCATCGATGGCGAACGATGCGACCAGTTCGGTGTCGAGGGTGTCCTTCAGGTGTTGCGCCGCGAGCTTGATGGCGTGACCGGCATCGGAGAACCCCTCCAGCGCGTGGATCATCACGGGCCCCCGTCCGTCCGTGGTGGACAGTTGGGGGGCAGGAAACTCCAGCTCGTACATACCGTTCTGGTCGGGCTGGTAGTGCTGTTCCTGGTTTTCGGCCATGTGGTTCACCTCCTGTTCACTAGTGTCTCGCACGTTGTCGCGGTCGTCGTGTGCGACCCCGGACATCTGTGCCAACACGGGGGAGGCGGCCGGAAATCCCGTCAGCGCCGGAACTGGCTGAGCGCCCGCAGTTTGTTCATCACATCCAGTGCGGCGACCTTGTAGGCCTCGGAGAACGTCGGATAGTTGAACACCGCGTCCACCAGGTATTCGACGGTCCCGCCGCACCCCATGACCGCCTGGCCGATGTGCACCATCTCGGTGGCGTTGGTGCCGAAGATGTGCACACCCAGCAGTCGCAGATCCTCGGTCGAGACCAGCAGCTTGAGCATGCCGTGGGAATCGCCGGCGATCTGCCCGCGGGCCAGCTCGCGGTACCGGGACACCCCGACTTCGTAGGGCACCGACTCGTTGGTCAGCTCGACCTCGGTGGCCCCGACGTAGGAGACCTCGGGGATCGAGTAGATCCCGATCGGCTGGAGCTCGGTGATCGAGTGGGTCGGCTCACCGAACGCGTGATAGGCCGCCAGCCGCCCCTGCTCCATCGAGGTCGCGGCCAGCGCCGGGAATCCGATGACATCGCCGACGGCGTAGATGTGGTCGACCTTGGTCTGATAGTTGTCGTCGACGAAGATCCGCCCGCGGTTGTCGGCCTCCAGGCCCGCGCTCGGCAGATCCAGGTGGTCGGTCTGGCCCTGCCTGCCCGCCGAGTACATCACCGTCTCCGCGGGGATCTGCTTGCCGCTGGCCAGTGTCGTCACGGTGCCGGAGGCGCCGACGTCGACGGCGGTCACCTCCTCGCCGAAGCGGAAGGTGACGGCGTGATCGCGCAGGTGGAACTTGAGGGCCTCGATGATCTCCGGATCGCAGAACTCCAGCATGTTGGGGCGCTTCTCGACGACCGTGACCTTGGTGCCCAGTGCGGCGAACATCGAGGCGTACTCGATGCCGATGACGCCGGCGCCGACCACCACCATGGAGGTCGGGATGGACTTGAGGTCGAGGATGCCGTCGGAATCCAGCACCCGGTGCTCGTCGAATTCGACGCCGGCCGGGCGGGCCGGTTTGGTGCCGGTGGCGATCACGATCTTGCGGCCGCTGACCGACACTCGCTCGGCCCGGTTGGGATCATCGACGTGCACGGTGTGCGCGTCGAGGAAGCGGGCGTGCCCGACGTAGAGCTCGATGCGGTTGCGCATCAGCTGCGAGCGCACCACGTCGATCTCCTTGCCGATGACGTGTTGGGTGCGGGCCAGCAGATCGGCGGGAGTGATGTTCTCCTTGACCCGGTAACTGGCGCCGTACAGTTCGCGCTGGTTCATCCCGGTGAGGTAGACAACCGCCTCGCGCAGAGTCTTGCTGGGGATGGTGCCGGTGTTGACGCAGACGCCGCCGAGCATGAGCCCGCGTTCGATCACCGCCACCGTCCTGCCCAGCTTGGCGGCCGCGATCGCGGCCTTCTGGCCCCCGGGGCCGGAACCGATGACGACCAGGTCGTACTCCTGCATGGAACCCATGGCTGAAGTCCTACGCCGGTAATGGCCGATCCCGATGTCTGCACGGCTAATTGCTTGTGAACAAATTCGGCACAGTCGGCTCGGGAACTTCGCCGCGGCGCCGTTCGTATGTACCGATATGAGACGCGCCAAGCGCAAACGCCGAAGACCGCGCCCCGACTCGCCGTGCTGACCGCACTGGGAATCCTCGCCGGCATCGCGGTCGTGTTGGCCATCACCGCGCTGACCGGCTACTTCGTGGCTCAGGAATTCGCCTTCATGGCCGTGGACCGGTCCCGGCTGAAGGCACGGGCACAGGCCGGGGATGCTGCGGCGGCGCGCGCGCTGAAGGTGACACGGCGCACCTCGTTCATGCTGTCCGGCGCCCAGCTCGGTATCACGGTGACCGGCCTGCTGGTCGGCTATGTCGCCGAACCGCTCATCGGTGCGGGCCTGGGCGAGCTGCTCGGCGATGTGGGCGTGCCCATCGCGGTCGGCGTCGCGATCGGCACCGTGCTGGCGGTGCTGTTCTCCACGGTGGTGCAGATGGTGTTCGGTGAGCTCTTCCCGAAGAACCTCGCCATCGCCCGGCCGGAGGCCGTCGCCGACAAGCTGGCGCTGTCCACCACGATCTATCTCGCGGTGTTCGGTTGGCTCATCAAGCTTTTCGACGCCTCGTCGAACCTGCTGTTGCGGGCGCTGCGCATCGAACCGGTGCACGACGTCGAGCATTCGGCCACCCCGCGCGATCTGGAGCACATCGTGGCCGACTCCCGGGAGACCGGCGAACTGCCCGAGGACCTGTCCACCCTGCTGGACCGCATCCTCGATTTTCCGACTCGCGATACCGAACACGCGATGATCCCGCGGGCCCGCGTCGACGTGGTGCTCGGCGACGAACCCGTGCGCAAGGTACTGGACAAGATGGCCACCGGCCACACCCGCTATCCGGTGGTGGACGGGGCCGCCGACGACCTGATCGGCGTCGTGCATCTACACGACCTGCTCGGTGCCACCGATCCGGATGCCACCGCGGCCTCGATGAGCCGGCAGGCGGTCATCCTGCCGACCACGCTGCCGTTGCCATCGGCGCTGCGTGCACTCAACGAGGCGCGCGACGAAATGGCTTTGGTGATCGATGAATACGGCGGTTTCGCCGGGGTGCTCACCATGGAGGATCTGGCCGAGGAACTCGTCGGCGAGATCGACGACGAGCACGACGGTGCGGGCGCCGACGACGATATCGTCGCGACCCCCGAGGGCTGGCTGGTCCGCGGCGATGTCGCGCTCGACGAGGTCAGTCGCGCCGTCGGTCACGATCTGCCCGAGGGTGACTACGAGACGCTCGCCGGTCTGATCATCGCCGAGTTCGGCGGTCTGCCCGCCGTCGGCGACACCATCACCGTCGATCTCGGTGTGGAAGCCGCCGAACTGATCGCCGAGGACCCGCCCGCCGCGCGGCAACTGCACGCGACCGTGCGGGGCGTCGACAAGCACGTTCCGGCAAGTGTTCTGGTGGAGGTGCGATGAGCAGCCCGTGGGCGGTCGCGCTCGTCACCGCGCTGCTGATCGCGTCGAGCGCCTTCTTCGTCGCGGTGGAGTTCGCACTGATCGCGGCGCGGCGGCATCGCCTCGAAGACGCCGCCCCGCGCAGCCGCTCGGCACGTGCGGCGCTGCGTTCGGCCTCGGAGCTCTCGGTGTTGCTGGCCGGGTCCCAGCTCGGCATCACCGTCTGCACGCTGGCCCTCGGTGCCATCACCAAACCCGCTGTGCACCATTGGCTCACGCCCGCGATCGCGGGCTGGGGCGCGCCGGCCTGGCTGGCCGACGTGGGCGGTTTCGTGCTCGCGCTGATCGTCGTCACCTTCCTGCACCTGGTGGTCGGTGAGATGGCACCGAAATCCTGGGCGATCGCCCATCCCGAGCGGTCGGCGACCCTGCTGGCACTTCCGATGCGGGCCTTCATGTGGGTGACCCGGCCGCTGATCGGCGCACTGAATCAGGTGGCCAACTGGTGTCTGAAGAAGGTGGGTGTCGACCCGGTCGATCAGGTCGCCACCGGCCAGGATCCGGATGCCCTGCGGCACCTGGTCGAGCACTCGGCGACCGTCGGAACCCTCGACGAGCGCTATCACGGTCATCTGTTGAGTGCGCTGGAGCTGCAGGCGCTGACGATCGGTGACATGGTCCGCGACGGCGCGGCACCCAGCAGCGTGGCCCTCGACGCCACACCCGCCCAAATCCAGACCCGGTCACGGGCCACCGGCCATCTGCGGCTGCTGGTGGAGGGCGACGGTGTGGTGCACGTGCGCGACACGGTGAATGCGCCGGGCACGATCACCGCCGCCGACCTCATGCGGCCGGCGCTGAAACTGGCGGCCGACACCCCGGTGTACGCCGCGCTGCGCACCATGCGGGAGACCCGTAGTCATCTCGTGGTGGTCGTCGACGACGGCCGGGTCCGTGGACTCATCACGCTGGCCGATGTCCTGGAAAGGCTGCTGCCGACCGCGGATTCAACGAGCTGACCGGCTTCCTCCACAATCACAGATTCGTGCACAGCCGGCCCCCACGCGAGGGCAGTGGCCCGGTTTTCTGTGGGCGCCGCCCGTCACCGTGGAGCGCATGACAACACAATCCCGCGGTTTCGACATCGGTCGACCCGCCTCGCTGATCGCCGCACTGCCCGCCGTGTTGGGCTTCGTCCCCGAGCACTCGCTGGCGGTGGTGACCGTCGATGATGCCGAACTGGGCTGCGTGATGCGGGTCGACCTGTCGCCCGGTCTGGCCGACAACACCGGGCAGCTGGCCGAGGTGATCGGTGCGGCGGCCCCCGATCAGGCGATCGCGGTGGTCATCGACGAGTTCGGCGCCGACTGTGAGGCGTGCGGCACCGATCATGAGGTGCTGGCCGACGCGCTCTCGCGGTCGCTGGCGGCCGAAGGGGTCGAGCTGCTCGCGGTGCTGGTGGTGGACCGGGTGGCGGCGGGCGGGCGGTGGTTCTGCGCCGACGGATGCGGCGCGCACGGTGAGATCGACGACCCCGGGGCCTCACCGCTGGCGGCGGCCGCGGTGCTGGACGGTCGCCGGCTTTACCGGCGCCGCGCCGACCTGCAGCAGGTCATCGCCGTCACCGACACCGATCGCCGCGAGCGCCTCGCCGAGGTCATTGCCTCCCGCGGGGTGGTCCGGCTGACGACCCGGACGGCGCGTGAGGCCGTGCACGCGGCGATGGCCACCGCGGCCCGCCTCGCAGACGGGACCGAACCGGCCGATGCGGAATTGGTGTCGGTGGTCTGTGCGCTCGCGGATCCGCGGGTCCGCGACACCCTGTACGCCTTGGCGGTGGGCGATTGTGCTGCTGCCGCCGAGTCGTTGTGGGCGCTGATGGCGCGGGTACTTCCGCAGCGCCGGCGCCCCGACGCGTTGTCGCTGCTGGCCTTCTCGGCCTATGCGCGCGGGGACGGTCCGCTGGCCGGTATCGCCCTGGAGGAGGCGGTGCGCATCGATCCGGCACACCGGATGGCGGCCATGCTCGACAGCGCGCTGCAGTCGGGCATGCGCCCGGAACAGATCCGCGGGATGGCGTTGTCCGGCTATCGCACCGCCGGCAAGCTCGGTGTAAAGCTGCCGCCGCGGCTCGCGTTCGGTCAGCGGGCCGGCTGAACACCGGCCTCCCTCAGACTTTTTCGACCTTCACGGCGTGCGCCATGTGATGGGGCAGCTCGACTTCCTGGTGCCCGGGGATCAGGATCAGCACACCGCCGTGCTCGCTGGGATCGTCGGTGACCTGGACGGTGACGCGTGCGTTGGGGACCACACCGGCCTCCTTCAGACGGCCGATCAGCTCGACGTCGCCTTGCACGTGCTCGGTGAGTTGGCGAACCACCACCGCGACCGGTGAACCGGCGGGCAGTTCGGTGAGGCGGACCAGGCTGGCGTCCTCGCCGCTACCGGTGCCGCCGAAGCCGAGCTCGGACAGCCCCGGGATGGGGTTACCGAACGGCGAGGTGGTCGGGTTGTCGAGCACCTGGACCAGCCGGCGCTCCACGTCTTCGCTCATGACGTGCTCCCAGCGGCATGCCTCGGCGTGAACTTCCTCCCAGGGCAGTCCGATCACGTCGACCAGCAGCCGCTCGGCGAGGCGGTGCTTACGCATCACCGAGACCGCGAGATAGCGGCCCTTCTCGGTGAGTTCGAGGTGGCGATCGCCGGCCACATGCAGCAGCCCGTCGCGCTCCATCCGGGACACGGTCTGGCTGACCGTCGGACCGCTCTGCTCGAGCCGTTCGGCGATCCGAGCACGCAGCGGCACCACTCCCTCTTCTTCGAGGTCGTAGATGGTCCGCAGGTACATCTCGGTGGTATCGATGAGATCGTTCATGCCCTACCTTCCAGGCCCTGCTGTCAGGGTCCCAGTCTAGCTGTCCGGCTGCCTGAACAGGGGTGCAACATCCCCTGCGACGCTGTGATGCCCGCCGCGAGTCGCGACGGGCATCACTGTGGTGCAGGTTTGGGTCAGCTGGCGTAGGAACGCAGGCGCTCGGCACGATCGCCGTTACGCAGCTTGGACATCACTTCGCGCTCGATCTGGCGGACCCGCTCACGGGACAGACCGAACAGCTTGCCGATCTGGTCGAGGGTGCGGGGCTGACCGTCGTCCAGGCCGAACCGCAGCCGGATGACCTGCTGCTCACGCTCATCGAGCGTGGCCAGCACGTAACGGATATCGGTGTGCAGCAGCTCGGAGATGACCGCGTTCTCGGCGGACATGGCGTTCTCGTCCTCGATGAAGTCGCCCAGCGGGGCTTCCTCGTCGCTGCCGACCGGCATGTCCAGACTCACCGGGTCGCGGCTGTGCTCCAGCAGATCGGCGATCTTCTCGGCCGGGATACCCGACTCTTCGGCCAGTTCCTCGTCGGTGGCCTCGCGGCCGAGGTTCTGGTGCATCTCGCGCTTGATCCTGGCCAGCTTGTTGACCTGCTCGACGAGGTGGACGGGCAGCCGGATGGTGCGGCTCTGATCGGCCATGCCGCGGGTGATGGCCTGCCGGATCCACCAGGTGGCGTACGTCGAGAACTTGAATCCCTTGGCGTAGTCGAACTTCTCCATGGCGCGGATCAGTCCGAGGTTGCCCTCCTGGATCAGGTCCAGCAGCGGCATGCCGCGGCCGGTGTAACGCTTGGCCAGCGACACCACGAGGCGCAGGTTGGCCTCCAGCAGGTGCCGACGGGCCGCGTCACCGTCACGGACGACGGCGGCCAGGTCGCGCTTGCGGGCGTCACCGAGACGCTTCTTGGTGTTCAGCACATGCTGGGCGAACAGGCCGGCTTCGATGCGCTTGGCGAGCTCGACTTCGTCGGCGGCGGTCAGCAGCGCGGTCTTACCGATGCCGTTGAGGTACACACGGACA
Organism: Mycobacterium sp. ITM-2016-00316; assembly: GCF_002968335.2. Lineage (NCBI taxonomy): Bacteria > Bacillati > Actinomycetota > Actinomycetes > Mycobacteriales > Mycobacteriaceae > Mycobacterium > Mycobacterium sp. ITM-2016-00316. The sequence goes on from NZ_CP134398.1 coordinate 2,435,414, forward strand.
AGGTCGGCAGCTGGGCTCTGGGCGTCCAGATCGGAATCGAAGCGGCTTGCGGTGGCGATCGCCATTTACGGCCTCCTGCTCGGTTGAACTGTCATGACGTACAACGCCCGAGGGTGCCTCAGAGTTCCCGCCCGGTCTCGGTGGCGTACCACTTGACCTGCGGTTTCAAACCTCTGACCTGAGAATGTCCTGAGAAGTGGAGAAGATGCCGCTCAGCCGGGAACGCCGGGTTCGCCACCGGCGCTCGGGGTCGGCCGGACCGGTGGCTGCAGCGCCGGGCGTTCGGCGGTGGGGAACAGCGGAGTGCGTCTGGGGCCGGCATCCTGGTAGCGGCGCGGCTCGGTTGCGCTGCGCGGCGGACGGTCATTGGCGATCAGTACGGCGATCCACGGCAAAGGGATCGACACCAGCAGGATCGCCAGTGAGATCAGCCCGTTCTGCCAGATCCCGTAGGCGCCGGCGGCCAGGATCAGGGCCGGGATGCGGAAAGCCATGATCTTCAGGTACTTGCGGACACGTTCGCGGTGCTGCTCGTCCTGGGGGAGTGCAGCGCGGGTGATGAGGACCGGGCGACCTTCGTCGTCGAAACTCAGCTCGGGGCCGTGTTTCATACCTCCACTGTTGCACATCTTCGGGCGCGTGGGGTGGCCGGTCTCGGGCACAATGGAGCAATGCAGACCGAGACCATCGAGCGGCCGGATACCGACGAACGCGTCGATGACGGGACCGACGACGACACCCCCAAGTTCTTCCACTACGTGAAGAAGGAGAAGATCGCCGAAAGTGCCGTCATGGGCACGCATGTCGTGGCGCTGTGCGGTGAGGTCTTTCCGGTCACCAAGTCGGCCAAGCCGGGTTCTCCGGTCTGCCCGGACTGCAAGCGAATCTACGAGCAGCTCAAGAAGTAGCGCTCTTCTCGGTCTTCCCCGCGATCCATACGCGCAGCCGCCGCGCGTGGGTGTCCGGGGCCGGCCACTCCTCCTGGATCGCGGCGTTGAGTTCCGCGCCGATCATGACGGCGAATCCGGCCAGGAACGCGAACAGCAGGAACGCGATCGGCGTGGCGAGCGCGCCGTAGGTATAGCCGGTCGCGGTGATCCAGGTCAGATAGAACCGCAGACTGAAGGTGGCGATCAGGAACACCGCAGTCGCCAGCGCGGCACCGACCACCAGCCGGTGGGTGGGCAACGGGCTGGGCAGTGACACCCGGTACAGCACGGTCACCGCCAGGATCAGCGCGATCACCAGCACCGGGTAGTACCCGTACTGCAGCACATGCGACCAGCTGTCCGGGATGTAGGTGGTGATCTTGCGCGGGCCCAGCGCGATGAACGGCGCCGTCAGCACGGCGCTCACCAGCATGATCACGTACAGCCCGAGGGCGAAGAAGCGCTGCCGCACCGGATGGCGCAGCGGCGTCTGGTCATGCGCCTCGACCACCGAGTCGACGAAGGCCGATACCGCCGAGGATCCCGCCCACAGCGAGATGACGAATCCCAGCGACACGACCTCGCCGCGGGCGGACCGCACGATGTCGTAGATGGTCGGCGCGATGATCTCGTTGACGACGTTTTGCGAGAAGAACCGTTCCGAGGTGCCGATGAGCTGATTCTCGATGGTCGGCAGGGTGTCCGGACCGAACAGCGGTGCCAGGTAGGCCAGGCTGCCGAGCATGCCCAGCAGCAGTGGCGGTAGCGACAGCGCACACCAGAAGGCGGCCTGGGCCGATTCGGAGAAGATCGAGTCGTCCCAGGATTTGCTCAGGGTGCGTTTGGTGATCGGCCAGACGTGATGGCGTGATGGCTTCGCCGGGGACTGATCGGTCATCACCAGACCAGCATTCCCGACGACGGACTCCACCGCCCGGGAGCACCGGGCGGACGGGTCGCTAGGCGTCGACTGCGCTGACCTCGATCACGGCAGCCAGTTCGATCAGCTTGGCTTCGTGTTCGTTGGCGTGGTGCTGGCAGAACAACAGTTCGGCGCCGGACGGCAGCTTCGCGCGTACACGCGCGGCGGCACCACAGCGGTCGCAGCGATCGGCCCGGGTCAGTTCCGGACTTATCAGAGTTGCGTTCACGGCACATCCTCCGTTCAGCTTTGGTGCGTATGTCTACTGTGTCAGACGTTTTCGGTTCTGGCCTTGTTCCCCGGGGGTTCACCGGTGTGTCGTGTCTCACTGCGGTCGCGTTACCGGGGGAGCAAGCTGGAAACCATGGGTACCCAAAACGCTGTCCTGGTGCACCTGTGCGCCGACCAGGAATGGCAGCGCGCGTCGGAGGTCGGTGTGCACCGGCCCGCCTCGCTGGCCGAAGCCGGTTTCATTCATCTGTCGTCCCCTGAGCAGGTTCATTTGCCGGCCAACCGCCTGTACGCGGGGCGCACTGATCTCGTGTTGCTGAGCATCGATCCTTCCCGGCTCGTCGATCCGGTCCGCTGGGAGCCGGGGGTGCCGACCGATCCTGAATCGATGCTGTTCCCACACCTGTACGGCCCGTTGCCCGCTGACGCTGTGACAAGTGTCACGCGCTATCTGCCCGCCGCGGACGGCTCGTTCGCTGAGTTGCCGGCGACTCCCGAATAGCCCACGGCCGCCTCGAAATCCACGCCGCCATCGTAGACGCGGAAGCTGGGACGTTAGGTTGGGGGAGTGAGTGCATCCGGGCGCGTCGCAGTGGTGACCGGCGCCAGCCGTGGCGCCGGCCGCGGTATCGCGGCGGCCCTCGGCGCCCACGGTTGGCGGGTCTACGTCACCGGCCGCTCCGTCGCGGATTCCGGCACCGCTGATCTGGTCAGCGCGGCCGGCGGCGTCGGGGTGGCGGTGCCGGTCGACCATGCCGACGATGACGCGGTGGCGCAGTTGTTCGCCCGTGTGCGTGACGAGAACGGCGGGCTGGACCTGTTGGTCAACAACGCGGCCGTGATCCACGACGAGCTCACCGGTGCGAAGCCCTTCTGGGAGAAGCCCGTCGGTCTGGGCGACGTGCTGGACGTCGGACTGCGCTCGGCCTACGTCGCGTCCTGGCACGCGGCGCCCCTGCTGACCGCCCGCCCGCGCGGGCTGATCGCCTTCACCTCCTCGCCGGGATCGGTCTGCTACATGCACGGCCCCGCGTATGGCGCGCAGAAGGCCGGCATCGACAAGATGGCGGCCGATATGGCCGTCGATTTCGGCGGTACCACGGTGGCCTGCGTGTCCATCTGGATGGGCATCCTGCTGACCGAACGGCTGCGCTCGGCGTTCGCCGGCACACCGGATGCACTGGCGGCGACCGCCCGGCACGCCGAAACCCCGGAGTTCACCGGGCATCTGATCGACGCGTTGTTCGCCGATCCGGAACTGGCCGCCCTGAGCGGGCGGACGCTGATCGCCGCCGAACTGGCGAACCGCTACGGGATCACCGACGAGGACGGGCGCCGGCCGCCGTCGCACCGCGAAATGCTCGGTTCGCCAAGAGAACCCAGCGCCGTGGTGATTCGCTGATTAACAAATGCCGATGACTTTGTAAACTGGCTGACTGTGGCAACACTGTCCGGCTTCGCGCCGTGGATCGTCTACTGGATTCTGGTCGGCAACGTGCCCTTCACGGTTGCGGTGCTGGTGGCACTCGCGGTCGCGGTGGCCTCCTATGTCATCGGGCGGGTGCGTGGCGGCGCGGCCCGCACTCTGGAGATCGGCGCCATCGCCACGTTCGCGGTGCTGACGGTGCTGACCCTCACCGTCAGCCAGGTCTTCATGGAGCGCTGGCTCCAGCCGCTGAGCAGCCTGGGCATCTTTCTGGTCGCGCTCATCGGCGTGCTGGCCGGCAGGCCGTTCGTGCGCGAGTTCGCCGAAGCCGATCAGCCGGCCGAGGTGATCAAGAGCGAACTGTTCGCCGCGATCACGACCCGGATCACCTGGATCTGGGTGGCAGCATTCGCCGGGATGACGATCTCCTCGGCGATCCCGCCGATCGTGTACGGCGACGCGACGATCCTGGACACCAAGACCCCGCTGTCGTTCATCTGTTACTGGGTGCTGCCGTTCGCGCTGCTCGGTGCGGCGGTGCTGGGTGGCCGGGTGCTGACCGAACGGATGGTCGCCGAGGCCACCAGCCCGCACGCCGTCCGGCGCAGCACCTTCGTCGCGTTCAAGGAGCTCGAGATCGACCAGCTGTACTACCTCGCCCGCGAACGGGCCGAGCGTGAGGCAGGACCCGATCTGGAGGCCTACGACGTCAAGCTGGGCAGCCAGGGAGTGCCGTTGACCGGCGACGAGTCACGCGAGTCGTGGCCGATGAGCTACAAACTGCGGACCCGTCGCGTCAAGCACTAGTCCAGGTAGTCGCGCAGGACCTGAGAGCGGCTCGGGTGGCGCAGCTTGCTCATCGTCTTGGACTCGATCTGACGGATGCGCTCCCGCGTGACGCCGTAGACCTGGCCGATCTCGTCGAGGGTGCGGGGCTGGCCGTCGGTCAGGCCGAAACGCAGCCGGACCACGCCGGCCTCGCGCTCGGACAGTGTCTCCAGCACCGACTGCAGCTGATCCTGCAGCAGCGTGAAACTGACCGCGTCCACGGCCACCACGGCCTCGGAGTCCTCGATGAAGTCGCCGAGCTGGCTGTCGCCCTCGTCGCCGATGGTCTGGTCCAGCGAGATGGGCTCACGGGCGTACTGCTGGATCTCCAGCACCTTCTCCGGCGTGATGTCCATTTCCTTGGCCAGCTCTTCGGGCGTGGGCTCGCGGCCCAGGTCCTGCAGCAGTTCGCGCTGGATGCGGCCGAGCTTGTTGATCACCTCGACCATGTGCACCGGGATGCGGATGGTACGGGCCTGATCGGCCATGGCGCGGGTGATGGCCTGCCGGATCCACCAGGTGGCGTACGTGGAGAACTTGTAGCCCTTGGTGTAGTCGAACTTCTCGACCGCGCGGATCAGACCGAGGTTGCCCTCCTGGATGAGGTCCAGGAACGCCATGCCGCGGCCGGTGTAGCGCTTGGCCAGCGAGACCACCAGGCGCAGGTTGGCTTCGAGCAGGTGGTTCTTGGCCCGGTCACCGTCGCGGCAGATCCACTGCATATCGCGGCGCTGGGCGGCGGGCAGCTTCTCGCCCTTCTCGGTCAGTTCGGTCATCAGCTGAGTCGCGTACAACCCGGCCTCGATGCGCTTGGCGAGCTCGACTTCCTCTTCGGCGTTGAGCAGCGCCACCTTGCCGATCTGCTTCAGATAGGCGCGGACCGAGTCCGCGGACGCGGTGAGCTCGGCATCCTTGCGTGCCTGGCGCAGCGCCTCGGATTCCTCTTCATCCCAGACGAAGTCACCGGAGGCCTTGTCCTTCTCGGACGGCTCGGCGATCCCCTCATCGGCCTTGACGGGCTTGGCCTTGGCGCCGTCGGTGGCTTCCGCCTCGTCACCCTCGGCCTCGGCCTCTTCGGGGTCCTCGGCGTCGTCCTCGATCTCGACGTCGTCGATCTCGACATCCTCGACGTCGAGGACGTCGCCGGGCTCCACTTCGAGATCGTCGGTGGCCTCGATGTCTTCGCCATCGGTGACGCCCTCGGCGGACTCGTCCTTCTTGGTGCGGGACCCGGCACCCTTGGCCGGGGCCTTCTTGGCGGGAGCTTTTTTGGCGGCCCGCTTGGCAGGCGCCTTTGCAGCGGCCTTGGCGGGCGCCTTCTTTGCAGGCGTCTTGGTTGCGGTGGGCGTTACCAGCTCATCGGTTGCCGGGCTGGTCTTTGTCGCTGCCACGTACACCCTCTCGGTCTTGCGGATCCGATGGCGCGCGCAGGCGTCACCGAAAATCGTCGGCTGTCTCGAATATTGGCGTTTGATCTCTGCTCGGATATCCGCCGCTATCTCGGTAGGCGGCCGCCATTGACCATTGTAACGACAGTGTGGGCGCGCACTGCGCCGAGCGGCAAATTTGACTCGGCGCGCGCGTCGTGTTCGGCGAAATCAGGGCTTGACGTGGATGCCCTCTGCGGCCATCGCGGCACCCACGATCCCGGCGCTGTTGAGCAGGGCGGCGGGCACCACCGGGACGCGGTTCTTGAGCATCGGGATCCAGCGGTCGGCCTTGCGGCTGATGCCGCCGCCGGCGATGAACAGGTCCGGCCAGATCGCGTTCTCGACCGCTACCAGCACTTTGGTGACCTCTTCGGTCCAGCGCTGGTAGTTCCATTCCTTACGTTCCTTCACCGAGGATGCGGCCCGGTGCTCGGCTTCCTTGCCGCCCACCTCGAGGTGGCCGAACTCGGTGTTGGGTAGCAGCACCCCGTTGTGGATGACGGCCGATCCGATACCGGTGCCGAACGTGAGCAGCACGATCACGCCGGTGTGGCCCTTGCCCGCGCCGTAGCGCTCCTCGGCCAGGCCGGCGGCGTCGGCGTCGTTGAGCACCGTGACGTGCTGCCCGCCGAGTTCGGCGCTGATGACCGTGGCCGCGTCGACGCCGATCCAGTCCTTGTCCACGTTGGCCGCGGTGCGCACGATGCCGTTGGCCACCACGCCCGGGTAGGTCACGCCGAGTTTGCCGGTCCAACCGAACTCGCGGACCACGGTGGCGACGGTGGTGGCCACCGCGGCCGGGGTGGCCGGTTGTGGCGTGGCGAGTTTGAAGCGCTCTCCGACCAGTTCGCCGGTGTCCAGGTCGACGATGCCGCCCTTGATTCCGCTGCCGCCGACGTCGACGCCGAATCCGGTGTTGGTCGATTCGGTCACTGGCACGCTCCTAAGCAGGCGGCGGACAAGGTAATTCGCCACCACAATAGAGGCTTGTGGTGCGATGTAGCCATGCCCGATGACAACGATCCCCGGACGCTGCGCGCGGTGGCGGGGCAACTGGCCACGGAGGCGGCCGCTTTCGTGCGGACCCGACGGCTCGAGGTGTTCGGCGGGGCGCCCGCCGCCGGTGCCGTCCGCGCCAAGAGCAGCCCGACCGATCCGGTCACCGTGGTGGACACCGAGACCGAGCGGCTGCTGCGCGAGCGCCTCGCCGAACGCCGGCCCGATGATCATGTCCTCGGCGAGGAAGAGGGCGGTTCGGCGGTGGCTGAGCCCGGCGTGCCGGTCTGGGTGATCGACCCGATCGACGGGACGGTCAACTTCGTCTACGGCATCGAGGCGTATGCGGTGTCGGTCGGCGTGCAGATCGACGGCGTCTCGGTGGCCGGTGCGGTGGTCAATGTGGCCACCGGCGAGCTGTATTCGGCCGCGGTCGGGCACGGCGCCACCGTGACCCGCGACGGCGTGTCAACCGCGTTGCGGTGCAACGCGATCGATGACCTGTCGCTGGCGCTGCTGGGTACCGGGTTCTCCTATGACGCCGAACAGCGGCGGCGGCAGGCCGCGGTGCTGGCGGCGCTGCTGCCCGGCGTGCGCGATATCCGCCGGATCGGATCGTGTGCGCTGGATCTGTGCATGGTGGCCTCCGGGCGCCTCGACGCCTATTTCGAGGACGGCGTGCACGTGTGGGACTGGGCGGCGGGGGCGGTGATCGCCGCCGAGGCCGGCGCGGTGCTGCGGCTACCGGCGGTGACGGGTGACGCGCAGGACGTGTTGGTGGCCGCCGCGCCGGGCGTGGCGGCCGCACTCGACGAGGCCCTGGGGCAGGTCGGGTAGGTCAGCAGGTCGCGCTGTGGATCTTGGTCAGCAGCGACGCATCGGCGGGCGCGGTGGCGTCCGGGCGCAGCCCCGCCAGCATGGCGTCGATATCGTCGCTGCGGCTGAACTCGCTGAACTCGGTGCCCACGGCCAGATCCACCGTGTCATCGGTGCGGCCGTCCAGGAAAAGTTCGGTGCACGGCGCGACCAGCCAGACGGCGGCGGCCGCGGCGCGTCCGGTTTCACCGAACCGGATCTGGCCCTGGCATTCGAGCCGGCTGTTGGCGTACACCGCGTCGTTGGCCGCGGTGGGCTGGGCGAAGCCAAGGTCGCGCAGCGCGCCGGACACCTCGGCCGCCTGCCCGCCCTGGCCGCTGGCATTGAGTACCTGCACCTTGGTGTCGGCCAGCCGCGCCGGCATCACCTCGGTCATCTCGGTCGGGGACACCTGCTGACCGAGGACGGGCTGGCTGGCGTCGCCGGTGGGTGGGGGTGGTGCGTTGCAGGCGACGGCCTGAGTCGCCTCGGTGGTCTGATTGAGCGCGATCACCCACACCACGCCGGTCACCAAGGCGAGCGCCAGGAACAGGCACAGCACGGGCACATGGTTGCGGCGACGGAACGGACGACCGTGTTTGTCGAACGCCGTGCCCTCGGTGATGGATGCGACCACCCCTGCACCTTAAGGCCATGCCAGGGCATGCATTCCTACCAGGGGTTTTGCTGTGTGATATAAATCACAGTCAATCTGCGCCGATTCCGGGCACGAATCATTTGGTGTAGGCGTTCGACGCTGGTACAAAGCACTGCTGCAAGGGTGCTGCAAACGGTACCGGAGGGGATGAATATGGCTACCGACTACGACGCTCCACGGCGAACCGAGACAGACGATGTGTCCGAGGATTCGCTGGAAGAGCTCAAAGCGCGACGAAACGAGGCCCAATCGGCCGTTGTGGACGTCGATGAATCAGAGTCCGCGGAATCGTTCGAACTCCCGGGTGCAGATCTGTCCGGTGAGGAGCTGTCCGTTCGGGTCGTCCCGAAGCAGGCCGATGAGTTCACCTGCTCCAGCTGTTTCCTGGTGCATCACCGCAGCCGGCTGGCCAGTGAGAAGAACGGACTGTTCGTCTGCACGGACTGCGCGGCGTGATCGCAGCGGTCAGCTGCGCAACGCGGCCAGCACCCGGTCGGGGTGTCGGCAGCTGACCAACCAATACGGGGTGGGGTCGTCCGGATCGTCGAGCACGATGAGGACCATCGGGCCGACCCATGCCCTGTGCAGGACGTAGGCCGCAGGGTCGAGTTGGCGGCCCAGCGCCGCCGACTTGGCCGACCTGGGCACTTCGGCGGACCGCGAGATGACGCTCACCGGGAGATGTGCCGGGCCGGCCCACAGCTCGACGGCGCCATCAGGTCCCTCCCCGTTCTGGACGACCTTGATCTCCATCCGGCCCGCCCATATCAGCGCGGCCGCGGCGACCGGCAACAGCACCGCATAGGGCGCCCAGTCCGGCAGGCCCTCCACGCCCATGTTCACTTCGGCGGCGATGAGGGCGGCAAGTCCCAATCCGGGCAACCAGAACCACCACGGCAGCCGCAGGCGCTCGCGGTAGCGCACGGTTTGGGTGATGGCGCGCGTGTCTGACACCTGCCCAAGAGTAATCTCATCCGCCGTGCCCACTTCTCTGGCGGTCGTGCGATTGGATCGCGACCTGCCCATGCCCAGCCGGGCCCATGACGGCGACGCCGGCGTCGACCTGTTCAGCGCCGTCGATGTCGAACTGGCGCCCGGCCACCGGTCGCTGGTACCGACCGGGATCGCCGTCGCCATCCCGCACGGGATGGTCGGATTGATCCATCCGCGGTCGGGATTGGCCACCCGCGTGGGGCTTTCGATCGTCAACACGCCCGGCACCGTCGACGCCGGTTACCGTGGCGAGATCAAGGTGACACTGATAAATCTCGACCCGCGGGAGCCGATCGTGGTGCGGCGCGGAGATCGCATCGCCCAGCTGCTGGTCCAGCGGGTGGAACTGCCGGAGCTCGTCGAGGTGACATCGTTCGACGAGGCCGGGCTGGCCGAGACGACCCGCGGCGCGGGTGGGCACGGTTCATCCGGCGGACATTCGAGTTTGTGAAAGAGGGCGACAACGTGACTGACGAAGCCGAAGAGTTCGACGGACCGTTCGATATCGAGGATTTCGACGACCCGGAGTCGGCGAAGCATGCGCGGCTGGATCTCGGGTCCGTTCTGGTCCCGATGCCCGCGGCGGGCCAGGTGCAGGTGGAACTGACCGACCAGGGGGTGCCCAGTTCGGTGTGGGTGGTGACCCCCAACGGCCGGTTCACCGTCGCGGCCTACGCGGCCCCGAAATCGGCCGGCCTGTGGCGTGAGGTGGCTGCGGAGTTGGCCGAGTCGCTGCGCAAGGACAATGTGAAGGTTCGGGTCGAGGACGGACCCTGGGGCCGTGAGGTGGTCGGGGCCAGCACGTCGGCGCCGGAGGGACAGCAGCCCGGGGTGGTCCGCTTCATCGGCGTGGACGGCTACCGCTGGATGATCCGCTGTGTCGTCAACGGGTTGCCCGAGAATGCCGATGCGTTGGCCGCGGAGGCGCGGGAAGCGTTGGCCGACACTGTGGTTCGCCGTGGTGACACGCCGCTGCCGGTGCGCACGCCACTGACCGTGCAGTTGCCCGAAGCGATGGCCGCTCAGCTGCGCGCTGCCGCCGAACAGGCGCAGGCCCAGGCGCAGGCGCAGGGCCAGCTGCCGCCGGAGCCGGCGGCACGGCGCAGCGCCGAGGGTTCGGCGATGCAGCAGATGCGCAGCACCATCACCGGCGGCTAGTTCTCCAGCAGGGCGGCGACACAGGCCGCGCCCAGCCGGGCGGGGTCGGCGCCCATCTCCTCGAGCGTCAGCGTGTGCAGTACCGCATGCTGGGCCGCTGCCGCCCACTCGACCGCGACGTCGGCGGGGTGCACGGGATCGTCCACGGCGGCCGCCAGGCCCATCGGTACCGTCAGCGCCCTCAGTTCCTCGACCGTCGGTGCCACATAGGCGGCCGCTTCGGCCATGGCATCGGGCAGTGCGGGCCACTGGGCCAGCCAGGACCGGGTCAACTCGGCGGCCAGCCACGGCGGGCTGCCGGCCTGCATCGCGGCGACGGTGGCGGTCAGCCCTTCCTCGCGCAGCTGCTGGGCCGAATGGCGGGCGGTCAGCGCGGCGGGCGCGTCGCCGGGCGCACCGGACCAGGCGGGCAGCGCCGCCAGTACTGCCACGGTCCTGCTGGGATGCTTCAGCGCCCAGGCGGTGGCCACCGCGGCGCCGATGGACACCCCGCCGACGGCGATCGGCGCGCCGCTGCGCGCGGCCTCGTCCAGGGCGGCGAGGTATCCGGCGATCAGCCTGGACGGTTCGGGCGCCGGTGTGACGACGATCGCACCGACGTCGTGCAACGCTGCGGAAAAGGCCCGGTAGACATAGTCGTCATCGGAGCCGGTCCCGGCCAACAGAACCGTTGTCACACCACGCAAGTTGACGGCCATCACACGATGGTGACAGTTCCGCAGCGTTGCCCGCGCGCGACGTGGCGAATCGGAACCAACAGGTCTACGGTGGCGTTGGTCAGGTAGTGGATCCACGACGGATTCGCGGCAGGGAGAGGTATGGCTACGGCCGAAGGGTATCTGCGTCGGCTCACCCGCCGACTGACGGAAGACCCCGAGCAAGTCGACGTCGATCAGCTCAGCGATGAGGCCGCCGGCACCGGCGCGCAAAAGGCCATCGACTGTCAGCGCGGCCAGGAAGTCACCATGGTCGGCACGCTGCGCAGCGTCGAGTGCAACGGCAAGGGCTGCGCCGGTGGCGTCAAGGCCGAATTGTTCGACGGCACCGATTCAGTGACCCTGGTGTGGCTGGGACAGCGCCGCATCGCGGGTATCGAGTCCGGTCTGACACTGCGTGTGCGCGGCCGCCTCGGCCAACTCGACAACGGCACCAAGGCCATCTACAACCCGCTCTACGAGATTCAGAAGTGACGGAGCAGAACTCCGAGCAATCCACCGCCGACGCCGCCGCCGAGGAGCCGCCCAAGAAGGGCGCCCAGGCCGTTCTGGAGCAGATGGGCGGCATCAGTGGCCTGATCTACTCCTCTCTTCCGGTGTTGGTGTTCGTGCCGGTGTCGACCAACTTCGGCTTGATGCCCGCGATCTACGCCGCCCTCGGGGTGGCGGCGCTCGTCCTGGTGTGGCGGCTGATCCGCAAGGAGTCCTTGCAGCCGGCCGTGTCCGGATTCATGGGCGTCGGCATCAGTGCGCTCATTGCCTACCTGGTCGGCGAGTCCAAAGGCTATTTCCTGCTGGGCATCTGGTCGTCGCTGGTGTGGGCCTCGGTGTTCGCGCTCTCGGTGCTGATCCGGCGTCCCGTGGTGGGCTACATCTGGGGTTGGGTCAACAACCACGACCGCGACTGGCGGAAGGTGCGCCGGGCGGTTCTCGCCTTCGATATCGCGACACTGACCTGGGTGGCGGTCTTCGCATCCCGTTTCCTGGTCCAGCACTACCTCTATGACGCCGACGAGACCGGTCTGCTCGGGGTCGCCCGGATCGCCATGGGCTGGCCGTTGACCGGGGTGGCGGCCGTCATCACCTACTTCGCCATCAAGGTCGCGCAGCGGGCACTACACGCCCACGAGCCCGCTCAGCGCGCCTGAGGATGCAGCAGCAGCACGCGTAGTTCGTCCTCGGCGTCGGCGGTGGCCACGAACACCAACTCGTCGCCACCCTCCAGCGGCTCGTCGGCCTCCGGCACGATCACCCGCGGGCCGCGCAGAATCGTCACCAGGGACGCGTCACGCGGCAGATTGAGCCGCTTGACGGCCTTGCCACCCCACGGGGTGTCGTCGGGCAGGGTGATCTCGACCAGGTTGGCCTGGCCCTTCCGGAAGCTCAGCAGCCGCACCAGGTCACCCACCGCGACGGCCTCCTCGACCAGCGAGGCCAACATGCGCGGTGTGGACACCGCCACGTCGACGCCCCAGTTCTCGTCGAAGAGCCACTCGTTACGCGGGTCGTTGACCCGTGCGACCACCCGGGGCACCGCGAACTCGGTTTTGGCCAGCAGGCTGAGCACCACATTGGCTTTGTCGTCGCCGGTGGCGGCGATCACCACGTCGAACTCCTGCAACCGCACCGATTCCAGCAGGCTGATCTCGCAGGCGTCGCCGAGGCGCCAGTGCGCTGCCGGGATGTCGTCGGCGTCGATGTGTGCGGGATCACGCTCCAGCAGCGTGACGTCGTGGCTTGCGACGAGTTCGCGGGCGATGGAACGGCCCACTGCGCCGGCTCCGGCGATGGCGACTTTCATCAGCGATCGTTGTCCTCGCTCGGCGGCAGGGCCGACATCGCCAGTGCCTCGCCGATGTGCCCGGAGATGGCGGCGAGGAACACGTGGTCACCCGCCTGGATGACGGTCTTGTTGTCGGGTAGCAGTCCGGTGCCCAGGCGCAGCATGAACGCGACGCGGCCTCCGGTGGCGGCTTCCAGTTCGGTCACCGCGTGGCCGGCCCAGTCCTCGTGCAGCGGCAGTTCGGCCACTCCGACGTTGCCGGACGGATCCCGCCACTTGGTGGTCTCGGATTCCCGGGTGAGCACGTTGAGCAGGCGGTCGGTGGTCCACGGCACGGTGGCCACCGTCGGGATGCCCAGACGTTCGTAGACCGCGGCACGTTTGGCGTCGTAGATACGCGCGACGACGCGTTCGACGCCGAACGTCTCGCGCGCCACCCGGGCGGAGATGATGTTCGAGTTGTCGCCGGAGGACACCGCGGCGAAGGCTCCGGCGTCCTGAATCCCGGCGCGCAGGAGCACATCCCGGTCGAAACCCATGCCGAGCACCCGCTCACCGGGGAACTCGGGGGACAGCCGGTTGAACGCCGTCGCATCCCGGTCGATGACGGCCACCTCATGGCCGATCCTGGCCAAGCCGTCCGCCAGCGATGCGCCGACCCGGCCGCACCCCATCACCACTACCCGCACCCTCGGTCCTCTCTGGCCGCTGCCCAGGAATACCGCAACATCGAACACGCCGTTGATTCAGCGCACCCGGAACGCTACAGCCAAACCCGGGTGCGCCTACTCTTGGCACTCGTGTCCAAGCTATCGACCGCCACGCGCAGGCTGGTCCTGGGGAGACCGTTCCGCAGCGACAAGCTCGGTCACACGCTTCTTCCCAAGCGGATCGCCTTGCCGGTCTTCGCCTCCGATGCCTTGTCGTCGACCGCCTATGCACCCGAGGAGATCTTCCTGGTGCTCTCGGTGGCCGGACTGTCGGCGTACTCGTTTGCGCCGTGGATCGGCCTGGCAGTGGCCGCCGTCATGCTGATCGTGATCGCCAGCTACCGCCAGAACGTGCACGCCTACCCATCGGGTGGTGGCGACTACGAGGTGGTGACCACCAATCTCGGCCCGACGCCGGGCCTTACGGTGGCCAGCGCGCTGCTGGTGGACTATGTGCTGACGGTGGCGGTGTCGATGTCCTCGGCGATGGCCAACATCGGATCGGCGGTACCGTTCATCGCCCAGCACAAGGTGTGGTTCGCGGTGGTGGCGATCTTGGTGCTGGCCTCGCTGAATCTGCGCGGCATCCGGGAGTCGGGCACGGCCTTCGCGATCCCCACCTATGCCTTCATGGTCGGCATGATCGTCATGCTGGCGTGGGGGTTCTTCCAGATCTTCGTGCTGGACCACGAGCTGAAGGCCGAATCAGCGGATTTCGAGGTGCGCTCCGAGCACGGTGAGATCCTCGGGTTCGCGTTGGTGTTCCTGGTGGCGCGGGCCTTCTCCTCGGGGTCTGCGGCCCTGACGGGTGTGGAGGCCATCAGCAACGGTGTGCCGGCCTTCCGGAAACCCAAGTCGCGTAACGCCGCCACCACCTTGCTGCTGCTCGGTGGGATCGCGACCACGCTGTTCATGGGGATCATTCTGCTGGCCAAGGAAACCGGCGTGAAGATGGCCGAGCGGCCCGACGAGCAGCTGGTGGGGGCCCCGGAGGGCTACCACCAGCGGACACTGATCGCGCAATTGGCCGATGCGGTGTTCCACGATTTCCCGGTCGGGTTGTTCCTCATCGCGCTGGTGACCGCGCTGATCCTGGTGCTGGCGGCCAATACCGCGTTCAACGGTTTCCCGGTGCTCGGATCGATTCTGGCGCAGGATCGCTATCTGCCTCGGCAGTTGCACACCCGCGGTGATCGGCTGGCATTCTCCAACGGCATCCTGTTCCTGGCGTTCGCCGCGGTCGCCTTCGTGGTCGCCTTCCAGGCCGAGACCACGGCGCTGATCCAGCTCTACATCGTCGGGGTGTTCGTGTCGTTCACGCTCAGCCAGCTCGGCATGGTGCGGCACTGGACCCGCTTCCTGAAGATCGAGACCGACCCTGCGACCCGACGCACGATGATGCGCTCGCGGGTGATCAACGCGATCGGGTGCGTGTGTACCGGCACGGTCCTGCTGGTGGTGGTGGTCACGAAGTTCCTGGCGGGCGCCTGGATCGCGATCGTGGCGATGGCGGTGCTGTTCGTGATCATGAAACTGATCCGCAAGCATTACGACACGGTGGCCCGGGAGCTCGACGAGCAGGAGGCCAACCTGGAAGACGTCGTGCTGCCCAGCCGCAACCACGCGGTGGTACTGGTGTCCAAGCTGCATCTGCCGACCCGCCGGGCGCTGGCCTATGCGCGGGCGACCCGCCCGGACGTGCTCGAGGCGATCACGGTCAGCGTCGACGACGCCGAGACCCGCGAGCTCGTGCACACCTGGGAGGAGAGCGATGTCAGCACACCGCTGAAGGTCATTGCCTCGCCCTACCGCGAGATCACCCGGCCCGTACTGGATTACGTCAAGCGGGTCACCAAGGAATCGCCGCGCACCGTGGTCACGGTGTTCATCCCGGAGTACGTGGTCGGCCATTGGTGGGAGCAGGTGCTGCACAACCAGAGCGCGCTGCGGTTGAAGGGCAGACTGCTCTTCGAGCCGAACGTCATGGTGACTTCGGTACCCTGGCAGCTCAACTCGTCGGAGCGGCTCAAGACACTGGAGCCGCAGTCCGCGCCCGGCGATGCACGAAGAGGATTTCTTGATTGACCGCACCCGAGGCTGACCTGATCCTGACCACAGGGCCGGCCGCCAATGGCGGTAGTTGCGTGGCACGCCACGACGGCCGTGTCGTCTTCGTGCGCTACGCGCTACCCGATGAGGTGGTGCGGGTACGGGTGGTCTCCGAACGTGGATCGTATTGGCATGCCGACGTTGTCGAGGTGATCGAGCCGTCACCGGACCGGATCGACTCGCTGTGCACCATTGCCGGACGCGACGGTGCAGGGTGCTGTGATCTGGCATTCGCCGAACCCGCCGCCGCGCGTCGGCTCAAGGGGGCGGTGGTCGCCAATCAGCTGGAGCGACTCGGCGGCCACGAATGGTCAGGTGTGGCCGAGGAAGTCGGCGAGGGTGGGGCGACGGGCTGGCGCACCCGGGTGCGCCTGGACGTCTCGGACGCCGGCCGGGCGGGCTTCCACCGCTACCACAGCGCCGAATTGGCCGATGATCTGAACTGTGCGCAGCTGCCCGACGGGATGCTCGACGGCCTGGATGGGCCCCGGTGGCCGCCGGGGGCGCAACTCCACGTGGCGCTCGATGATGCCGGGCGCCGGCATGTGGTGCAGGCCGGCCCGCGTAACGGCGGGCGCAAGGCGAGCACGCAGGTCGTCGAGGGTGATTATGAGGCGGTGCAGGAGATCGGCGGGCGGCAGTGGCGGATCCCGGTCACCGCGTTCTGGCAGGCGCACCGTGACGCGCCCCGCGTCTACAGCGCACTGGTGAGTGAGGCGGCGGATGTGCAGCCCGGCATGACCGCATGGGATCTCTACGGCGGGGCAGGCGTTTTCGCTGCCGTGCTGGCCGAGGTGGTGGGGCCGACCGGGCGGGTGCTCACCGTCGACACCTCACGTGGCGCGGCCCGGTCCGCGCGGACGGCGCTTGCCGACCTGCCGCAGGTGTCGGTGGTGACGGATTCGGTGCGTCGCGCATTGTCGGCGGAGAAGGGCCGGGCCGATGTGGTGGTGCTGGATCCACCGCGTGCCGGCGCGGGCCGGGAGGTCATCGAACAGCTGGCCGCAGCCGAGGTGCCGCGCATCATCCATATCGGCTGTGAGGCAGCATCATTCGCCCGTGACGTGGGGGAGTATCGGCGGCAGGGGTACACCGTGGAGCAGTTGCGGGTGTTCGATTCGTTCCCGCTCACCCACCACGTGGAATGTGTGGCGGTGCTCAGCCGGTAATCAGGCCGCGCGGTGGACGGTGACGAGGTGTACGTCACGGGTCAGGATGCGCAGACCGCCGGCGATCGGTGGCGCGGTCGATCGGTAGGTGGCCCCGGTGGGGGTGGTGTGCTCGGCCACGTGTCTGCCACCCGGATCGAACAGGGTGCGCACCGTCCAGCCCGGCTGTTCCTTGACGTGATTGCACCGTTCGCACGAGCCTCGACCGTTCAATGCGTTCGTTCGGCCGCCCCGTACATGCGGCTCGGCATGATCGATATGGCGAATCGGCGCATCGCAGTACGGGGTTCGGCAGGTGTGGTCGCGCAGCCGGATGAACTGTGCCAGACCGTTCGGGAACGCCCGGGCGCGAGAGTCCATCGCCACCAGCGCGCCGCTCTCCGGGGCGGCGTACAGCCGGCGCAGCTCGACCCAGCCCTGTGCGTCGATGGCATCGGTGATCATCCTGCGGGCCACCGCCGCCGGAATCGGCTCGTAGTCCTGGACTGCGGCGGCGTCGTCACCGTTGGCCAGGAGGGCTTCGTCGGAGAGCACCATGTTGACCGTCATCGGCACCGGGACGTCGGCCGGGCGTCCGGTGACGCGCTCGACCAAGGTGTCGGCCATGGTCTGCCCGCGCGAGCGGCCGTCGGGAGTGGTGTCGGCGGCGTGTTTCAGGCTGGCGTAGCACGAGACTCCCTGCGCCATCGGCAGCAGCGCAGTCAGGTACAGCATGTTGTCCGGTGCCGGGCGGGTGGTCACGTTGCGTTCCTCGGGCGCCTTGGCGGCCCGATCGACGACGGCGTGCGGATCGAGTTCGTAGGCGATTGCTTTGGCCTTCGCGGTGATCCGTTTGTTGCCCAGCCCGTCGAGTGCGGCCGGATCGCCGCACATCCGATGATCGAGCCGACGACGATCCTCGACCGTCAGGCACGCCGACTCCCGCACGATGATGGTGGCTCGCCATTCCGAGAGCACTCCCGCCTCCAAAGCGGCCAACGTGCAGGGCATTTCATGGACCAATGCCTTGGCAAACCCGAGGTGTTGATCGCCCTTTGTGGTCGAATCCCGGCGCGCGAGCGCAATCTCCGAGGAAAGGCCGCGCCCGCGCCGCTGGGCCGGAACGCCGGCCCGCGCTTCGAGCTGGCGGCGGATGGCGTCCCATTCTGCAGCGCTGCGCGCCTGCTCGGCAGCGGCGGCGGACTTGTGTCGTTCCAGGTCGGCGATACGATCCCGCAGCTCCGCTTCGCGGGCCTGCAGCTCGTCGGTCGCCGACTGTTCGAACATGTGTTCGATGGTACACGACCCGGACGGTGGTGTCGATCAGTTCGGCGGAGTCGGCCACCACGTTGCGATCAGCCGCGACTCCCAGTCCTTCCGCACGTGCCCGGTGCGGGCGCGTTCGGCGATATAGGCGCCCACGATGGCGTCGATCAACATGTCGGGGTCCGTGCCAGGGCCGATATCCCCGTCGCTTTTCATCTCTTCGATCACTGTCACGAGCGGCGCGCGTTGCGCGACGAGGACTTCTCTGAAGAGTCTGCTGAACTCTGGGTCCTCCTCGGTCAGCAGGGAAGCGAACCCGCCGAAGCCGATTCCATCGCCGACGGCGCCGACCGCCTGTCGAATGAGCCAGTGCAGCCGAGCATCGGCATCGGCTCGCGGTGGCGCCGGTGCCGTGGCGATCAACTGGGACAACGCCGCCCGCAGCATGTCGCGACGATCACGGAAGCGGCGGTAGATCGTGGTCTTTGCGATCCCGGATTGTGACTGAACCGCCTGGACGGTGACCGATCGCGGTCCGCTTGAGCGCAACAGTCGCAGGGCCGTGTCGGCGATGCGATCTCCGACGTCGGGGGCGGTCGTCATGGCGCCATTATGCGCTACGATCGACGTAGCGCTACGCTTCACGTAGCGTAGCGCTACGAAAGGATTGCAATGAGGGTGATGAGAGGACCGTCAGGAACGACGGTCATTTATGTCGCGTATGTGTTCTTCCTCCTTGGCTTCGTCTCCCTGGGGCTGTTCGTGGCTGCCCTGGCATTCGGCAGTTCCCTGGTCGTGTGGGCAGGGATCGCGTTGGTGGGCACCTTCACGCTCGCCGTCGCAGCGTTCCGCGCCGGTTCGAGCCGGGTCGAGAACATCTGGGCGGACAATGTGGTGTCCGGCGAAGTGGATCGCTACCTGTCCACGTACAGACGCGGCGAGCTGACCGTCCCGCCCGCCGTCGACCACGCTGAGTCGACGCAGCGGGCCGCGTGACGGCAGGTCGTGCGCAGCAATCCGCCGGCACGCAGGCTGAGTTGGGCAACGGCCCGAGCTGCCGACGCCCCTGGACTCGTTCCGCATCAACTCCCACCCACCGGTAACCTGACACCCGGTGTGCCGGGAAGTCTGGTCGGCGTTCGCGCCACGCTGACCAAGGGAGAATCGATGACCGAACACCGCAACAGACTGTTGAGTCGCGGCTCGTGGCCGGAAACCCGCAGGGTCTCGGAGATCCTGCGTAAGGAGACCGTCGGCGGCATCATTCTTCTGATCGCCGCCGCCGCCGCGATCGTCTGGGCCAACTCGCCTTGGGCGGAAAGCTATTTCGCGCTGCGAGATCTGGAAGTCGGCGGCGAGCCCTTCGGCCTGCACCTGAGCCTCAGCCTCGGCGCCTGGGCGGCCGACGGGTTGCTCGCCATCTTCTTCTTCGTCGTCGGCCTGGAACTCAAACGCGAGTTCGTCGCCGGTGATCTGCGGGACCCCGGCCGGGCCGCAATGCCCATCGCCGCCGCGGTCGGTGGCATGGTGGTGCCCGCGCTGATCTTCGTCGCGGTCGCTGCGCAGGGGGGAGAAGGCGCGCTCAAGGGGTGGGCCATCCCGACGGCGACCGATATCGCGTTCGCGGTGGCCGTGCTGGCCGTCATTTCCACCCACCTGCCCTCGGCGCTGCGGATGTTCCTGCTGACGTTGGCGGTGGTCGACGATCTGCTGGCCATCACCGTGATCGCCGTCTTCTATACCGACAGCCTCAACATCGCGGCCCTGGGGCTCTCGCTGGTTCCGCTGGCCATCTTCGCGGTCTGCGTCCAGCGCGGCGTTCAGGCCTGGTGGATTCTGATCCCGCTGTCCATCGCGACGTGGGTGCTGATGCACGAGTCCGGCGTGCACGCCACCGTCGCCGGTGTGCTGCTCGGGTTCATGGTCCCGGTGCACCGGGCCGCGACACGCCGCGGCGTCGAGACCGATTCCGGCATGGCCGAATACTTCGAGCACCGCTCGCGACCCATCTCGGCGGGCATCGCCATCCCGGTGTTCGCGTTCTTCGCGGCCGGGGTGAGTCTGGGCGGATTCAGCGGCCTGGCCAGAGCCCTCACCGACCCCATCACGCTGGGCATCGTGCTCGGCCTGGTGCTCGGCAAACCCATCGGCATCTTCCTGACCACCTGGACACTGTCCAAGGTCACCAGAGCCGAGCTGGATTCCTCGCTGCGCTGGGTGGACGTGCTGGGGGTGTCGATGCTCGCCGGCATCGGATTCACGGTGTCCTTGCTGATCGGTGACCTCGCCTACGGGCTCGGTTCGGAACGTGACGAATTTGTGAAAGTCGGCGTGCTGGTCGGCTCCCTGCTTGCGGCGTTGCTCGCCTCGGTGCTCCTGGCCACCCGAAACGCCACATATCGGCGTATCGAGCAGGAGGAGACCATGGACACCGACCACGATGGAGTGCCCGACATCTACCAGCCTCGACAGGACTGATGGGTGTTGCGTGGCTAAACTGGCGGGATGCTTAAACAGATCCGCGGTCCCGCCGATCTGCAGCACCTGTCCCAGTCACAGCTCGTCGAGCTGGCCGGTGAAATCCGTGAATTCCTGATTCACAAGGTCGCTGCAACCGGTGGGCATCTGGGCCCGAACCTCGGCGTCGTCGAGTTGACGCTGGCGCTGCACCGGGTCTTCGATTCGCCGCACGATCCGATCATCTTCGACACCGGACACCAGTCCTATGTGCACAAGATCCTGACCGGACGCGCCGACGACTTCGACCAGCTGCGGATGAAGGACGGATTGTCGGGCTACCCGGCGCGCGCCGAGAGCGAGCACGACTGGGTCGAGTCCAGCCACGCCAGCACGGCACTGTCCTACGCCGACGGTCTGGCCAAGGCCTTCGAACTGTCCGGGCACCGCAACCGGCATGTCGTCGCCGTCGTCGGTGACGGCGCGCTGACCGGCGGTATGTGCTGGGAAGCGCTCAACAACATCGCCGCAGCAAAGCGGCCGGTGGTCATCGTCGTCAACGACAACGGCCGCAGCTATGCGCCCACCATCGGCGGGCTGGCCGATCACCTCGCGGCCCTGCAGCTGCAACCCGGCTACGAGAAGCTCCTGGAGAAGGGCCGCGACGTGGTTCGCGGTGTGCCCGTCATCGGGGAGATCTGCTATCAGTGCATGCACAGCGTGAAGGCGGGCCTGAAGGACGCGCTGCAGCCGCAGGCCATGTTCACCGATCTGGGCCTGAAGTACGTCGGTCCCATCGACGGCCATGATGAGCACGCCGTCGAAGCGGCCCTGCGGCACGCCCGTGGCTTCAACGCACCGGTCATCGTGCATGTCGTCACACGCAAGGGGATGGGCTACGCGCCCGCCGAGGCCGATGAAGCCGAACAGATGCACGCCTGCGGCATCATCGATCCGATCACCGGCCAGGCGACCGCCGTGTCCGCCCCGGGCTGGACCGGCACCTTTTCCGACGAGCTGATCAAGATCGCCAAGCGTCGCCGCGACATCGTCGCGATCACCGCGGCGATGGCCGGCCCGACCGGCCTGGCCGCCTTCGGCCAGCTGTACCCGGACCGCCTCTTCGACGTCGGTATCGCCGAGCAGCACGCGATGACCTCGGCCGCCGGACTGGCCATGGGTGGCATGCACCCGGTGGTGGCCATCTATTCGACGTTCCTCAACCGCGCCTTCGACCAGATGATGATGGACGTTGCGCTGCACAAGCTTCCGGTGACGATCGTGCTGGACCGCGCGGGTGTCACCGGCCCCGATGGCGCCAGCCACCACGGTGTCTGGGACCTCTCGATCCTGGGCATCGTGCCCGGGATGCGGGTCGCCGCACCCCGTGACTCCGCCTGCCTGCGTGAGGAACTCGGCGAGGCACTCGAGGTCAAGGACGGCCCGACGGCCATCCGGTTCCCGAGGGGTTCCGTCGGTGAAGACATCCCGGCGCTGGAGCGGCGCGACGGGGTCGACATCTTGGCCAAGCCGAGCGCCGGGTCCTCCGACGACGTGCTGCTGATCGCCGTCGGATCGTTCGCCCGGATGGGCCTGGCGGTCGCGCAGCGTCTGCAGCAGCACGGCATCGGTGTGACCGTCGTCGATCCGCGCTGGGTACTTCCGGTGCCCGAGGCGCTGCACGCGCTGGCCTCGGCGCACAAGCTCGTCGTGACCCTGGAGGACAACGGCGTGCACGGTGGCATCGGGTCCTCGGTGTCCGCCGCACTGCGGGCCGTCGAAATCGATGTGCCATGCCGCGATGTCGGTGTGCCACAGGAATTCCAGACGCATGGCTCGCGCAGTGAGGTGCTCACCGACATCGGGCTGACCGATCAGCACATCGCACGTCAGATCACCGGTTGGGTTGCGGCGCTGAACAATTCCGGACTCGACGCCGACGCAGACATGTCGGTGCGGAGGTCCGAGTAGGCGACTCCGGTCTCAGTTGCCCTAGCCTTCAGGCGGAGCCGCCAGGCTGCGCTGCCTCAGCACCCACGCTGCCACCGCCAGTACCAGTACCAGTCCGCCGAGCACCCCGGTCTGGACGATGGTCCTGGCGAACTCCGGACCCTGGCCCACGAGCTTGGCCGCTTCCACCGACTGCACCACAATCTCCTTGATGCAGGCCAGGATTCCGACGATCAAAAACGGCTCGACGGCGATCTCGTGGGACCGCAGGCTGGTCCGCACGGCGTAGAGCAATTCGACGAAGATGAAGACCAGGAGCACGCCGTCCAGAAGTTCCAGCATGACGTTGGTGGTGGGCTTGTCCAGTAACGAGAACATGGTTCTGACCTGGGCCACCAGCAGGGCCGCCGCCCCGGCTACCAGGATGACCGCGATGGCCCAGTACACGGCGTCCTCGGCGATGCTAAGGACGCGGTCGGCGAACCGCTGGCGGTCTTTCTCGTCGTGCGTTTCTGCCTTTTCGGCCACGTTGGGCGTCCTTCAGCTCGCAGGTGGTGGGGCGTTCCCGCTCGTCAATGCTGCGGCCAGCACCGGCACCGTCAGTTCGCGCTGCCACGGCCGTGCCTTGGCCTGCACCAGGAACTCCTCGACGGCCGCCGCGATGTCCTCGACGGGCTGCCAGTCCCAGCACAGTCGCCGGACGGTGTCGGGTGTCAGCAGATTCTCGGTGGGAACCGAAACCCGCTGTGAGAGTTCGGACAAACCGCTGCGGGCGGCCTCCAGCCGTTCGGCGGCCTCCGGTTTGCGCCGGGCCCAGCGGGCCGGCGGGGGCGGGCCGGTGAGTGGTTCGGAACCCGTCGGCGGGTTGGGGTCCTGGCGGGCCCTGGCCAGGGCGTCCAGCCAGACCTGCGCGCTGCGCCGTTGCCGGCTGCCACCGAAAACCGGTAGGGCGACGATCTTTTCGACCGTGTCGGGATCCACGGTGGCGGCGTTGACGATCGCCGCGTCGGGCAGGATCCGGCCGGGTGCGATATCGCGGCGCTGCGCGATCTGATCACGGGCGGTCCACAATTCGCGCACCGCGGCCAGCGCCCGGGGATCGCGCACCTTGTGGATGCCCGAGGTGCGGCGCCACCTGTCACGCCGGGTGACGGTGGGTTCAGCGGTGCGTAGGAACTCGAATTCTTGTGCGGCCCAATCGGATTTACCCTGCTCGTCGAGCGCGGCCGCGACCGCGGCCCGCAACTCCAGCAGCACCTCCACGTCGAGTGCGGCGTAGTTGAGCCAGTCCGCGGGCAACGGGCGCTTGGACCAGTCGGCGGCGCCGTGACCCTTGACCAGGCCCAAGCCCAGCAGGCGACGCACCATCTCGGCGAGGTTCACCCGCTCGAATCCGGCCAGCCGGGCCCCCAATTCGGTGTCATACAGGCTTGGCGGGGTCATCCCGAGTTCGGCCAGGCACGGCAGGTCCTGGTCGGCGGCGTGCAGCACCCACTCGTCGGTCGCCAGTACCTTCGCCAGCGGTGCCATCACCTGCAGCGGATCGCCGCCGTGGTTCACCGGATCGATCAGCACCGTGCCCGCGCCGGCCCGGCGGATCTGCACCAGGTAGGCACGGTTGGAGTAGCGGAAACCCGAGGCGCGCTCGGCGTCTATCGCGAACGGGCCGGTGCCGCCGGCCAGCAGTTCGGCCGCCCGCGCGATATCGCTGGGATAGCTGGCGAGCGGCGGCACGCCGTCGGCGGGGGCCAGCAGGGGAGTCGCTTCCGGTTCGGGTGTGTCCCCGGATTCTTCTTCGGGCTCGGTCATCAGGCGCGGGTGCGGGATCCCAAGCTGGTCACTCCGGCAGGCGGCAGACCGGCCGCGTGCTCGAGGACCTCGCAGAAAGCCTGCACGTGCGGACCCAGCTCGAGGTTGGTGGCCGTCCAGGAAGCGCGGAGCTCGAGTTGATGGGCGCGCGGTGGGCCGGAGATGTCGCCGTACCGCACCGACGTGGTCGCGGTGACCGTGCCGCCCAGGGCGGTGACGGCCTCGCCGTGTTCGGCCAGCGCGTCCACCAGCCAGCTCCAGGCGACTTCCGGCAAAAGCGGGTCGACGGCCTCGGTGGAGTCCAGGTCGGCCTGGATGTAGGCGACCAGGCGCATGGTGCCGTCCCAGGCCTCGGCGCCTTCGGGGTCGTGCAGCAGGATCAGCCGCCCGAAGGCATCGCCCTCGGAGCGTTCCGGCACGACCGGGGCATCGGGATGGCGCACTTCAGCGCCCAGCGCATAGCTGTAGGGGGCCAGGCGTTGCGGCGGTCGGATCGGTCCCAGCTCGATTTCCGGCCGAACGGTGGCCGCATTCATGGCCGCAACCGCAGTGCGGAACTGAGCCGGTTCGGCGGACGTCACAGTGTGGGACGCTAGACCCATCTCGTCTCACCCGTGCGCAGGCGCGCCGATCGCCGGCCACATGGCACCATAGGGCTCGATGAACACCCGCCGTGACCTGCCAGAGTCGCCCTATCTCGCCGCTGCCGCCGGCCGCACCCCGAGCCACACCCCGGTGTGGTTCATGCGCCAGGCCGGACGCTCGCTGCCCGAGTACCGCGCCCTGCGCGCCAACCACAAGATGCTGGATGCCTGCTTCGACCCCGAGTTGGTCTGCGAGATCACCCTGCAGCCGGTACGCAGGCACGGCGTGGATGCGGCGATCCTGTTCTCCGACATCGTGGTGCCGCTCAAGGCCGCCGGTGTCGCGCTGGACATCGTGCCCGACGTCGGGCCGGTCATCGAGCACCCGATCCGCTCCCTTTCAGATGTCGGCACCCTCAAGCCGCTGGAGCGCTCCCAGGTGGCGCCGGTGAGCGACGCGGTATCGCTGCTGGTCGCTGCGCTGGGTGAGGTGCCGCTGATCGGATTCGCCGGGGCGCCGTTCACGCTGGCGTCCTACCTCGTGGAGGGTGGCCCCAGCCGCAACCACGAGAAGACCAAGGCGATGATGTTCGGCGAGCCGGATACTTGGCACGCGCTGATGACCTCGCTGACCGACCTGACCATCGAGTTCCTGTCGGCTCAACTGGATGCCGGCGTCGACGCCATCCAGTTGTTCGATTCGTGGGCCGGCACGCTCTCGCTGGCCGACTACCGCAGTCACGTGTTGCCGCACAGCTCAAGGATTTTCGCGGCACTGGCGGCCCGCGGTGTGCCGATGACGCATTTCGGGGTCGGCACCGCAGAGCTGCTCGGAGCGATGGGTGAGGCCGGGGCCACGGTGGTGGGTGTGGACTGGCGGACATCGCTGGAAGCCGCGGCCGGCAGGGTCCGGCCCGGTACGGCGCTGCAGGGCAACCTGGATCCGGTGGTGTTGCTGGCCGGCTGGCCGGTCGTCGAGCGTGCCGCCCGGGCAGTCGTCGAGGACGGCCGCGCGGCCATGGCCGCCGGCGCGTCCGGTCATGTCTTCAACCTCGGTCACGGTGTGCTGCCGCCCACCGACCCCGGGGTGGTGACCGAGCTCGTATCCCTGGTGCATTCATTGTGAGATCCACGTACTGCGTTGTCGGAGGCGGCATTTCGGGCCTCACCGCGGCCTACCGGCTGCGGGTCGCGGCCGGTCCGGATGCCTCGATAACGTTGTTCGACCCGGCCGACCGCCTCGGTGGGGTGCTGCGCACCGAGCAGGTCGGCGGGATGTCGATGGATGTCGGGGCCGAGGCGTTCATCACCCGCCGCCCCGAGGTGATCGCCCTGCTGGCCGAGCTGGGACTGTCCGGCCGACAGGTCGCCAGCGCCGGCGCGCGGCCGTTGATCTACAGCCAGGGCCGGCTGCATCCGCTGCCGGCGGGCACCCTGCAGGGGATCCCGGCGCAGGCCGAGTCGGTGGCCGGGCTTGTCGACGCCGCCACCGTGGCCCAGATCGCCGACGAACCCCGCCGCGCCTTCAGTTGGCGCTCCGGCGCGGACCCGTCGG
Source organism: Mycobacterium sp. ITM-2016-00316 (assembly GCF_002968335.2). NCBI lineage: Bacteria > Bacillati > Actinomycetota > Actinomycetes > Mycobacteriales > Mycobacteriaceae > Mycobacterium > Mycobacterium sp. ITM-2016-00316. The sequence goes on from NZ_CP134398.1 coordinate 2,461,927, forward strand.
TCGGCGAGCTGGTCGGTGACCGGTTCGGCGCGCAGGTGGTCACCCGGTCGGTGGAGCCGCTGCTGACCGGTGTGTACGCCGGGTCGGCCGCCACCATCGGGGTGCGTTCGGCGTTGCCGACGCTGGCCGCCGCGCTGGACCGTGGCGCGCGCAGTCTCACCGAGGCGGTCCGCAATGCGCTGCCGCCCCCGCAACCCGGCCCGGTGTTCGGCGCCTTGGACGGCGGTTACCGGGTCCTGATCGACGAACTGGCCCGCCGGGCCGACCTGCGCTGGGCGCACGTCGGGATCGCCCGGATGGAGCGCGCCGCGCACGGCTGGGAGCTGATCGACGATGAGGGCGGGCACTGGTCCGCCGACGCGGTGGTGCTCGCGGTGCCCGCGCCGCGCCTGGTCCGCCTGGTCGAACACATCGCCCCGCGCAGCGCGGCGGCCGCCCGCCGCATCGGGGTGGCCTCGACCGCGCTGGTGGCGCTCGCACTGCCGGGCGGCACCCCGTTGCCCGACCAGTCCGGGGTGCTCGTTGCCACCGGAGAACAGTTGCACACCAAGGCGATCACCCTCACGTCGCGCAAATGGGGCCGCCGCGGCAACGTGGAACTGGTCCGGCTGTCCTACGGACGGTTCGGGGACACGTTGGCGCGCAGCGTCGGCGATGACGAGCTGCTGAACTGGTCGCTGGAGGATCTGCAAAACGTGTTCTCCATCGCCGCCGACCCGGTGGACTACCGGGTGCAGCGCTGGATCGACGCGATGCCCCAGTACGGGCCCGGCCATGCGGATCTGGTGGCCGAGGTGCGGGCCGGTCTGCCGCCGAACCTGGCCGTCGCCGGTGGCTATCTGGACGGTATCGGGGTGCCCGCATGTGTGGGCTCTGCCACCAGGGCGGCCGCGAAACTGGTGGCCTTCGGCGTGGCACGATAGGCCCATGGCCAAGCTCGATTACGACAAGCTCAACTCGATGACCCGGTACATGATGATCTCGGTCTTCGCCGTCCAGCCGGAGGCGCTCGACCAGGATCGTTCGTCCGTGATCGATGAGACCGCGACGTTCCTCAAGCAGCAGGAGGACAACGGCGTCGTCGTCCGCGGCCTGTATGACGTCACCGGTTTCCGGGCCGACGCCGACTTCATGATCTGGACGCACGCCGAGCGGGTCGAAGACCTGCAGGCCACCTACTCGGCGTTTCGCCGGACCACTCTCGGGGTGGCCAGCGACCCGGTGTGGAGTGTGGTGGCGCTGCACCGCCCCGCCGAGTTCAACAAGAGCCACGTCCCGGCCTTCGTCGCCGGTGAGGATCCGGGTGACTACATCTGCGTCTACCCGTTCGTGCGGTCACTGGACTGGTACCTGTTGCCCGACGACGAGCGCCGCAAGATGCTCGTCGATCACGGTATGGCGGGCCGCGAGTACCCGGATGTGCGGGCCAACACCGTGCCGGCCTTCGCGCTCGGCGATTACGAGTGGATCCTGGCCTTCGAGGGCCCCGATCTGGGCCGCATCGTCGAACTGATGTGGAAGCTCCGCTACACCGAGGCGCGCCGCCACGTGCGCGAGGAGACGCCGTTCTTCACCGGCCCGCGAGTGAGCGTCGAACAGTTGTTGATGAAGCTGCCGTAAATTTGGGGCCCGGTGTCGAATTAGTTTGCTAGCGTCTGAGGATGCCGACGGTCGGCCGGGTGGGGGCGGTGGCTACGGTCGCAACCCTGGCCTTCTGCGTCTGGCTGCTGGGTGGATGGGGTTCCCCACAGGCTCGGATCGCCATCGAGGATCTCGGTTTCGTCGTTCTCGCAATGTTCGTGACCGGCTGTTGCGCCCACGCTGCCTGGCGGTTCCGTGGTCGTCAGCGCACCATCTGGGTCTGCGTCACGATCGGCATGGCCGGGTACACCGTGGGGTCGGCGATCTGGGCGTATTACGAGTGGTGGCTCGCCGAATCACCCTTCCCGACCGTCGCGGACTTCGGTTATCTGCTGCTCCCGGTGTTCGTCTGCATTGCTTTGCTGATGGTGCCTGTCGGCGCGTCTCGGTACACCCACAGCCGGCTGGCGCTCGATGGAATCATCGTGGCGGTCGCGTTCTTCCAGATCGGCTGGTGGACGGTGCTGGATCAGGTGTTCCGGGACGGCGGGGCCAGCCGGTTCGCGGTCGGCGTCGCGCTGGCCTACCCGGTACTGGACCTGGGCGTGTTGACCGTGGCGGTGCTGGTGCTGGGCCGGGCGCGCCTGGCCGAGCGGCGATCGCTGACACTGCTGGTCAGCGGCATGGTGTTGATCGCGGTGGCCGACGGTGTCTTCGTCTATACGAACTCCCACGAGAATCTCACGGCCGTCACGTACGGCAGCATCGGCTGGGCGGCGGGTTTGCTGTTGATCGCACTTGCCGCGTTGAGCCCGGAGCGGGGCGCCCGACGGCGCGGCACCGCAGATCGGGAGATCTCCCGCGCGGCGATGTGGTTGCCGTACGTGCCGATCGTCCTGGCCATGACGGTCGCGCTGGTGCGGTTTGCCCGCACGCCTGGACTGCCGCCGGCGTTGCTCGCCTCGGTGGTGCTGATCGTGCTGGTGTTGCTGAGACAGTTCATCGTGGTGGGGGAGAATCGCCGACTGCTCAAGGCCGTCGAGGCGCAGGCATTGCGGGACCCGCTCACCGGCCTGGCCAATCGCGCGCTGTTCCTGGACCGGTTGACGCATGCGATGGCGCTGCACCGCCGCGATGAGCAGTCGGTGGCGGTGCTCTCACTGGACCTCGACGACTTCAAGCTCGTCAACGACGGTCTCGGCCATCCCGCCGGTGACCTGCTGCTGGTGCAGGCCGCCCAGCGCATCCTGGGCGCCGCCAGATCCAGCGATACGGTCGCACGCCTCGGCGGCGACGAGTTCGTGGTGCTGATGGAGGGCAATACCGAGGATTCCCGTCAGGTGGCCCTGCAGGTGCTGCGCGCCTTCGACGAGCCGTTCGCGATCGACGGTCACGCCCTGTCGTTGTGTCCCAGCGCCGGCCTGGCAGCCGCCACCGCGGACGACCCGGAGATGTCCGCCGACGCCCTGCTCAAGCAGGCCGATGTGGCGATGTACGTCGCCAAGCGGTCGCGGCTACGCGGGGTGCACGTGTACTCCGCCGGTGACATGGCCGATGTCGCGCACCTGGGGGCCGAGGCGAGGGGAGCCGCCGAGGCTGCGGCGCGCGAGAGCGCGGTGGCGCTGCTGCTGCTGGGACAGCTCCGGCACGCCATCGACAACCGGGAACTCACCCTGGCGTATCAGCCAAAGTTCGACCTGCACGACGACTCGATCGTCGGGGTGGAGGCTCTGGTGCGCTGGCCGCACCCCGAGCGGGGTCTGCTGGTGCCCGACCAGTTCCTGCAACTCGTCCGAGACCACGGGCTGATGCGGCCGATCACCGAGCTGGTGCTGACCCAGGCGCTCAACCAGGTCGCGGATTGGCGGGATGAGGGCCTGCTGGTGCCGGTCGCGGTCAATGTGTTCGCGCCGTCGCTGAGCGATCTCGGCCTGCCGTGGACCGTCGAACGGGCGCTCGATGAGCGCGGCCTGCCCCATGAGGTGCTGACCGTGGAGATCACCGAGGACCTGTTGTTGGGCAACCACGATCGTGCCCGCGCGGCGATCGAGCAGCTGCGCCACGGTGGGGTGCGGGTCGCGATCGACGACTTCGGCAGCGGCTATTCGGCGCTGTCCTACCTGTGGGAGCTCGATGTCGACGAACTCAAACTGGATCGGGCGTTCGTCACCAGGGTGCGGGAGGACCGCCGCGCCGCGGCGATCGTGCGTGCCGTGATCGACCTGGCCCGCGAGCTCGGTCTGACCACGGTGGCCGAGGGTGTGGAGGATGCCGAAACCGCGGCGCTGCTACGGGATTACGGCTGTCAGGTGGCGCAGGGTTACCTGTACACCGCGCCGCTGACGCCGCCGGACATGCTCAGTCTGCTGAGGTTGCGCCGGCCGGCACCAGACGCAGCGATATCGAGTTGATGCAGTACCGCTGATCGGTCGGCGTCGGGTAACCCTCGCCCTCGAAGACGTGCCCGAGGTGGCTGTGGCAGTTCGCGCAGATCACCTCGATACGGGTCATGCCCAGCGAATCGTCGCGTTTGAGAATCACCGCTTCCGAGTCGGCGGGGTCGAAGAAAGACGGCCAGCCGCAATGGGATTCGAACTTCTCCGTGCTGCGGAACAGTTCGGCGCCGCAGGCCCGGCAGGCGTAGACCCCGTCGGTTTTGGTGTCGGTGTACTCGCCGGTGAAAGGCCGTTCGGTGCCGGCGCGGCGCAACACCGCGAACTCGGCGGGGTTGAGCTTTTCGCGCCACTGGTCGTCGGTCAGCTCGAGCTTGGGACCGGAGGGTGTCGTCATGATTCAACGCTAGCGCGCCGACGCTCATCCGTCATCCACGGCGGATCGATGCCGGAATCCAGCCTGCCCTCGGACTTGGCATCCAGATAGCGGAAGTACAACACGCAGAACACGACCACCAACAACAGCGACCAGCCGTAGGTGATCTTCATGTACTCCAGGAAGCGTCCGGTGGTCGGCCAATGGCCCAGCAGCCAACGGTCCATCGTCATGAACCCGTACACCGCCAGCCAGGCCGGCCAGTTGTGCAGTACCGAGTTGCGCAGCACGACCGTCATCAGGAACGGGAACAGCATGGTCGAGTAGTAGCCCTGGCCCAACGAGAGCACCAGGAACGACGCGGTCAGCAGCACACCCGAGGAGGTCAGCAGCCAGAACAGCGGATCACGTTCGCGGTAGTACCGGTAGAGCAGGTACAGGCTGCCCGCGGCCAGCAGCGTGAAAAGAATGCGCAGCCCCAGGATCAGCCACATCGGCAGCCCGTAGTAGATGCCGTTGCCCAGGATCGAGGAGTTGAAGTAGTCGCGGGTCTCCATGATGTACGGCACGGTGCGGTGCACGAAGCTCATCGGATCGGACACCAGTGGCCATGCGGCCGCGTTGAACACCAGCGGAACACCGAAAGCGGTGATCAATGTGTAGAACTGGCGATTGAGCACCGGTAGCAACAACAGCGGGGCCAGCGACGGTTTGACCACCAGGGTGAGGCCGATGGCCGCGCCCGCCAGCAGTTCGGCGTTGCGTCCGCCCTTGAGCAGGAACGTGAAGAACAGCACTCCGCCCAGCAGCATGCAGCCGTTGATGTTGGTGAACACCAAAGTGTTGGTGACGGATTCGGTGCAGAACATCGCGAGCAGCAGCGCCGGCGCGGCGACCGATTTCAGGGTGTAGTCGAACATCCGCAGCAGCAGGTAGGCCGCGATGAGGAAGGCGATGACGTTGAACGTGATGTACCAGTAGCGCGCGGCGTCGACGGGCAGGTAGCCGAACGGGGCGAGCAGCAGGGTGCCGCCGGGGGGATACAGATAGTGCGGGTCGACGTGCCCGAAGTTCTCGTTGTAGATGTCCCAGCCCATTTTGAAATTGATGACCGCCCGGTAGACCGGGCCGAAATCATCGGTGATGTAGCCGTTGGTGCCCAGCACGTAGCTGCGGTGGATCACCGACAGGATGGCGACGGGCCACAGGATCGACCGCAGAATGGTGGCGGTGCTGGGCGGTGTGGTGCTGGGGCGAAAGGCGTTCAGCACACCGGAAGGCAGGAACGACACCAGCGCACCGTACACCGCAGCTGGTCGTGGCTTGATCAGGCGGGGCAGAACGTGTCGGTCTCGGGCAGTTTGCCGCTTTCCAGATAACCGATGACCGGCGGCAGCGCACAGGACGTGTAGATGCTCGCGCCGTGCCCGATGCCCTGCCAGATCACCCGCTTGCTGTTGGAGCCGGCATTGATGATGGTGGCGGCCACCGCGGCCACCCCCTCGTTGCCGACGATGGGATCGTTCTGCACGCCGAGCAGCATGACCGGGATATTGAGGTTCTCGGGATCCTGCGGTGCGGTGCCACTGGGCCAGCTCAGGCAGTTGACCATCCGCAAGGCGCCGACGGTGCCGAACTGCGGGTACAGCCGGTCCCAGGCAACGACGAGTTCGCGGACCCGGTCGGGGGTGGGCCGATTGAGCGCGTCGCTGCAGCTGTTGACGAATTGTCCGTCGGTCTGGCGGATGGTCTCGGCCTGGGTGATCAGATTGGTCATCGCATTGGTGTCACCGGCGCGGGCGCCGGCGATGGCACCGGCCAGCGCATTGGTGGCACTGACCCGGTCTCCGCGCGGGAAGGCCAGCGCGGTGGTGATGGCGTCGGCCACCGCCGCTTCCGAGGCGCCGTTGGGGCCGTCGCCGTTGCGGGCGGCCGTGAGCAGTGCATCGACGGCACCCTTGGGGTCCGGACCCAGCGCGCAATTGGTGGCGGCGCACTGCGCGGCGAACGCGTCGAGGGCGGCCTGCTGTCCCTTGACCTTCTGCTCGGTGGCCGCTTCGGCGCCGATGGCCAGCGGCAGCGGAGAATCCAGCACCAGCCGCGCCACCTTGTCGGGGTGAGATCCGGCGTAGGCCAACGCGACCTGGGCACCGTTGCCGATGCCCATCAGCGCGATCGTCGGGACGTCCCAGGTGCTGCGCAACCGTTCGATGTCCTCGGCGGCGTGGGCGTTGTCATAGGCCGAATCGCCGGGGGCGATGGTGTCGGTGCAGGTGGTGGTGGCGGTCTGGACGATGGCGCTCAGGTTGGCCACCGGGTCGTCGCCGGGCTCGAACTGGGCCTGGTCGATCATCTCCTGCCGGTCGAACAGGTCGCGGCAGTCGATGGGGTCCGACAGCCCGGTGCCGCGGCGGTCGACGGCGACGATGGGGTTGGTCTTGAGAATGTCGGCGCCGGCACGGGAGAGCCAGACCGGCAGCTGCGATGACGAGGGCAGGTCCGTCCCTGTGGTCATCACCAGCGGTCCGGCATCGGCGGGCGTATCGACCGAGGTGGCCCGCACGACCCCGATGGAGAGGGGGCTACCGCCAGCGCCCTTGATCGGATCGAGGTCGGCGTCGTAGGTGGCGCAGTCCAGGGTGACGCCCGGCGGCGCGGGCACGGCGGCATCGGCGAACACCCGGGAGGTGCAGTCCTGCCAGGACAAGTCGTTCTTGGGCACCTCCAGCGCGGGCGGTCCGTCGGCCTCGGCGGTGGTGGTCGGTGCGCCCTGCGGCCCGGCGCCGTCATCGGTGGCGAAACGCGGGTTGGCGGCCAGCAGCGGGGCACACGAGGTCAGCAGTACTGCGACCGACGACAGGGCGATCGTCGACAGAATCCCCACACGCATGCCGACCACAGTAGCGATCGCCTGCTCCGGATCAGTCGCGGCTGTAGCGCGTGTACAGATAGCCCTCGTCGTCGCCGAGCACGTGCCTGCGTTGCAGGCGGGTGATCAGCTCACGGTGCCCGTCGGCGATCCGCGTCGATCCGCCGCCCACGACCGTCGGGGCGATGGTCAGGCACAGTTCGTCGAGCAGACCGTCGGCGATGAAGGTGCCGAGCAGGCTGGGGCCGCCTTCGGCGAGCACCCGGGTCAACCCGAGGCCGGCCAGGGTGCGCAGGGCGGCACCGAGGTCGACGCCGCCGGGATCGGTGTCCGAGCAGTCGTAGACCTCGGCCAGGCCGGTGAACCGGGCGCGCGCTTCGGCGGCGGTGTCGTGGGTGGTCAGCAGCAGCGGGGGGACCTCGGTCTGGGTGAACACCGGCAGGTCGTGGTCGAGGTCGGCGGAGCGGGTGACGATCGCGATGGGTGGCACCTCGCGTTGCCCTCGCGCACAGCGGCGCTGCCGTTCGGGGACGCCGAGTTGGGCGCCGGAGTAGGTCTCGATGCGCACCGTGCCCGCGCCGACCACCACCACATCGGCCAGCTCACGCATCAGCCGGAACACGGCGCGGTCCCCGGCGCCGCCGAGGGCCCCGGAGCGGCCGTCGGCCGTCGCGGCGCCGTCGAGGCTGCTGATGAAATTGGCCCGCACCCAGCAGGAGGCCAGGTTCTCGGGGTAGGCGTAGTACTGCCCGAGGCGGTCCTCCTCGACGGTGGAGACCGGCCCGAAGGCTGTGAGATCCGTCCCAGCGGCGCTATCCGACATGGGCAACATTGCAGCACGTCGCTAGGGTGCCTGACATGCAAAGCACGGGCGCCGTCGCGGGTCTGGTCGATCGGCGGCCGAGTGTCACCCCCGAACGGCTGGTCGCACAGCTGGTCCCGCCGCCCACATTTGCCGATGTCAGCTTCGACACCTACCGGCCCGATCCGTCCGAACCGTCGCAGGCGGCGGCCGTCGGGCACTGCCGCTCGTTCTGCGAGCTCGCCATGCAACGCCGGGCCGGCAAGAAGAAGCTGTTCGGCAAGCGTGAGGTGCTGCCCGGTGTCGGCGTGTACCTCGACGGCGGGTTCGGTGTCGGCAAGACCCACCTGCTGGCGTCGACGTATTACACGATGTCCCAGGGCGATGCCCCGGTGGCGTTCGCGACGTTCGGCGAGTTGACCCAGCTGGCCGGGGTGTTCGGCTTCACCGAGTGCATCGACCTGCTCGCCGACTATGCGGTGGTCTGCATCGACGAGTTCGAACTCGACGATCCGGGTAACACCACGCTGATCTCCCGGCTGCTCTCGGCACTGGTGGAGCGCGGCGTGTCGATCGCGGCGACGTCGAACACGCTGCCCGAGCAGCTCGGTGAGGGCCGCTTCGCCGCGCAGGACTTCCTGCGTGAGATCAACACGCTGTCGGCGATTTTCACCACCATCCGCATCGAGGGCCCCGACTACCGGCACCGCGGGTTGCCTCCGGCGCCCGAACCGTTGACCGATGACGAGGTGCGCACCGCGGCGTCGGCGAAAAGTGGTGCCACCCTTGATGATTTCGACGCGCTGTGTGCTCACCTGGCCACCATGCACCCGTCGCGCTATCACGCGCTGATCGACGATGTCACCGAGGTGTTCATCACCGGGGTGCACCCGATCGACGACCAGAGCGTGGCATTGCGCCTGGTGGCACTGACGGACCGGTTATATGACGCCGGAATCCCGATCCTGGCCTCGGGCACCAAGCTGGACACCATCTTCAGCGACGACATGGTGGCCGGCGGGTTCCGCAAGAAGTACCTGCGCGCCACATCGCGCATGTTGGCGCTGACTGCCGCGGCACAGTCCTCGACGAGCTGAATGGCCGGGCCCGCGGTACTGCTGCTCCCGGGGGCCGGCGCGCGCTGCGACGGGTTCTTTCCCGGGTTGGCCGATTCGCTTGCCGCCGAACCGGGTTGCCGTGTCATCAGCCAGGATCTCCCGGAACCGCTGGGCACGGCAGCGGCGCAACTGCATGAACTCGTCGCGCGGCTGGGCGCCGGACCGGTCGTCGTCGTCGGACAGAGCCTGGGCGGTGCGGTCGGGCTGCTGCTCGCGTGTGAGCACCCCGGCGATGTGGCAGGGCTGGTGCTGCTGGATGCCACGCCGATCAACGAGACGGTGCAGTGCCGGCGCGCCGAGCGCGCGCTTCGCGCCGTGGCCTTCGTCTGCCGAATCCCGGTGATCCACCGTGTGGTGAAGGCACAGGCGGTGCGGGCAGCGGTGCGCGAGGCCGACAGGGTGCAGATGCGGCCGGACTGTGCGGCGGCCCATGCCCGGGTCGCCGCGGAGGCGGATCTGGTCAGCCTGGGCCGGGTGGTGGCCGGGTTTTCGGACCTGTCGGCGCAGTTCGACGAGAACGGTGTGCCGCGGGTGCCGGCCGCCGTCATCACCGCGGACCGCAAGCCCGCCCATGCGGTGCGATCGGCCCACCAGCGCATCGCCGACGTGCTCGGCGAACCGCTACTCTGCTGGCCCGGTTCCACGCACTCGGTGCACCTCACCCATCCCGACGAGGTACTCGAGGCCGTGCGCGATGTCCTGCAGCGTGCTCAGGCCGGCCGCACCATCACGTAGTCGCTCTCGACGCTGTCGCCGAGCCGGAACGTCTTGGTGCCGCCGACCCGGAATCCGGATTTGGCGTAGAAGCGTTGCGCCCGCTGGTTTTCCTGGTTGACGCCCAGCCACACGCAGGCGGCATCGGTGCTGCGCCGCAGGGATTCGGCCATCAACGCCGCGGACACCCCTGCGCCGTGCATATCGGGCAGCGTATACATCTTGGAGATCTCCACGGCCGGGCGCAGCGGTACTGCCCGCTGCACATCGGCGTCCTCGGGTACGCCACGAATCAACATGGCGTAGCCGAGGATTCGGGTGTCGTCGCGGGCGATCAGCACGACGCGCTGCGGGTCGTCCAGATAGCCGGCGAACGCCTGCACCGACAGGTTCGCCGCGATGAAGGCCTTGACGTTCGCTGCGGTGACACCGGGCGGGCAGGCCAGCGGAAAGGTGATGGCGGCGACGGCGGCGAGTTCGGTCAGATCCGCCGGTCCGGGTACCTCGACGCGCACGACGATCAGGGCAGCGGCGAGCCCGGCTGCCAGATGTTCCACTGGGCCAGGTGCGCGCCGGTCTGCGGGTTGATCATCACGACGTTGGTGACTAGCGCGCGGTACACGTCCCAGTAGACGCCACCGTTGACGGTGGCGCCGGGGGGTGCGTTCAGCAGTGCCTTCTCCAGCGCGTCCGGGGCGTCGGTGTGTTTGGCGGCGTATGCGTCGGCATAGGGGGTCACGCCGCTGAACGTGGTGGCGATGGCCAGCTTGTACGGGTTGGGCGCGGAGATGACGTGCACCGTCACCCCGGCGCGCCAGGGACCACCCTGGGCGCGCCAGCGCGGAGAGCCGTTCCAGCCCCACCCCGGAGGCACCGGCACGCCCACCACGTCGTGCACGGTCACGTCGGCGACGAAGTCGTCGAACTGCACGCGCAACGTCTCACCCAGGTTGCCGATGGGGGTGACCGCTGCCGCGGCGGGCGGCGCGATGCCGACTGTCACCGCGGCGGTCAGGCTCGTCAGGAGAACCGCGAACCAGGTGCGGACCTTTGCCAATCGCATGCCTGGCATCTTGGCACATGCCCGGCGCACACTCCGGTGTTCGGCGGTTTAGCCGACCCAGGGCCCCTGGCCGCCGACCGATTCGATGCGGATGCGAGTCAGGAAACCGTCCGGTGCGTCGGCCGGCGGAAAGTGCTCGTCGGAACCGAGCAGCGCGATGGCCAAGTCCTTGAGCAGTTCGGGTGCGCCGCCCTCGACGATGCGTGCCGTGCCGGTCACCGACAGGTACTGCCGCTGCTGGCCGGGCTGGGCCGGCGCCAGGATGGTCGCGGTGACCCGCGGATCCCGCCGGATATTGCGCACCTTCTGGTACTTGTCGGATAGGTGCGCGGCGACCAGTTCGTCACCGTCGGGACCGGACTCCCATGCGACCCAGACCAGTGAGGCCTGCGGGCTGCCGTCGGCGTTGATGGTGACCAGCGTGGTGTCCACCCCGGCGCCGATGAGTTCGCGTGCGGCTGCGTTCAGTTCCATGCGCTGTTCTACAGCGGCGCGTCCGGTTTCATTCCCGTGATGGAGGCGAGCAGTTCGATGAGTGTGGCGGTGGTGCGCTCCTTGTCGACGCCCAGACCGTGCAGCGGACCGTCGCCGTCCTCGGATTCCAGCAGCGCCAGCAGGATGTGCTCGGTGCCGATGTAGTTGTGGCCCAATCGAAGTGCTTCTCGGAAGGTCAATTCCAGCACCTTCTTGGCCGGCCCGCTGAAGGGCACCAGTTCCAGCGCCTGGCCCGTCGCCGCCGGCAGGGTGATCGTGGCCCTGATCTGGTCGGGTTCGACGCCTTGGGCGGCCAGGATGGCGATGGCCAGGGATTCGGTGTCGCCGAGCAGGCCGAGGATCAGGTGTTCGGGACCGATCTCGATGTTCTCCGCATCGCGGGCGGCGGTCTGTGCGGTGACCACGGCGTTGCGTGCTCGCGGGGTGAACCGCGCGAACCCCTCGTTGGGATCGATGCCGGCGGTATCGGCCTTGGGCACGAAGCGTTTCTGGGCGGCCTGCTTGGTGACCCCCATGCTGGTGCCGATGTCGGTCCACGATGCGCCGGAGCGGCGAGCCTGGTCCACGAAGTGGCCGATCAGGTGATCGGCGACTTCGCCGAGGTGTTCGGCCGCCAGCACCGCATCGGTGAGTTGTTCGAGGGCGTCGGTGTGGACGGATTTGATGGCGCGGATGAGGGTGTCGAGGCTGACGGAATCGGTCATGCGTCAACCGTAGGTTGACTTCAAGCTCTCGTCAACTGCGAGTTGACGTCGGGGGTCGGGTAGCCGCGGCGCACCGTGCGGTCCAGGATTCCGAGGGTGGCCCGCAGTGCGCTCTCCGGGATCACCGGAAAGATGCCGGCCTCGCGCCACGTGTCGGCGATCTTCGACCAGTCATAGAACGAGGTGACGAGCGTGCCACCATCGGCCGGTTCCAGCCGGTAGCCGTAGACGTGGCCGATCTGCGGCTTGATCTGCCCCAGGATCGTCCAGGCGATCAGCCGGTCCTGCTCGTACTCGGTGATGTCGACGGTGACGTCGTAGCGGCCCATCGGAAAGTCGTTCAGCGCTTCACGATCCATGTGCACGACGAACTGGTCGCCGACCTGTGACGCCGGGGCGCCGGTCGCGTCCTGCAGCATGCCGGAGGCATCGATGGCGACGTGCCCCTGCGGGTCGGCCAGCACCGCGAAGATATCGGCGGCCGGCGCCGCGATGGTGCGCTGCACTTCGATGCGTTCGGTCATGGCGGGTGAGCTCCTCAGGTGGCGGGTTTGCGGGCGACCAGATACCCCTGCGGTGTCGATTCAACACCGTCGCCGTCGGGGTCACGGACCAGTTGGGCGTGCACGGGTAGGCCGGCGTCGAGGAGCAGCTGCGCGACGGCCTCGGGTCGGCGGCGGTGAAAAAGCAGGTCGACGCGTTCGCCGAATGCCTCGGTCAGATGGCGGGGCCGGTCGCCGATCTGGAACGCCAGCAGCGCCACACCGCCCGGGACGAGCACGCGATGGAACTCGGCGAACACGGCGGGTAACTGCTCGTCCGGGATGTGGATCACCGAGTACCAGGCGCACACGCCGCCGACGCAGCCATCGGGCAGGTCCAGGTCGGTCATCGACCCCACGCTGAACGCGATATCCGGATGGAGTCGGCGGGCGTGAGCAATCATGTTGGGGGACAGATCGATTCCCGATACCTGGGCGCCGTGATCGCGCAGCACCGCGGTGGCAGCGCCGGTGCCGCAGCCGATGTCGATGACACGCCGGCCCGCGGGAACCATGGCGGTGAACGCCGCCAGCATCGCGTGGTCGAGCGGTTTGTCGTCCAGGTGGTGTCCGAAGGCGGTGACGTATCCCGCGGCGGTGCGGTCATAGCCGTCGCGGGTGCGGTCCAGGAACGGGGTTTCAGCCATCGACGCTGAGGCTACTGTCGACGGTATGCGTATCGCGGTGTTGGTCATCGGAATCGTCGTCGCCTTGTTCGGAACGCTGTTCGCGTTCCAGGGATTCGGGGTGGTCGGGGGCAGTCCGATGAGCGGCACCACCACCTGGTCGGTGCTCGGGCCGATCATCGCGCTGATCGGGGTGGGCATCGCGGGCTACGCCTGGCGACTCAAGCCCTGACTTTTGACGTTCGTCGACCGCGGTGTAGCCTGACCGTCGTGAACATCCGCGTGCGCGCCGGCTATTGGCGCTTTATCGAGGCTCCGGGCGGAGCCGATAAAGCGCAGCACTAAGCGACGCATCCACCCGGAGCCCAGGCAGTGACCCCATTTGGGTCGCTGCCTTTCGTCATTAAAGGGCGCCGGGAATGTCACTGCGGTGTCCATACCAGAAAGGCACCACCGTGAACCTGGCGCAGACCGCCACCGCACCCGCCACCTCGGACCGGCGGATACGCAGTTTCAGCGAGATCCCCAGCCCCCATGACGTGCTCTCCGAGTTCCCGCTGGGCGCCCGCCGCGCCGAACGTGTCGCCCGTGACCGCGACGAGATCGCCGACATCCTGGCCGGGCGCGACGATCGCCTGCTCGTCGTCGTGGGTCCCTGCTCGGTGCACGACCCGGAGGCGGCGCTCGATTACGCCAGCCGGCTGGTCAAGCTCGCGGACGAACTCGGTGACCGATTGAAGATCGTGATGCGGGTGTACTTCGAGAAGCCGCGCACCACCATCGGCTGGAAGGGCCTGATCAACGATCCCGGCATGGACAACACCTTCGATGTGACCCGGGGACTGCGCACCGCACGGCAACTGCTGCTCGACATCATCGATATCGGTTTGCCGGTCGGGTGTGAATTCCTGGAACCCACCAGCCCGCAGTACATCGCGGACGCGGTCGCATGGGGTGCCATCGGCGCCCGGACCACTGAATCCCAGGTGCATCGCCAGCTGGCGTCGGGATTGTCGATGCCGGTCGGGTTCAAGAACGGCACCGACGGCAACATCCAGGTTGCCGTCGACGGCGTGAAAGCCGCTGCGGCTCAGCATGTCTTCTTCGGCATGGACGATATGGGCCGCGGTGCGCTGGTGAACACCGAGGGCAACGAGGACTGCCACGTCATCCTGCGTGGCGGCACCGGGGGCCCCAACTACGACGCCGGCGCGGTGCGCGACACTGCGGCCAAGCTGACCGCGGCCGGACTGCCCGGCCGGGTCGTGATCGACTGCAGCCACGCCAATTCCGGCAAGGACCACATCCGGCAGGCCGGGGTGGCCGCCGAGGTGGCCCAGCTGGTGCGTGACGGCGTGCCGGTCAGCGGTGTGATGTTGGAGAGCTTCCTGGTCGCCGGCGCCCAGGCGCCCGAGGCGCGTCCGCTGACCTACGGCCAATCGGTGACCGACAAGTGCATGGACTGGGCGGCAACCGATCTGGTGTTGCGGGAGCTCGCCGCGCGCTGAGGCGCGCTACTCTACGTACGGGGAAAGGGGTGCGCGGTGCTGGCGGTGCTGGAGGCCTTCGCCGTCATCGCCATCATCATTGTCGTCGGCGCCGTCGTGGGCCGCCGCAACGTTCTCGGCGACAACGCGCGGATGGTCCTCAACCGGGTCGCCTTCCACGTCGGGGTGCCCGCGCTCGTACTGCTGTCCCTATCGGACTCCGATCCCGCGCAGGTGTTTTCGTGGCCGCTGCTGGTCTCGGCCGTCACCACACTCATCGTGTTCGCCGGCTACTTCGTCATCGCGGTGACGTTGCGGCGCAGCGACCGGGTCGACGCCACCATCGGCGCGTGGGCCGCATCGTGGGTCAACGCCGGCAATCTCGGTATCCCGCTGAGTGCGTACGTGCTGGGCAGCATCACCGAGGTGTCGGCGCTGATCGTGTTCCAGACGGTGGTGCTGGTGCCGCTCGGCGTGGCCATCATCAACTCCGGCGGGCGCGACGGTGGGTCGGTGGCGGCTCAGATCAAGGGCCTGGTGACCAATCCGATCATCGTCGCCAGTGCCATCGGCACC
This sequence comes from Mycobacterium sp. ITM-2016-00316, assembly GCF_002968335.2. Taxonomy (NCBI): domain Bacteria; kingdom Bacillati; phylum Actinomycetota; class Actinomycetes; order Mycobacteriales; family Mycobacteriaceae; genus Mycobacterium; species Mycobacterium sp. ITM-2016-00316. The sequence continues at coordinate 2,477,273 of NZ_CP134398.1, forward strand.
GTCCTGGGGATCACCGGGACCACCCTGCCCAGGGCCATTCACCAACCGCTGGAACTGCTGGCCGACCTTGCGATACCCACCGTGCTGCTGGCCTTCGGTATCGCCCTGGTCACCCAGACCGGCGGCACGGGCAAGGAGAGCCGGGTCGATCTCTGGCTGGCCGTGGTGTTCAAGGTCCTGCTCATGCCGGCGCTGGCCTATGTGCTCGCCCGCTGGGCGTTCGGGCTCTCGCCGGAACAGACCGCGATCGCCACCGTGTTGGCGGCGTTGCCCGCCGCGCAGAACCTCAACACCTATGCCTCGGTGTTCGAACGTGGTGAGAAATTGGCCCGCGATGCCACCTTGATCACCACGCTTGCCTCGGTCCCGGTGATCGCCGGCATCGCTTATCTGCTGGGGCTCTGAGCGTCCAGCGGGTGCATCAGCCGAACTCGAGCAGCGTGTAGGCCCCGCGGTGCTGCTTGCTCCACTTCCACTGCCAGAACGCGGGAAACAGCGTGCCGAACAACAGTCCGCGGCCCTTGGGAATGGGCAGATCGTGCACCGCGCGGATGCCGGGAACGGTATTGACGAGGTCGGCCAGCTCGGCGGGGGACAGGCTGAACGGCATCGGTGGGACGCGGTACCGGGTCGAGGCGCGTATGCCCTTCTTGCGGGTCAGCTTCTTCACGATCACCGGCGGCAGGTCGAAGATCATCTGACCACCGGGAAAACGCTTGGCGCACTCGGTGATCAACCCCATCGCCTCCTCGGGCTGCAGGTACATCAGCAGGCCCTCGGCGGTGATGAACACACCCTTGTCGGTGTCCACCCGGTCCATCCAGCTGTAATCCAGCGCCGACTGCGCGAGGTTGGTGATCCGCTCCGAAGTGGGGAGCAGTCGCTGGCGTAGCTCGACAATCGGCGCGAAATCGACGGTGATCCACCGGAAATCGGTATCGGGCAGTGCCGCGCTGAGCCGCCAGAAACTGGTCTGCAGTCCCTCGGCGAGCGCGACCACGGTGGCCCCCGGATGCGTCGACAGATACGCCGTGGCCGCCCGGTCGATGCCGACGGCCCGCAATGCCATCTCCTGGCCCTTGCGGCCGAACTTGTCGAAATCGACATCGATCGCGTCGACCAGTTGGATCGCCATCGGGTCGTCGATGACGGCCTTGGGGTGGCGGGCCTGGTGCGCGCGGGCGTTGAGCGTCAACAATGCGGTTTCGGACACTCCGGTGAGGTGGCCGGCGTCGGCTCTGCTGCTGTCCACTACACCGAAGCTACTAGCATTCCGCGCATGGCAAAGCTCGAACTTTCCCGCGAACTGGCGCTCGACCCGCAGACGGCGTGGGATCACGCATCGAATCTGAACGAGCTGGGGGACTGGCTGGTGATGCACGAAGGCTGGCGCAGCGACATTCCCGACGAGCTGACCGTCGGCACCACGCTGATCGGGGTGGCCGGGGCCAAGGGGATGCGCAATCGCGTCACCTGGACGGTACGCAAGCTCGACGCACCGCATCTGCTGGAAGTCGTGGGCAAGGGCGTCGGCGGCACCAAGTACGGGCTGAAGCTCAGCGTGCAGCCCACCTCGTCGGGCAGCAAGTTCGCCGTCACCCTCGAGCTCGGCGGTCCGCCGCTGTTCGGCCCGATCGGATCGGTCGCCGCCCGCACGGTCAAGGGCGATATCGAGCGTTCCATCGAGAAGTTCGAGACGCTCTACACCTGACGCCTCTAAGCTCGCGTGGGTGAGGGGCAGAGTCGCCGTGACGTTGCTGGTGGTCCTGCTCTGCGTGCTGGGACAGGTATCGGTGGCGCAGGCGGAACCGCCGACGGCGCAGATCGACGTCGGGGGCCTGCAGCGCACGTACTACCTGCACCTGCCGCCGGGACCGCCGACCGGTCTGGTGGTCAACATGCACGCCGCCGGCCAGAACGGTCGGCAGCATGCCGCGCTCACCCACTACGACGCGGTGGCCGACGCTCATGGATATGCGGTGGTGTACCCGGACGGTATCGACCTCAGCTGGGCCGACGGGCGCGGCGCGTCGGTCCCGGACCGCACCGGTGTCGACGATGTCGGATTCATTGTCGCCCTTGTGGATCGGCTGACCGCCGAGTTGGGGATCCCGGCGGGCCGGGTGTTCGCGACCGGGCTCTCGGCGGGCGGATTCATGGCCAACCGGCTGGCGTGTGATCGCGCGGACATGTTCGCCGCGATCGCTCCGATCGGCGCGACCCTCGGTGATCAGGTCGCATGTAACCCGTCGCAGCCAGTATCGGTGCTCACCTCACAGGGCACCGTCGATCCGATCGTGCCGTTCAACGGCGGTCCGATGATCGGTCGGGGCGGTCCCAGCACCATCCTGGCGGCCTACGCCGTGGTGGACCGCTGGCGCGAACTCAACGGCTGCGCGCCGGACCCGGTGATCGCGCCGGTGCCCGGTTCCGGTGACGGGACGAGTGCCGAACGCGTCAGCTACGCGTGCGCAGCGGGCACCGAAGTGGTGTTCCTGCGGGTCGACGGCGGTGGGCACACCTGGCCGGGTGCCCCGGAGATCCTGCCTGCGGACCAGGTGGGGCCGGCCACGCGTGCGTTCGACGCCTCGGAGGTGTCGGCGCAGTTCTTCGACGCGCACGGCCGGTAGTTCGTTCCCGGTGTTCCCGGTTGCTCCGTTCGAACATATGATCGAACAGTGGGCGAGATGCAGAGCATCGGGCACGGCGGCCAGCCGGCGCGGGACGTCTTCCGCCGCGTCGACCCGCCGCGCGCTGTGCTGGTTGATCTGGGCGCCCTGTTCCCGCGGCAGCCGCACTGCCAGTGGGGGCGCTATCACCCGCTCGGGCTGCAGATGCACAAGGTGGTCGAGGGGGAGCTGACCTGCTGGGGACTCTGCGAGCAGGGAGCCTGGTGGGGTCTGGTGACGTATTCGATCACCTTCGGTGCATCGGAAAGGCCGGTGACGCACTGGGTTCCGGCATGGATGCTGACGGTCAAGGCGTAGTTCGTTAGTGTCCCCGCTATGACGCAGCCGCCGGAGGGCGAGGAGCCGACCGGCTACCTGGCCGATGCCGGTGCGCCCACCGAGCTCGCCGGTGTCGCCGACGCGCACACCCAGGCGGCGCACGCGTGGGCGTTCGATGAGGATCCGGAGCCCGAGCCGCCGCGGTTCACACCCGGGCGGATCACGGCGTTCGCCGTCGCCGCGGCGGTGGTGGTGATCGCTGCCGCCTCCGGGATTGCGGTGTGGTTCCTGAGCGACGGTGAGCCGGCGGCCGAGCCGGCGCCGCGGCCCGACCTGCTCAACGGGGTGTACCGCGTCGAATATCACTGGGATCAGGCCACGTATCGCGAGGCCGAAGGCAACACGAACTGGGGTGGGGGGGCCGATGCCGGGCCGGCCCAGGATTGGCTGACGTTGACCTCGGCCTGCACGGACACCGACTGCATCGCCACCGGCGAGGTCCTCGGCCAGGACCGCGAGCGGCTCGCCGGTGCCCGCACGCTGACGTTCAAGCTGACCAATGGGACCTGGGAGGACATCGCGCCCGCGCGGGTGAAGTCCACCTGTACCTATGACGACGGATCGGTCGCGGGGGAGTCGTGGACGACGGTGACGTTGGGCTTCACCCCGCGCCCGGACGGATCGTTCACCGGCGCGCTCACCACCGTCGTCGACACCGACGAGTGCGGTGACCAGGGGAACACGGTCGTGACGCCGTTGACGGCGGGTCGGGTGGGCGAGGCGGTGTAGTGCCACGGTCCCCGCGTCGGGCGTGACAGGGGTACAAAGTATGGCCCAAAAGGCCCTAGTTGTCCCCGCGGTATCGGCGTTGATTCTAGGTATGAACTCGAAATTGTGGATTGGCTGGGTCGCAGTAGCCATCGGTGTGTGTGCCGCGGTGTCGGCGTTCGTGGTCAGTTCGACGCAGGCCGGGCAGGGACTCGCATTCGGGTTCGGAGCGTTCATCGCGTTCTTCGGGGCGATGTCGGTCCTCGCTCACAACCGGGCCCCCGATCATTGGGGTTTGGTGGTGGTCGGGGTGGTCATGGTGGCCCTGCCGTTCCTCAGCGGCGGCTTCAACGTCGACCGGGGCGCGGCCTGGACCTGCTGGGTGGCCGGGGGCCTGGCGCTCGTCCTCGGTGGCATCGGCTGGACGCACGACAAGACCCAGACCCAGGACGGGATGAGCGAATGGGGCGACAGCCAGCGGCTGCGCCACCGCTGGAGCTACTGGATTGGCCGACTCGCGTTGGCGGTGGGCGCCGGCAGCGTGCTCGTGGGTATCGCGTCCCACTCGTCGATAGCCGGGACCGCTGTCACCATCGGCCTGGGCGCCATGATCGCGGTGGTCGCCGTGTGGTCACTGCTGGCCTCCGAGCCGACCCACGATTTCCTGTTGCTCGCCATGGTGGGGTTCGCGATGTTCCTGTCGCCGTGGGCGGCGGGATACGCGGGAGACACCATGGCGTGGGCGGCATGGGTGGCCGGTGCGCTGGCCACGGGGCTCGGCGTCGCGGGCTACTTGCGTGATGAGCGTATGGACTTCGCCACCGCCGTTCGGGATGACTCGGCTGAGCGGTACCGCGAACAGTTTCGCTGATGGTGGGGGTTGTGTGCTGCAGGGCGTGAGGCGCGGCATTGCCGCCGCGCTGTCGGTCGCTGCGCTGAGCGCGTGCGGTACGACAAGCGGCGGCGACGAAGGCGCAGCGACGACCAGCAGTGATGTGGAAGCCAACCTGCGCGCCAGGCCCTCATTCGAAGACGCGCGACAGCAATACCGGGCGGCCGTCGAGGGGTGGGCCGCCCAGATCGTTTCGATGTCAACGGGATTGACCTGGCGTGTGAAAGAAGACAGCTGGGTTGGGTGCAGCGGTGACTACGCCAACACTCCCGGGGTGCACGCCTACATCTATGTCGTGTTCGACGGGCCGGTCCCCGATGAGTCATGGCCGCGAGCGCTCGACGTGGTGCGACAGGGTGCGGCTCAGTTGGGCGCCACCACTGTCACCACCCCCGTCGATACACCTCGCGATCACGATGTCGTTTTCGCCGGTAGTGACGGCGTCGCGGTGGAATTCGGCACCAAGGCCGTGGGCGTCTTGTCTGCCACGTCAGATTGCCGGCTGCGCCGGGCGGATTTGCCAGTGGACATCCCTTGAATCGCGGCAACGGGGACGGTCGGCTGGGGGCAGGTACGCACCGACCGGTGAGGCGGGTGCCTCACAACATCGCCCTCGTCTCTACCAGTTCCGTGCGCCGTCGGAGTTCGACTAGAACAATTTCAAAAACGGCGGTCTGGGTGGAGTGACAGGATGACCGCCATGACGAAGTTGCTGACCATCGTGCTGGCGACGCTCTCAATCGGCATGCTCAGTGCTCCGGTCGCTTCCGCTGCGGATGAGGAAGGTTTCCTCGGCTACATGTCGCAGCACGGCGCGACGGTCACGCCGTTCACGCGGGGCTTCCTATTGGGCGGTGGCAATGCTGCATGCGCCGATATCGCGCGGGGCGTGCCGGTTGACCAGGTTCGGGTCCCGTATCCCGGGGCGTCGGATCAGGGGCTACGAGATTTGGCCTACGGTGCCTCGCTGTTCTTGTGCCCGGTGGGCGGTCAATGATGACCAGACTCGGAATCGTCGCGCTCGCTGCTGCGGGAATCGCCTGGGAGTTGAGGCCATCTGCAAGGGGGCATCGCCCCACGGCATCGCCGACGAGTACGGCTTTGGCTTGGCGACGTCGGAACAGATCGCTCGGGCGGTGTACATCGACGTTGCCCTGAGACGGACCGATAGATGAGACACCGTGCCGGTCTAGGTGAATGATGAATCCGAGCATTGCCAGCGAGACCGGCGCGGTCGCCGCTCTCGGACCTCTTGCCAGTCAGGCTTCGCGATGTGTACGGGTCTGGGAGATCTGCAGAGTCTGAAAATCCCCAGACTCCGTACATGTTGCGTCTCCCGACTGTCTTGGGTGGGCGCTGGTTCTCGCGGCACCCCCGCCCCGTGGGGCTGTGACGTCCGTCGAACCGGTGAGTCGGGGCGGCGAAAGCCGTCTCGCTCCTGGTGTCCTCCGTTTGGTCGACACATGCTGTGAATCTGATGCAGGGAGGGCTGGCATGATTTCATCCGCCGACGGGGGGGTGACATTTCCAGCCGAGAGGGTCAGTTTTTGAGTGCGGGCGGATCCGAAGACGACGACGAATTGAGCAATTCGTCACGTTCTGACCACTCGGTTGACAGCGATGCTTACGATGGTGACAGCGGTGAAGATAAAACTTCACCTCCGTACCGGGAGATTGAGCATGGAACAGCTAAAAACATCGATGCCATCGTCGGTGAAAACGGTAGCTGCGAGGCATTCGACTACCTCGCAGCCCTGACCGAGGTAGACCAGGCACAATTCAAGGCACGGTTCGAGCGTTACACGCAAGTCGGCTATCTACGCAGCCCCGAAGAGATGCGCATCATCGAGGAGAGCGGCGTCGAGGTCCGAGTGCACGAGATCAAGACGCGAAACGGGCACCGTTTGTTCGGTGTCCAAGAGGAATCCAGGTTCGTCGTCTCGCACGGAGTGCGGAAGCCGAAACCGAGGGCAGTGAGGAAGCACGCAGTGCGCGCTCGAACTGCCTATCAGGCCGCGAAGGCCAGGGAAGTGGAGAAGGAAAAATGAGCGATTGGTTCAATGCCACCCCATCGAGTGAGCGCCTCCTCAGCGAGGAGCGGTTGATCCTGTCAGCAACGGAGCAGGTCCACGAGGCGTTGCATTGCGCCGACGTTCCGAAGAAGGTACTTGCCGAGCGATTGGGTGTTTCCAAGAGCGAGATCGGCCAGAGACTGAGTGGACGACGAAACCTGACCGTCCGCTCTCTCGCTGCGATGCTCCACGCGCTTGGCTACGAAGCCACGCTTTCCATTCGCCCTGTCACGAAAGCTCATGAGCTTCCACGGGACGATTTGATGACCTTCAAGCAGCGACGCAAGACTCCGCTCGCTCATCCCTCGTATCGCACAACCCGAGTGCGTCCCATGACGGTAAAAAGTGAGGCGCCAGAAATGGTTGCTGGATGACGAGGGTTGGGGTAACACCCCCCGCGGGGCGTGACGCGAATATTCGAGTCATCAGGCAGATCGACCACCTCGTGACGGTCCGGTTGGACGAACTTCATTGCCAATCGTTTAAGCCGTTCGAGGGCGATTCGTTGACCCTTGTGACACGGCTGGGTGTCAGCGCAAACCTGGAAGGCGCTGAGCTCTCGACGATCTCACGCTACTCAGTTTTTGCGGTCGACGACGAAGATGCCGACGAACCAACGCCAGACAACACGGTATGGCGCATCGATGCGTCATTCCTCGCCCATTGGCTGCTCACCTCTGAGGACGTAACCCCACACGACGCTCAATGCTTCGCGATAGGGCAAGGCGCACTTACTTGCCACCCTTATGCGCGAGAGACCGTGCAGAGCGTTTCCGCGCGAATGAATTACGCGCCGGCGACCCTTGACTTGATCTATAACCCGTTCCATGGCGAAGACGACGGCACTGAAATCTTCATCGAGATTCCTGATGACGAAACGTCAGTCGAGTCCACGCAATAGCCCGTTAGATACTGCGCGGGCTGGCGGTCTTACGCGGCATGGCTGTGACAACTGCCGCGTAGGCATTAGCGAGGTGCTCAAGCTGCACGCCGGTGTAGCTGGGGGCTTCTGCGGCGATTTGTTTGAGTAGAGCCTCCGCGGCGGCTTCGGACAGTGCACGTAACTCAGCCATCGATTTAGGTCCTATCTCTCGCTGTTGGCGGTTCCCGCAGTGGGTTAGGCGGGCTAGTCGACCGTATCGGCAAGGGGTGACAAGTGGCCGCCGATTGCCTGGGGTGTCGAGCGAAGAGATAACGCCTAGTTCGAGCAAGGACGATGTGCTGCTGACTTGTCGTGCGCCGCGATTAGAGTTGTAGCCCATGGACGTTGGTGACTGGATCAGCCTGGCAGGTGTCGTCATCGCTGGTGGGTCGGCGATCTGGGCGGCGTCCTCCGCACGCGCGGCGAGGCAAGCTCAACTGGTAGCCGACGACCGAGCCGAAGCGGCGGTCAAAGCTGAGCGGGCTGCTGTTGCGGCACAACGTGACATAGCTGAACAGTTGAGTCGGTCAGCCGATATCGAGGCGGAACGTGCTCGCCGCGAAGCCGAGCAGGCGGAATCCGCGGAAGGCGTTCCTTGGAGGCTCGCGCATCACCGCGGCGACCTTTACGAAGCTCGCAATGAATCAGACAAACCAAAATTCCACGTCGCGATTGACGGCCCGAAGCTCATCAATCCGCAGGTGGCAGAGCGGGTTGACGGGCGCAGCTCAATGCAGTTCAGGGCTATCCCCGCTGGGGGTCTTGGCGACGAAGTGCTGATCTCTTGGCACCGCCTCGAAGACAAGTCGGACGCGGCGCGGACGTGGTCAGGTCTCAAGCTGCCAAAGCCAAAAGAAGATCGAAAACCTCTTGGCCGGACTTTCAGAAGTGACCGCTAAGCGTGGGTGTCACCCGGATAGTGGCGCTCGAGGTTGAGCCGTCTGATGAGCTTGGTTCGGAACTGTGGGCGGTCGAGTGGACTGACGACCTGGTGGACTTACGGCACGTCCACGACGCGAAGAAAGCGGCGCAGCGGCACGTCTACAACATGCTGAACCTGTTGCAGCCTGATCAGAACAAAAACGACGTACTGACGGTTGTGCTGCGGGGCTAGTTGCTGACACAACAAGGTGCAAGTCGGTCACGCGTTCCGTTTAGGGCGCACGGAACCCGCTCCAGCTCCATACTCGACTCTTGGGCGGCGTTGAGTCGCCACGAGAGGGGTGCCACCGGTGACGATTCGCAGACTACTGCCCGCTGCCGTTGCAGTCGTCGCAGCGCTACTTCACTCACCGCCCGCTTATGCCGATGACGCCGGCTTCCTGGCGAGGCTAGAGAAAGTCGGCATAGAGAATGAAGGCGGCGAGGCGGCTCTCCTAGACGTCGGGCGCGAGATCTGCCGAGACCTGTTCAACGGAGAGGCGGGTGAAGACCTCGCCGCCGAGCTGTTTTACACCTCTGCGTACGGTCAGGACGATGAGCCGCGATACGCGCTAAGTCTCACTCTCGCAAGATGGTTCGTTGTCTACGCAATCACCGAATTATGCCCAGGGGCGGGCGCGCTGCCCGGTGCTTTGCCTGACTAGTTGTGAACCGACAGCAATACGACCCGAGTCGTCGGGCCGGGGCGCAGCTTTGAGAGGCGATTCGGACCGTCACCCTCGGGGCGCAGGGTGACGGGCCGACGCTTTAGAACCCGACGCGGTTGCGGTGTTGGCTATCGCACCAGTTTCGTTCGGCTACTTGTCGGTGGGATTCGGAGTCTTTTGCTTCTCCTGCTCCCAGCGCTCGAACGTGGCGGTAGCAGCAGGCTCCAAAAATTCGATCAGATCAGTGGCCTCGTCGTGTTTGAGATGCTGGATGCTCTCCGCGTACCAATCAATCAAGTCTTTGGCGCGATCTGGAGCCCTCGCAATGCGGCGGTCGTTCGCGACTCGAAGGCAATTCACGCAATCCATGTCGACCCACCACAACCCAGTCTCGGGGTCTTCGAACTCGGTGTCCCAATCAATGCGATCCGGCTGGACAGCTTCGTATGGCGAGCCGTCGTCGCTTCGGTCGACCGTTCGTGGGTCTTTCTAGAGGGGCATCAAATCCCCGCACACTGCGGCGACGGTGCGGGCGCCGGCATCCCATGCTTTCTCGGCCTCACTAATCCAATACCGATGGTGCAGTTTGGGATTACGGGGGAGCTGTGCCTGGTATTCCGCCCGCAAGCGGTTCACGTCTTCGCAGTGGTCGCGTGCCTTCTCGACACCAAGGGCCACAAGCTGGCGGTGTTCCGCACTATCGCGGTAGTCGTTGTCTTCCCGCAGCAGCGCATGCCGGGTGCGGGCACCGCGTTCGGAGCATTTGAGTGTTCCGGTAACGCGCGACCCGTGGGGGTGATCCAGGGTGTCCCAGGAACGGTTCTCGTCCTTATAGCCGAAGGAGTAGTTGCTTTTGAGGATGCGGAGGTGGCCGCATTCGCAGCAGAGTGCTTGTAGTTGTTCGCCCTCGGTGCGACGTCGCAACCAGGCGTCATCGATAGCGCGACGCCGGGTATGGAAGTTTTCAAGTTCGCGGCCTCGGCCTCGCTCGGTCCGGCACGGTTGGCCGGGATCCGCGTGGCAGAACGGGCAAGGGTGCCGCAGGGCTCGATGCGGTTCGGTCGTGGTCATCGCGCGACCTCCAGGGCAACAGCGATGCGGTAGAGGTGCGGCCCGACCGGACGAATCCAGCCGCGCACGGCATCCTCGCAAGGGTTGTCGGGCAGAGCGTCGCAGATTGGGCAGCGCACGGTGAGCGCCAGAGGCGTGCGCTCGGCTGCAAGTGTCGTCATGGCGGCAATCTGCGCCGGGTGACCGACAACCTCGTTTGGTGTGGACATACAGACCTCTCGTATCGCGATCGCGATGCGAGGTTGCCTACCTCAATTGGCACGTATCTGGCATGTCGCCAAGGTCGGAGTGTTAAAACTAACTCTGACCTGGAAGAACTGTGGTGCGCGATACTGGGATTGAACCAGTGACCTCTTCCGTGTCAGGGAAGCGCTCTCCCGCTGAGCTAATCGCGCCGGGTCGTAACTTTGGAGGTGGAGACGGGAATCGAACCCGTGTGCACGGCTTTGCAGGCCGTTGCCTCACCACTCGGCCACTCCACCATTTGGGGTTGATGCCACTGCACCTTCGAGCGGACGACGGGATTCGAACCCGCGACCCCAACCTTGGCAAGGTTGTGCGCTACCAACTGCGCCACGTCCGCGTGCCTCGGGTGAGATCGTCACCCGGTGCGGAAAGGAACATTAGTCCAACCACACGAGTAACTACAAATCACTTGTAACCGCTCGGCAATCGGCGCTAAAACAGCTGGTAAACCTGGCGCGAGAGAGTGAAGCCGCGACCGCTGTCGGTGTCTCGGCAGGACATTCCGCTCTCCGCGTTGGTGCAACTGAGCGCGCCGCGGGTGATCGACCGGCCGTAGGCCAGTACGTCGGGCCCGCCCAACGTCGTATCCCCAGCGCAGACCAAGGCCGCCGGCTCGCCGGGCTCCAGCGCGATGCCCTGGCCGTAATCAAACTCACAGTCCGCCGGCCGCGGCGGGGGAGCCCAGTCCCGCTCGGCGATATCGCATCGCAGGTACTCGGAGTCCAGAATGCAACTGACGTTCCCGCTCGGCGACGTGAAATGAGCGAAGTCCTCCGCGGCAGCTGGAGCCGCGCAGAACGTCGCAACGGCCCCGGTCGCTGCGGCGACCGCGAACACTCGAAGGATCATGAAACGACCCTAGCGGGCAACCATCCGCTGGTCAGCGCGAATTATCAGACCGTGAGCACCATCCGGTAGCGGGCCTTGCCGGTGTCCATCGCCGCATACGCCTCGGCGGCCTGAGCCAGCGGAAGCTCCTGGATGCGGGCCCGCACCCCGGACTGCACGGCGAACTTCAGGGTGTCCTCGACATCGCGCGCGGTCCCCGACGGATGGCCGGTGATGCTCACGCCCGGAGTGATCAGCTGCAAGGGGCTGATCGGCAGCGGATCCGGCGTCACACCCACCACGATCAGCTCCCCGCGCGGCAGCAACCCGCCCACGGTGTCGGCCATGGCCTGCGAGTTGGCGGCCGTCGCCAGCACCACCGACACCCCGCCCAGCGCCTGCAGCGCCTCACTCACATCGCCGGCCTTGGAGTCGACATAGTGGTGCGCACCGAGATCGAGTGCGTCCTGCTTCTTGTCCGCTCCGCGGGCGATCGCGATGGTCTCGAAGCCCATTGCGCGGGCGAACTGCACGCCCAGGTGCCCGAGGCCACCGACACCGAGCACCGCGACCCGGTCACCGGGCTTGGCCCTGGTCTCGCGCAACCCGTGGAATACCGTCACCCCCGCGCAGGCCATCGGCGCGGCCTCGGCGAAGGACAGTTCGTCGGGGATGCGGGCCAGCGCGTTGGCGGGCACGGTGACCGATTCGGCGTACCCGCCGGGGTAGTGCCAGCTCGGGATCTGCCCGTTGGCGCAGTGGATGAAGTCACCCTGGTGACACGGCACGCAGCGTCCGCAGTGCCCGCCGAACCAGCCGACGGCCACCCGGTCGCCGACCGCGTAATCCTGAACGCCGTCCCCGATCTCGGCGATGGTGCCGGCGATCTCGTGCCCGGGCGTCAGCGGCCAGGTCAGGCCCGGGAAGGCGCCGTTGACGAACGCGTGGTCAGTCCCGCAGACACCGCAGGCCTGCACCGCGATACGTACGTGATCGCGACCCGGCGGGGTGGTGTCCACCTCGGCGAGTTCCAGCGCTGCTCCGGCCGATGCGACATGAACCGCAAGATGTCGTGCCATCTCAATCCTCACTCTCGGGCGTGTGGATCTATGTCTACCCGCGCATGGGTCTCTGGGCAGCCCGGTTTGCGGGAAAACTGGCGCCACCCTGACCAGCCAATTCCAGCTAGCCGGTAGCCGCGTGCTAGTCTTCGTCCTCGTTCCCCGGTCTCGTAGCTCAGGGGGAGAGCGTCCGCCTCACACGCGGAAGGTCACTGGTTCGATCCCAGTCGGGACCACAAGCAAGAACCGCCCTCGGGCGGTTCTTTTGCTTTCTCAGGCCGACCGGAAGAGGTGTCATGGCAGGCGACGGCGCCCATTTCTATCGGCCCGCGGAGGGCACCGGGCTTCCGCACGATCCGTTCAACGCCATCGTCGGGCCCCGGCCGATCGGCTGGATCTCCACCCGCGACGCCGACGGTGTGCGCAACCTGGCGCCCTACAGCTTCTTCAACGGTTTCAACTACCGTCCGCCGATCATCGGGTTCGCCTCGGTCGGCTGGAAGGACAGTGTGGCCAACATCGAGGCCACCGGAGAGTTCGTCTGGAACCTCGCGACCCGTGAACTCGCTGCGGCCATGAACGAGACCTCCGCCCCGCTGCCATCGGGTGAGGACGAATTCGACCGTAGCGGGCTGACCGCCGTCGACTCCACCACCGTCGGTGCCCCGCGCGTGCTGGAGAGTCCGGTCAACTTCGAATGCCAACTCACCCAACTCATTCAGCTCACCGATGTCGAGGGCACTCCCGTCGACACCTGGATGGTGCTGGGCCAGGTGATCGCCGTGCACATCGATCGGCAGTGGTTGGTCGACGGGGTGTATGACACCGCAGGCCCACGCCCGATCCTGCGCGCCGGCGGGCCCGCCAACTACTCGGAGGTCGGACCCGAGAGCGTGTTCACGATGGACCGGCCGACGAGCTGAGAGCTCAGCCCGCCGCCCACTCCTTGGCCCCGTCCAGCTCATCGAGGCCGAACACCGCGACCTCGCCGGGCACCATCCAGCCCAGCGCGTGCATGGTGTGGCGGACCCAGTCCTTGTCGGACACCACCGCTATCCGCTTGAACGCCGAATGGTGCTGCAGCATTGTGCCGAACCCCATCTTCAGGTCCTCGGCCAGACCTCCCGGCCCGAACCCTTCGTAATCCGGCGCGATCACCTCGACGATGCGGATCTCTTTCGCCGCGCCCAGTGCCTCCATGGTCGGTGCGAACGCACGGAAATCCTCGCCACTGATCCGCCCGGACGCCCGGATGCCGGTCACCCCGTCCGGCATATCTGGGAGTACCTCGATCATCTGTGTCCCCTTTCGCCAAGGTCCAGGGTCCTCCTCCTGCTATGACATAGGAGTGGAAATGGTGGCCACCGCGCCGGCAACCCTGGGTCCGGCCGAGATCGGCGCCTTTGCCGCGCGCGCCGAACGCCTCGGCTTCGACACCGTGCATGTCTCGGAAACCATCCACGACCCCTTCACGGTGGCCGCCTTCGCGCTGCAGGCCACCACCGCGATCACCGTGCGTACCAGCATGGTGCTGGCGTTTCCGCGCAGCCCGATGATCACCGCCTACGCCGCGTGGGATCTGGCGCGCCTGTCCGGTGGCAGGTTCCAGCTGGGCATCGCCTCCCAGGTGCGCGGCAACATCGTCGGCCGCTTCTCTACGGCGTGGTCCGAGCCGGTGTCCCGGATGGCCGACTACATCCGCTCACTGCGGGCGATCTTCCACTCCTTCCAGACCGGCGAGCGGCTCAATTATGTTGGCGCGCATTACACCTTCGACAAGCTGCAGCCCTACTTCAATCCCGGCCCGCTGGATAATCCCGCTCCGGCCATCTGGACCGGCGGCGTCAACGCGCGCATGGTCGCCATGGCCGGCGAACTGGCCGACGGCTTCGTCTGCCATCCGACCAACTCCCACCCGACGATCCTGCGTACCCAGACGCTGCCTGCGCTGGCCGGTGGGTCACCGAGGGTGATCGCCAATCCGCAGCCGTTGATGGCCGCGACAGGGGAGGGAGTGCGTGCGCTGCGGGACACCCGCCGCGGCGAACTGGCGTTCCTGTACAGCACGCCCGCTTACCGCCGTCAGCTTGAACACTTCGGGATCGCCGAACTCGGTGCTGCTCTCAGCGCCATGGCGCAGGACAACCAGTGGGCCGATATGAGCAGGCTGTTCACCGATGATGTGCTCGAACAGCTGCTGCCGCACGGCACCTATGACGAGATTCCGGAGCTGCTCGAGCAGTGGTACGCCGGACTGTGTGACGGGCTGACGATCGCGTTGCCGGCCGGGGACGACGACGCGCTGGCCGAACTGGTGCGGCAGTGCAGGGTCATTCCCACCCGATGACGGCTAGTGCGCCGGGACGTCCCGCGCCGGCATCGCCGCCACCAACGGGGTGTCCACGCCGACCGGCCCGAGTGCGTGCGCGCCGCCCGGTGAACCCAGCGGTGCGTCGCGTCCCGGCAGCACTGTCAGGAAGAACTCCGCATTGTCGGCCAGGTGTGCCTGCTCTTCCTCGGGCAGATCGGTCTCGTACTCGATCGCATCGAGTCGGCACGCAATTCTGCAGGCGCCGCAGTCCACGCACTCGTTCGGATTGATGTACAGCGAACGGGCACCCTCATAGATGCAGTCCGCGGGGCATTCCGCCACACACGACTTGTCCATCACGTCAACGCATGCCGAGCCGATCACGTAGGTCATGAGCCAACAGTAGGAAACAGGGCTGCACCGGCGGAAGGGACTTTGGTCCCTTCATCAGGCCAAAAACCGCTGCGAATATTCGGCGAATCGCGCCCGCAGGTCGTCCTCGTCCAGGCCGAACATCTGCGCCGATGTCGCGACCCGGCCCAGCCTGCCGCGGCGGTGACCGTCGAGGTATTCGGTGACCGCGGTGCGCACCGGCTCGTCGAACGGTTCGCCGGCCAACGCGAACAGCCGTTCGGCGGTGCCGAGTTCGTCGGCCATGAAATCGTCGAACCGGATATCGACGGAGCGCTCGGCCGGGATGATGTCGCGCTGGCGCACACACTCGCCCAGCAGTTTCTCCAGCCGGATCACCCAGCCCGCGGCGATCCGCGGGACATCCACCCGGTCGCGGTGCATCCGCTCGCTGTAGGTGATCATCGTGATCATGGACAAGGCCACCGGCACCGGATCGCGGTGGGTGAAAGCGACGATCACACCGGGGAAGACGGCGTCGAGCACCGCGAGCTGGCCGAGGTGCTGCGGCGATTTCAGCACCCAGCGCCGCCCGCCGCGCAGGAACTGCAACGCCTGCAGTTGGGTGCGCAGATACTCATACGAGCTCGTCTGATCCTGCGACCAGTAGTAGTCGCTCCACCGCGGCACGTCGGCGAGTGTCTCCATCAGCATCGTGGAGAAGTCGTTGGCCAGCAGCTGAATCTCTTCGTGCACATGCTCGGTGGTCATCTCGTGCATCAGCGCGAAATGCGGCATCAGGGTGTCCATCACCTGTACCGCCATGTCCATCCTGCTCACGCGAGGGTCGGGCGTCAGGCCCGCCTCGGCCGGCAGAGGAAACGGCTCGACGCCCTCCCAGTACGGCAGGCTGCGGAACGTCGGGGGAGCCGCCAGCAGGTTGTGCAGGTGGGTGGTCCCGGTGCGGGGCAGTCCGGCGATGACCACCGGTGCCAGCACCTCGATATCGCGGATCTCGGGGTGACGCTTCAGCAGGTCGGTCAGCAGCAGCCGATTCTTGAGCCACTGCACCAGTTGTGCGTGGAAGTTCACCACCCCGGGGCCATGCATGTCGATCTCGCGCAGCTCGGCCACGTACCGGTCCAGGCGTTCGCGGTAGTCATCGGGCCCGAAGTCGGTGAGGCCGGTGTCGGCTCGCGCACGGGCATGCAGGACCGCGGAGTCCAACGGGAAGTCCGGTGCGATGGCGGCCATCATGTCCCGGATCTGTTGGGCCTCAGCGCTATAACGCGGCTCGGCCAGGTCGTCGAGATGGACGATTCCCGCTGTGGTGTCGGTCACATCGACTTATGTTACTCTGAGTTCCGTAATGACGACAGAGATCGGACGACCCCGAAATCCACTGATCGACGACGCCGTGCTGCGCGCCACGGTGGAGTTGATCGGTGAGACCGGTTACGCCGAGCTCACCGTCGGTGCCATCGCGGTGCGCGCCGGCACCAGCAAGCCGGCCATCTACCGACGTTGGCCCAGCAAGGCCGCACTCGTCCACGAGGCGGTGTTCCCGCTCGATGCCAGCACCGAATTACCGCACACCGGCACGCTCTTCGGAGATATCCGAGAGATGGTGCGCCGCACACTGGCCGTGTTCAGCACTCCCGCCGCCCGCGCGGCACTACCCGGACTGGTCGGGGAGATGGCCGCCGACCCGGCCCTGCACGCCACCTTGCTGGAACGTTTCGGTGACATCCTCGTGCGCGGCCTCGGTGAGTATCTCGACGCCGCCGTGACCCGCGGTGAGATGCGTGCCGAGGTCACCGCCACCGACCTCGCCGAGTCCATTGCCGGTATCACCTTTGTGGCACTGCTGGCCCGCGGTGCCGTCCCCGACGATGCGTGGATCGAGCGCACCGCCACCCTGATCGTGAGAGGAATCAGTACATGACACACGAATCGACAACGGCCTGGCGGGAATTGCTCGACACCCTGCGTGACCTGGACCGCTCGTTCCTGGAGGGGGACAAGGCGGTGACCGACGACCGCCACATCGGCGACGGCTACCGAATGCTGGCCACCACGCTGGGCGTCGCGCTGGACACCTACCTGTTCGCCGACCCGAGTCGCCCGCAGTGGTTGGAGGTCAACTCGCCCTGGCGCCCGGACCGGCGCTGGGGCGGAGACAACACCGACGCCATCTACTTCATGTGCCCGGTCGACCCGCAACGCCGCTATCGGATCACCGGCAACCGCGGTGACAGCGTGTACTTCTCGGTCACCGCGTACAACGAACCGGCACCCGGGGCCTGGTCGGACCGGATCATCGCGGTGTTCCGCGATGACGACCTCGATTTCGACGCCGACGGGAACTTCTCTTTCGAGTTCGGGCCTGCGCCCGACGCCGCCGTGCTGATGACCCGCGACTACCAGGCCGACCCGCATACCGGCACCGTGGTCACCTGGCACATCGAGGCACTCGACGCACCGGAACCGTTCCGGCACGGCGACACCGAGACGGCCGCGGCACTGCGCGCGAGCGCGGCCTGGATGCGCACCATGTTCGCGATCCTGCCGCTGGCCGTCGGCGCCAAGGTCGCCGACAACCACGAACTCGGCCACGAAACCGCGATGGCGGCCAATGATTTCGCGGCGCCCTACCAGGTGCCGGACGCGAACTTCGGATGGTCGGCGCGCGATGCCTGCTACGCCTACGGCAGCTTCGACCTCGCCGAGGACGAGGCGCTGGTGATCACCCACCGCCCACCCGCCTGCCGGTTCTGGAACCTGGTGGTCTGGAACCAGTTCATGGCGACCCCGGGTGTGCGGGATGCGCGCAGTTCGCTCAACGGCCACACCGCGGTGCCCAACGCCGACGGCTCGGTGACCGTGGTGCTGTCCCGCGGACTGACCGAACACCCCAATTCGCTGACGACACTGGACTATCCGCGGGGCAACCTGGCGTTCCGCTGGTTCCTCGCCGACGAAGTGCCGGACAAGCCCGTCGTGCAGTTGGTGAAGGCCTCGCAGGCGCCTACCGAGGTGGACTGACCTCGGGCGTCAGACCGAGGTGCTCGCGCAGGGTGGTGCCCTCGTACTCGGCCCGGAACACCCCGCGTTCCTGCAGCAGCGGCACCACCGCATCGACGAACGGATCGAGCCCGGCCGGGGTGACATGCGGTACCAGGATGAAACCGTCACTGGCATCTGCTTGCACCAGCGTGTTGATCTCCTCGGCCACCGTCGCCGGTGAGCCGATGAAGTTCTGCCGCCCGGTCACCTCGATGATCAGCTCACGGCTACTGAGGTTTTCGGCCTCGGCCTTCGCACGCCACTCGTCGGCGACGGCGACCGGATCACGGTGCATCCGCACACTGGCGCGGCCGCGGGCGATGGTGTTCTCCCCGACGACCGGGTCGACCGAGGGCAACGGCCCGTCGGGGTCATGGTCGGACAGATCCCGGTTCCACAGCTGCTCCAGGAACTTGACCGCGGTGGCCCCGGAAACTTGAGCCAATCTGACCTCCTGCGCGATATCGGCGGCCTCGGCATCGGTCTCGCCGAGCACGAACGTCGCCGCGGGCAAAATCAGCAGCTGATCGTGACGCCGGCCGTAGCCGGCCAGCCGTCCCTTCACATCGGCATAGAACGCCTGCCCCTCGGAGCGCGTCGCGTGCCGAGAGAAGATGGCATCGGCCGCGCGGGCCGCGAACTCGCGGCCGTGATCGGAGTCGCCGGCCTGGAAGATGACCGGCCTGCCCTGCGGGCTGCGCGGCACATTGAACCGGCCGGAGATGTCGAAATGTTCGTCCCGGTAGGAGAATCTGCCGGCGTCGGGGTCGGACAGGAAGGTGCCGGTCTGCTTGTCGGCGATGATCTCGTCACCGCGCCACGAATCGAACAGGGTGTGTGCGGCGGCCAGGAAACTCTCGGCGCGGGCGTAACGCTGGTCCTCGGCCAGGAACCCGCCGCGCCGGAAGTTCTCCCCGGTGAACGCATCCCACGAGGTGACGACGTTCCAGGCGGCCCGCCCGCCGGACAGGTGATCCAGCGACGCGAACTGCCTTGCCACCTCATAGGGTTCGTTGAACGTCGAGTTGATGGTGCCGGTCAGCCCGAGCCGTTCGGTGACGGCGGCCAGCGCAGCGAGCACGGTGAACGTGTCCGGGCGCCCCACCACATCGAGGTCATAGATCTGCCCGCCCTGCTCGCGCAGGCGCAGGCCCTCGGCCAGGAACAGGAAGTCGAACTTGCCGCGCTCGGCGGTCTGCGCGAAATGGGTGAACGAAGCAAAGTCGATATGGCTGCCCGAACCCGGGTCACTCCAGACCGTGGTGTTGTTGACACCGGGGAAGTGCGCGGCGAGATGAATCTGTTTGAGCGGCTTGGCCATCGGAGTGTCCTAAGGGTGTGCGTACCGGTTGGCGGGGCGGGACAGTCCGAACAGGCCACGCAGGGTGGAGTGCTCATAGCCACCGCGGAAGGCGCCGCGGCGCTGCAGCTCGGGTACCAGTGCGCCGGTGATCTGTTGAAGATCGTGCGGGATGCTGGCCGGCCGCAGCCGGAAACCGTCCGCGCCGGCGGCCTGCCACTGCTGCAGCAGGTCGGCCAGCTGCGCCGGAGTTCCGACGAAAACCTCCGCATCACTGATGTATTCGCGGCCCAGCGCCTCATCGAGCTGCGCGCGGTGCGCCGCAGCCGCGGCCGGGGTGTCGGCGAGGAACACCACCAGGTCCGGCAGGATGCGCAGCGGGGTGGTGTTGTCGGCGCGCAGCGCGGTGATGGTCTCGATGATGGTGCCGACCTCGGCGGCACCGTGTGGGGTGATGAACCCGATATCGGCGCCGGCGGCGATCAACCGGTAGGCGGGATCGCCGTGACCGAGCGCGGCCACCAGCGGCTGGCCCTGCGGCGGCCGCGGAGTGATCGAGGGGCCCCTGACCGAGAACCAGCGCCCTTGGAAGTCGATGTAGTGCAGCTTGTCCCGATCGATGAACCGGCCGGTGGCGGCATCGCGGATCTCGGCGTCGTCCTCCCAGGAGTCCCACAGCCGGCGCATCACCTCGACGTGGTCGGCGGCCTCGGCCAGCGCGTCATCGGCCACCTCGCGCCCGAAATGTCCCGCGGACTCGGGGTTGGCCGACACCTGCACCCGCACGCCCGCCCGCCCGCCGCTGACATAGTCGAGCGTGGCCACCGCCTTGGACAGGTGGAACGGCTCGGTATGGGTGGTGATGGCGGTGGGGATCAGCCCGATGTGGCGGGTCTTGGGCGCCACCCGCGCCGCGATCTGCACGGCATCGAGCCGACCCCGGACGCGGTCGGTGCGCTGATCGGGTCGCCACGGATGGTCGGACTGCAGCACCAGCCCGTCCTCGATGGTGACGAAGTCCAACACACCCCGCTCGGCCTCGAAGACCAGGTCGGTCCAGTAGGGCGCGGTCAGCAGGTCCGCGGGCCGGGCATCGGGCCGCCGCCACGACGCCGGATGCCAGCCGGTGCCGTCCAGGGCGACGCCGAGGTGCAGGCGGTTCGGGCGATCAGCCACGAGATCTCCTCACGGTGCACGGTTTCACCACACAACGGTCGCCGACGACCGGGCATTCCGGCAACAGATCCGCGCAGCCGGATTCGGCTCAGTGCGCCAACAGTAGGATGAGCTGCAATTGCAGCTCACCGCACAGGAATCCGAGGGCCGCACCCAACACGACGATGATCCATTCGTCGTCCTTGAAGGCCGGCCGCAACAGGTTCTCGTAGGACTGTGAGTCCAGATCGTCCATCTTCTCGACCATCACGTTCTCCAGGTCGAGGCGGCTGGCCGCGTACTGCTCGATATACGACGACGTCTCCGGGAGCTTCTCGATGATCGAGTTGGCGATCTGTACCTTCATCTCCTGGTACTGGCGTCCACCGAGCACGTTGACCACCCGGCCCGCGAATCCCATCTGATCGTCGATGGTGCGGCCGATCTCGGCCTGGACGATGTCGAAGAACTTGTCCGACATCGGACCGGTGAGCAGGCTCTCCATGATGGCCTTCGGGGTGAAGATCTCTCGGGCCATCAGTGCGGCGTACCCGCGGATGACCTCTTTGCGGCGGGCCTGGAACACGCCCTGCCACTTGATGCCGAGGAACACGTTCTTGCGTTCCAGCGGCCGGAAGATCATCTGAAGCGCCACCCAGTCGGTGAGGCCACCGGTCAGCAGGCCGAACAGCGGCAGCGCTAGGTGCCAGCCGGTGGCACCGAAGACCAGCATCTGGACCAGACCGATGATGAATCCGAAGACCAGCCCGGATCTGATCAGGAAGGTGAATGCCGGTCGGCCGATGTCCTCGAAAACCGCGTTCAGGGTGGCCTTGTCGCGGACCAGGTTGGTCACGACCATGTGCTTGATGTCGAAGATCTGGTCGACCTGGCCGCGGAACTCCTCGAACATGCCGCGTGCCGCGGACGGGATGCGACCCTCGACGTTGCTGACGATGAGGTTCTTCACCTGATCGGGTGTGGCGCGCCAGACCTGTGGTTGAAAGGACATCATCATCGTGTCGACGAGTTCCTGGGCGGCCTCGCGCAGCGGTTCGCCGAGTTCCTTGACCAGTTCGTCCGGGTCGATCTTGTCGAAGAGTTCCTCGGGTTTCAAGATCCCGGAGGTCAGCGAATCGACCGCCACCGCAGCCATTTTCGGGGCACGCCGGGGGATCTGGCCCTGCCAGCCGAAATAGGGCTTGATCCCCTTGAACTCGACGGGATAGAACATCATCTTCAGCGCGAGGATCTTGGTGATCCAGCCGACGAAGGCCGCGCCGAACGGGATGGTGATGTACACCCACAACGGATAGGAGAACGCGTTCTCCCAGAAGTCGCTCACTTCGCTGCCTCCCACAACTCTTGACCGAGATCGCTGATGCGCACGGTGCGCCGGACCACCCGAGCGGATCGGACACCGCGTCGCGCGGTGGCCATGGCGACGTTCACCGCAGAGTCGGTCAGCAACATTTCGTACTCGTCGTACATGGACGAGGCCTCCGGGCCCAGTCGCACCAGGCCGAGTCGCAGCAGCCGGGTCAGATACAGCGGGGTGTGACGCGGCAGCGACACCCCGGCCGAACGGCCCACCGTCGAGGCGTTCTTGAGCGCGTAGGCGGCACTGCCTCCGGTTCCCGGTTCGGCCACGTGGATGACGGGATAGGCGGAGCCGTCGGAGAGGGCGGCCAGAATCCGTGCCTCATCGGGCACCAGCGCCTGCAGCAGAGCCAGGTAGAGGACGTCGCGGCTCTTGTCGGGGCTGGTGTACATCGACCGGTCCAGCAAGGTGCGCAGCAGCTGATTCGGGGTGAGGGTCGGTTCGTCCTCGCCGGAAGTCACCGCGGCGGGCGGATCGAGGTCGGTGAGGTGCCTGCGCATCACCCGTACCACCGCGCGCTCGGCGTCGGCGAGCAGCGGCAGTACGTCACCGGCGAGCGGAGCCCGCTTGGCAACGCCGCCGAGGAGTGACAGCCCCCCGCCGATCAGACCCTCCAGGTCCACGGAACCCCTCAGTGTCGGAAATCAGCAACTATGGGTAGCACCATAGTTACCCGCACTCACGGGCCGTGCACCGATCCCGCGCTCACCGCATTGTGTGCGGTATGCGCACGCTATCCGTCGATTTGGTCCGCCGTTCGGTGGACAGCGCGTCGATGGACCGAGGCCGCCGCGCTTGCCGACGGCAAACACGACAGCAGCGTCAGTCGATGGGCTCCCAGGTCCAGCCGGTGATGGCGGGGTCGTCCTCGCCGTGTTCGCGGGTGTAGGCGCGGGCGGCCAGCCGGGCGTCGACCATCTCCTGTCGCAGGCCCGCGGCGTTGCTGCCCAGCCCGTCGACGCGGTCGATGACGTCCATCACCAGATGGAACCGGTCCAGGTCGTTGAGCATCACCATGTCGAACGGTGTGGTGGTGGTGCCGCGCTCCTTGAAGCCGCGGACGTGCAGCTGGCTGTGGTTGGCGTGCCGGTAGGCCAGCCGGTGGATCAGCCACGGATATCCGTGGTAGGCGAAGATGATCGGCTTGTCGGTGGTGAACAACGCATCGAACTCGTGATCGGTCATCCCGTGCGGATGCTCGGACTGCGGCTGCAGCCGCATGATGTCCACCACGTTGACCACGCGCACCGACAACCCCGGCAGCTTCCGGCGCAGGATATCTGCCGCCGCAACGGTTTCCAGCGTCGGTACGTCGCCGGCGCAGGCCAGCACCACATCGGGGGCTTCGGTGCCGTGTTCTGAGCCCGCCCATTCCCAGATCCCGGCGCCGCGGGCGCAGTGCGCAACGGCCTCGTCCATGCTCAGGTAGTTCAGCGCGGGCTGCTTACCGGCGACGATGACGTTGATGTACTGGCGGCTGCGCAGGCAGTGATCGGCCACCGACAGCAGGCTGTTGGCATCCGGTGGCAGATACACCCGCACCACCTCGGGCCGCTTGTTGGCGATGTGGTCGATGAAGCCCGGATCCTGGTGCGAGGCCCCATTGTGGTCTTGGCGCCAGACGTGCGATGTCAGAAGGTAGTTCAGCGACGCGATGGGGCGACGCCAGTCCAGGTGGTTGGTGCTGGCCAGCCATTTCGCGTGCTGGTTTGCCATGGAATCCACGATGTGGACGAAGGCCTCGTAACAGCTGAAGAACCCGTGCCGGCCGGTCAGCAGGTAGCCTTCCAGCCAGCCCTGGCAGAGATGCTCGGAGAGCACCTCCATCACCCGGCCGTCTGGGGCCAGGTGCTCGTCATCCTCGGATTGTTCTGCCTGCCAAGCCTTGTCGGTGGCGTCGAAGACCGCCGAGAGCCGGTTCGACGCCGTCTCGTCGGGACCCATCAGCCGGAAGTTGTCGGTGTTGCGGGCAATCACATCGCGCAGGAAAGTGCCGAGCACCTTGGTGGCCTCGCCGGTGGACGCGGCCGGGTTCGGCACCTCGACGGCGTAGTCGGTGATGGAGGGCAGATCCAGTTCGCGCAGCAGCACGCCGCCGTTGGCGTGCGGATTCGCGCTCATCCGCCGGTCCCCGGCGGGCGCGAGCGCCCTCAGATCCGGGCGCAGCGCGCCGGTGTCATCGAACAACTCCTGGGGGTGGTAGCTCTGCATCCAGGTGCCGAGTGCTTCGAGATGGTCTGCATTGGTGCGGGTTTCGGACAGCGGCACCTGATGGGAACGCCAGGTGCCCTCGACCTTCTTACCGTCCACCTCGCGGGGCCCGGTCCACCCCTTGGGCGTGCGCAGGATGATCATCGGCCACAGTGGCCGGCCGGTCTGCCCGTCCTCGCGGGCGGCGCGCTGGATGGCGGCGATCTGGTCGAACGCGTCATCGAGGGCGGCCGCCAGCTGCCGGTGCACATCGGCGGGCTCGTCGCCGGCGACGGTGATCGGCACGTAGCCGTAGCCACGCATCAGGGAATCCAGCTCGTCGGCCGGGATGCGGGCCAACACGGTGGGGTTGGCGATCTTGTAACCGTTGAGGTGCAGGATCGGCAGCACCGCGCCGTCGCGCACCGGGTCGAGGAACTTGTTGGAATGCCAGCTCGCGGCCAGCGGGCCGGTCTCGGCTTCACCGTCGCCGACCACGGCGGCCACCACCAGGTCCGGGTTGTCGAACGCGGCGCCGTAGGCGTGCACCAGCGCATAGCCGAGTTCGCCGCCCTCGTGGATGGAGCCCGGGGTCTCCGGCGCCACATGGCTGGGGATACCGCCGGGGAAGGAAAACTGGCGGAACAGCTTCTGCATGCCCACGGCGTTCTGGCCGATCCCGGTGTACACCTCGGAGTAGGTGCCCTCCAGGTAGGCGTTGGCGACCAGGCCCGGACCGCCGTGGCCCGGTCCGGTGATGAAGATGACGTCGGCGTCGCGCTGGGTGATCACCCGGTTCAGATGGGCATAGAGCAGGTTCAGGCCTGGGGTGGTGCCCCAGTGCCCGAGCAGCCGGGGTTTGACGTGCTCGGCGACCAGCTGCTCCCGCAACAGCGGGTTGTCCAGCAGATAGATCTGTCCGACCGACAGATAGTTGGCCGCCCGCCAGTACGCGTCGAGCAGGGCGACCTCATCGTCGGAGAGCGGTACAGATTCAGTCGGTGCAGTCATACCTACCGGTCTACCCGTTGTTGGCGGCTTTCACATGTACGGCACGTACACCCCAGATGTCGTCGCAATACTGCTCGATGGCGCGGTCGGAGGAGAACTTCCCGCTGCGGGCGGCATTGAGGATGGACATCCGCGACCAGGCGTCGCGGTCCTGCCAGGCGGCACTCACCCGATCCTGGCACTCCACGTAGGAGGCGTAGTCCGCAAGTACCAGGAAAGGATCGTCATGGGTGAGGTTATCGACGAGCGGCCGGAACACCTCGGTGTCACCGTGGGAGAAGTGCCCACCGGCAATCAGGTCCAGCACGGCACGCAGTTCCGGGTTGGCGGCGACGTAGGAGGCCGGGCGGTAGCCGTCGTGCTTGAGGGCCTCGACCTCGTCGACGGTGAGGCCGAACAGGAAGAAGTTCTCCGCGCCGGCCTCCTCGCGGATCTCGACATTGGCGCCGTCGAGCGTGCCGATGGTCAGCGCGCCGTTCATCATGAACTTCATGTTGCCGGTGCCGGAGGCCTCCTTGCCCGCGGTCGAGATCTGCTCGGAGAGGTTGGCCGCGGGGTAGATCAGGTGGGCGTTCTGCACGTTGAAGTTCGGCAGGAACACCACCTTCATGTAGCGGTTGACCTCGGGATCGAAGTTGATCATGTCGCCGACCGCGGTGATCAGCTTGATGATGCGTTTGGCCAGGAAGTAGCCGGGCGCGGCCTTACCGCCGAAGATGAACGCCCGCGGGGCCATGTCGATGCCCGGGTTGTGCTTGATCCGCAGGTACTGGGTGACGATGTTGAGCACGTTGAGGTGCTGGCGCTTGTACTCGTGGATCCGCTTGACCTGGATGTCGAACAACCAGGTCGGGTCCAGCTGCACGCCGGTCTCGGCGAGGACGAACTCCGCCAGTCGAGCCTTGTTGGCCCGCTTGACATCCCGCCACTCCTGCCGGAAGGCGTCGTCCTCGATGAAGGCTTCCAGTCCGCGCAGCCGGTCCAGGTGGGTCAGCCAGCCGTCGCCGATCCGGCGGTCCAGCAACCCGCGCAGGCCCGGATTGGACAGCGCGACGAAGCGCCGCGGTGTCACGCCGTTGGTCTTGTTCGAGAACCGCTCGGGCCACAGCTCGTAGAAGTCCTTGAGCACGCTTTCCTTGAGCAGTTCGGAGTGCAGCGCAGCCACACCGTTGATGGCGTGGCTGCCGACGGTGGCCAGGTGGGCCATCCGCACACTCTTGCCGCCGTCCTCGCCGATCAGCGACATCCGGCGCACCCGGTCCTCATCACCGGGGAAGCGGGCACGCACCTCGTCGAGGAACCGGTTGTTGATCTCGTAGATGATCTCCAGGTGCCGCGGCAGGCTCTCCCCGAAGAGCTCCAGCGGCCACTTCTCCAGGGCCTCCGGCAGCAGGGTGTGATTGGTGTAGCCGAAGGTGGCCACGGTGATCGCCCAGGCCTCGTTCCATTCCAGGCGGCGTTCGTCGACCAGGATCCGCATCAGCTCGGCGACCCCGATCGAGGGGTGAGTATCGTTGAGCTGCAGCGCAAATCGCTCGGGTAGGTCGTGTAGCGAGGCGTCGGCGAGATCGTCCATGATGTGCACGACGTGCTGCAGCGAACACGAGACGAAAAAGAACTGTTGCAGCAGCCGCAGCCGCTTGCCGGCGTCCGGCTCGTCATTGGGGTAGAGCACCTTGGTGACGGTCTCGGCGCTGACCTCCTCCTCGACGGCCTTGTAGTAGTCCCCGGTGTTGAAGGCGTCCAGGGCGAACTCCTGCACCGCGCGGGCGCTCCACAGCGTCAGGACATTGCAGGTCTTCACGCCATAGCCCTGGATCGGGGTGTCGTAGGCCACGCCCTTGACCACCCGGCCGGGCCACCAGCGAATCCGGGACACGCCCGCATCGTCGAGGTAGTGCTCGGTGTGTCCCTCCCAGTTCACCAGGTAGCTCACGTCGGGTTTGGCGATCTCCCAGGGGTTTCCGGCGTCCAGCCAGTTGTCGGTCTTCTCCACCTGCCAGCCGTCGTGCAGTTCCTGGTCGAAGATGCCGAACTCGTAGCGGATGCCGTAGCCGATGGCCGGCCGTTCCAGGGTGGCCAGCGAGTCGAGGTAGCACGCCGCCAGCCGGCCCAGGCCGCCGTTGCCCAGTCCGGGCTCCTCCTCACAGGCCAGTACCTCGTCGAGGTCCTGTCCCAACTCGGCGAGTGCGTCCCGCGCGGCAGCCTCGATGCCGAGGTTGAGCAGGTTCGCGCCCAGTTGCGGTCCCATCAGAAACTCTGCGGACAGGTAGCAGGTGACCTTGCTGCCCAGGTCAAGCGAGGTCTGGGTGGAGTCAACCCGGTTGTCCTGCATGCGGTCCCGCACCGCCAGCGCCAGCGCCCGGTAGTAGTGCTCGGGTCGCAGTGCCGCGGCCGGGCGGCCGATGGAGTACCGCACATGGTCGATGATCGCGCGGCGCAGGGCGTCGGAGGACAGCCCGGTGCGGGCGCGTTCGGCGGCGGGGGAGGGCGCAACAAGATCAGTCATGGAAAGAGTCTGTCAGGGGTTCGTGCACATCGCGCGCGCAATGAGCGTCGGCCGGGTTAACGGATGTGAGACGCTGCCGAGATGTCCGGTGTACCCGAACTCGTCGACGTCCTGCCCCAGCACCGCTTCGACGACGCGGCACTGCTCCGGTATCTGGGCGGCCACGGCATCGACGGCCCACTGCAGATCCGGCAGTTTCAGGGCGGACAGAGCAACCCGACCTTTCATGTGCACAGTCCTGCAGGGGAATTCGTGTTGCGCAAGAAGCCACCCGGTACCCTGCTGCCGCGCGCACACGATGTCGGTAGGGAGTACCGGGTGATGTCGGCGCTGGCCGACAGCGAGGTGCCGGTGCCCCGGATGCGGGTCATGTGCACCGACGACTCGGTGCTGGGTACGCCGTTCTTCGTGATGGACCACGTGCCGGGCCGGATCTTTCCCGACCGGGTGCTCCGCGACGGCACGCCGGCCGACCGGGCCGCGGTGTACCGCGACCTGGCCCAGGTGCTGGCCCGCCTGCACAAGGTGGACTGGCGGGCGGTCGGGCTCACGGATTTCGGGCGGCCCGACGGCTATCTGGCCCGGCAGGTCGCGCTGTGGACCAGGACGTGGGAGACCGTCAAGGTCGAGGAATGCGCCGAGATGGACCGGCTGGCGACCTGGCTGCCCACCCACCTGCCCGACGGGGACGACGCGTGCATCGCGCACGGTGACTACCGGCTGGGCAATGTGTTGCTGCATCCCACCGAACCGCGCATCGTCGCGGTGCTGGACTGGGAACTGGCGACCATCGGCCACCCGCTGGCCGACCTGGGCTACGCGGCGATGACCTATCACCTGCCCGGTGACGCGGACCCGCTGATGGGGGTCGCGGGCGAGGATCTGGCCGGCACCGGGATTCCCGACGAGTCGGAGTTCGTGGCCGAGTACTGCCGGGAAGCCGACCGGGACGTTCCGGGTGATCTGCCCATCTTCGTGGTGTTCTCGATGTTCCGGCTGGCGTCGATCGTGGCCGGCGTGTGGCGGCGCGGGCTGGACGGGAACGCCTCCGACGCGCGTGCGGGCACCGATCTGTTCCGGGACCGCTACCGCGGGCTGGCCGAACGAGCCTGGGCGTTGGCCGGCGGGCTGTGACAATCGGCCGTGTGATAGTAAAGTTCTGGCCTGATGAGAATCGGATTCTCCAGAAAGGATAGGCTCCTCTCATGGATGTTCGGCTGACCAGTGAGCAGCAACAATTGCGGGATGCGGCCGCGAAACTGGCCGACGATCTCGGCCCGGGAGCTGTCGGAGAACTGGACGACGGGGACCGTGTCGCCCGGCTGGAGAAGACGGTGGCGGCCACCGGTTGGCGCTCGCTGCGCTCCGACGGCGCCTCCGGCGTGGAGGTGGCGCTGGTCGCCGAGGAGTTCGGCCGCGGACTGGTCGACGTGCCGTTTCTCGGCCCGGTGCTGGCCGACGATCTGGGACACGGCGACGCGACGGTCGTCTTCGGTGGCACCGCGCCCGATGCCCGGGGTCTCGGCCACGGAGTCTGGCTCGACGGCGGCAGCGTCACCATCGCCGATCTCGGTGAAGCGAGCCCCGGTGTGGACCTGACCCGATGGGCCGCACCGGTGTCCGGCACCGCCGCCGTGGTGGGCGAGATCGATCCCCAGCGCGCCCAGGCGCTGGCGCTGGTGGTGACCGCCGCCGACATCCTCGGTGCGGCCCGCGGGGCATTCGACCTGGCCTGCGACTACGCCAAGGTGCGCGAGCAGTACGGCAAGGCCATCGGCTCCTACCAGGCGGTGGCGCACCTGCTCGCCGAGAGCCTGGTGCTCATCGAGGGCTCGGTCAGCATCCTGCGCTACGCCGCGTGGGCGGTCGACGAGGAGGAGCCCGGCGTCGCACTGGAAGCCGCCCGCGTCGCCAAGGTGTACTGCGCGAAATCCGCGCACACCATCTGTGAGACGTCGATCCAGGTGCACGGCGGGATCGGCAACACCTGGGAGTGTGCGGCCCATGTCCACCTGCGCCGGGTATTGGTGTCCACCGGCCTGTGGCCGGTGTCGTTGAAGGAGATCTCCGTTGGACTTTCGTGACTCCGAAGCCGAACTGGCCTTCCGGGAGCGGTTGCGCGCCTGGCTGACCGAACAGGCGCCCACCTTCCCGAAATCGACCGAGGAGTACTGGGCCCGCCAGGGGGAGTGGCACCAATCCCTGCACGCCGCAGGGTTTTTCGGTGCCACCTGGCCCAAGGAATTCGGCGGCCTGGAGCTGCCACCGGTCTACGACGTCATCGTCGACGAGGAACTGGCCCGCGCCGGTGCCCCGCCGCGACCCAGCCTGGGCTACCTGGTGACCGGACTGGGGCGCCATGCCAGCAAGGACGTGCAGCAGCGTTTCCTGCCCGGCATGATCGACGGCACCGAGCGCTGGTGCCAGGGCTTCTCCGAGCCGGGCGCCGGGTCGGACCTGGCCTCGCTGACCACCACCGCCACCCTCGATGGTGACGAGTACGTGATCAACGGCCACAAGATCTGGACCAGCTACTCCGACGTGGCCGACTGGTGCCTGCTACTGGCCCGCACCGACAAGAATGTGAAGCGGCACAAGGGTATTTCGGCGTTTCTGGTCAACATGCACCAGCCGGGCATCGAGCAGCGGCCGCTGAAGATGATCAACGGTGTCAGCAACGAGTTCGGCCAGGTGCTGTTCGACGGAGCGCGGGTGCCGGCCAGCCAGATGGTCGGAAACCCCGGCGACGGCTGGGCGCTGGCGATGACGGTCGTCGGCCACGAGCGTGAGCCGTCCACACTCGGATATGCGGCGCGCTACGAGAAGACCGTCAACCAACTCGCCCGCAAGAGTGCTGCGGCCACCAGTGACGAACTCGCCTGGGCCACCGTGCAGGTACACGTGCTGCGCCAGCACGTGCGGCGACGGTTGTCCGAACAGCTCGACGGAATCTCGCACGGGCCGGAAGGCTCCATCGACAAGCTGCTGATGACCTGGGTCGAGCAGTCGGTGGGGCACGCGGTGCTGGCGCAGACCGGCACCACCGACACCGACCTGTTCAACACCTATCTCTACAGCCGTTCGCAGAGTGTCATGGGCGGCACCTCCCAGATCCAGAAGAACATCATCGCGGGCCGAATCCTCAGAATGGCGGTTTGACATGTACGACATGCCCAAGGAGATCCAGGTCGAGGCCGACGGCCCGCTGCGCCTCATCACGCTCAACCGGCCCGAGGAACTCAACGCCGTCAACGATGATCTGCACGTCGGGCTGGCCCGGCTGTGGAGCAGGCTCAGTCTGGACCGCACGGCGCGGGCCGCGGTGATCACCGGTGCGGGCAAGGCGTTCTCGGCCGGCGGCGACTTCAACTACATCAAGCAAATCAGCGAGGACGCCGACCTGCGGGCCAAGACCATTGCCGACGGCCGCGAGATCGTGATCGGCATGGCGCGCTGCCGGATTCCGGTGATCGCCGCCGTCAACGGCCCCGCGGTCGGCCTGGGCTGCAGCGTGGTGGCGCTGTCCGACATCGTCTACATGGCGGAGAAGGCCTTCCTGGCCGACCCGCACGTGCAGGTCGGTCTGGTCGCCGCGGATGGCGGGCCGCTGATCTGGCCCATGCAGATGAGCATCCTGCAGGCCAAGGAGTACGCGCTGACCGGCGCACGCATCCCGGCCGCCAAGGCCGTGGAGCTCGGCCTGGCCAACCACGTGGTCGCCGATCCGCTCACCGAGGCGATCGCGGCGGCGAAGAAGATCCTCGATCTGCCGCAGAAGGCCGTCGAGTCCACCAAGCGCATCCTGAACATCCAGCTTGAGCGTCAGGTGATGATGACGCTCGATTACGCCACCACCGCCGAGGAACTCACCTTCGGTACCGACGAGCTGAAGGCGAACGTGGCGCGGCTGCTGCAGAGCAGCAAGTAGTCACACGGCCTTCAGATAGCGGCGGGTGATGATCCGCTGGGCGAGCCGGGTGATCGGCCCGCCGAGGCGGCTCCACCACGTGGCGTGCCGGGCGAACGCCGTCACCTCGGCGTGCACCGTGCCGTCGGCCGGGTCGTAGCGGACCGCGAACAGTTCCTCGCCGGTCTCTGGATGTCCGGGCAGGGTGCCGTAGGCGAACCCACGCCGGTCGGTCTCCTCCAGGACGTAGACCACGCGGCACGGCGCCCGCAGCGGCCAGAATCCGACCGTCACCTCGGCGCCGACGGTGGCGACATCCGCGTCGGCCTCGACCAGCACCCCGGCGCCCCGTTGCATGCCCCAGTGCAGGACGGCGTCGGCGGCGTCCTCGAATCGGGTCCGGCCGTGACCGATGACGGCATGCGCGCGGACGTGCTGATAACCGTCGGGCAGCGGGCCCCTGGTGGCGCCCACGTCGGGATAGGTCAGATCCACATCCACCACTATCGCAGGTGTGCAATACCGTGGCGGGGTGACGACCGGTGCAGCGCATACAGGCGGTGGATTCAATCCGCCCGATCCCACCGACCGTGGCGGGCCCGACTACGGACGTTTCATCGAGGCGGTGCGCACCCTGCAGGATCACGCCCGCGCCGCGGACGCGCCCGACGCGGTGATCACCGAGGCCGCCGAGCTGATCGAGAAGGTGTCGGCGCTGCTGGCGCCGTATGAGGCCGACGAATGGCATTCGCCGTCGGGGCGGCGGATGGACCTGCCCAACCGGGGAAACATCATGTCGGTGCCGGTCGATCTCTACGTCACCGAGGACGGGCGCATCGGGGGCACCGCGCAGTTCCGCCGCTATCACCTGGGTCGCAACGGCGCGGTGCACGGCGGAGTGCTCGGCCTGCTGTTCGATTCGCTGCTCGGCTTCACCGCCGCCAAGCTGACCAAGAGCATGTATCAGCGCACCGCGCATCTGGGCATCGACTATCGCAAGATCGTGCCGATCGGCAAGGAACTGCAGGTGGACGCCGGGATCGATCGCATCGACGGACGCAAGATCTTCGTCAGCGGACGGGTGCTCGACGATGGCGTGGTGCTGACCGAGGGTGACGCGCTGTTCGTCCGGCTCAAGCCGGGGCAGCCATGACGGAGCCGGATCGCGGCCAACGCAAGCGCGCGTGGGCCCGCTGGCGCGACAAGATCCGCGACCGTCCCGTCGCGGATCTGACCTACCGGATCACCGTCGGTGTGGTCGGCACGCTGGTGCTGGTGGTCGGCATCATCGCCATTCCATACCCGGGACCGGGCTGGGCCATCGTCTTTCTGGGGCTGGGCATCCTGGCCACCGAGTTCCGCGCCGCGCAGGTCGTGCTGCACCACGCGCGGGTCCGATACGACGCGGTGATGGCCTGGTTCAGCCGCCAGCACATCGCGGTCAAGGCGCTCAGCGCGCTGTTCACCGCCGCCTTCGTCGTCATCACCCTGTGGCTGTTCGGGGCGGTCGGTCTGGTCGCCGGCTGGGTCGGCATCGATTGGCCCTGGCTGAAGAGCCCGATCGGCATCGGGTCCTAGCTTTCTCGCGCACGTACCCCCGATAACATGGTCGCGATCACACGCCCACATCTGAGTAGGAGATCCACCGATGACCGCCGCCGCCAGTTCCGCCCCCGCAGCCCCGATCCGGGTCGCTGCCGGGACTACCGCAGGGGCGGCGGTGCGCGAGGCGGGTCTGCCGGAGCGGGGCGCCCCGGACGCCATCGTCGTGGTGCGCGACGCCGACGGCCGGTTACGTGACCTGAACTGGGTGCCCGACACCGACGTGGAGGTCGAAGCCGTCGCCGCGGATACCGAGGACGGCCGCAGCGTCATCCGCCACTCGTGCGCGCATGTGCTCGCCCAGGCGGTACAGGATCTGTTCCCGCAGGCCAAGCTCGGCATCGGCCCGCCGATCACCGACGGCTTCTACTACGACTTCGATGTCGCCGAGCCGTTCACTCCCGAGGATCTGCAGAAGCTGGAGAAGCGGATGCAGAAGATCGTCAAGGACGGCCAGCTGTTCTCCCGTCGCGTCTACGAGTCCAAAGATCAAGCACGCCTTGAACTCGCCGATGAGCCGTTCAAGCTCGAACTGGTCGACGACAAGTCCGGCGCCGATGACCCCGAGGTCATGGAGGTCGGCGGCGACGAGCTGACCGCCTACGACAATCTGAACCCGCGCACCAAGGAACGGGTCTGGGGCGATCTGTGCCGCGGCCCGCACATCCCGACCACCCGTTTCATCCCGGCGTTCAAGCTGACCCGCAGCAGCGCCGCGTACTGGCGTGGCAACCAGAACAACGCCAGTCTGCAACGCGTGTACGGCACCGCCTGGGAATCCCAGGAGGCCCTGGACCGCCATCTCGAACTGATCGAGGAGGCCCAGCGCCGCGACCACCGCAAGCTGGGTGTGGAACTGGATCTCTTCAGCTTCCCCGATGAACTGGGATCCGGTCTGCCGGTGTTCCACCCCAAGGGCGGCATCGTGCGCAAGGAGCTGGAAGACTACTCGCGGCGCAAGCACGAACAGGCCGGCTACCAGTTCGTCAACACCCCGCACATCACCAAGGAGAACCTGTACATCACCTCGGGCCACCTGGAGTGGTACGCGGACGGCATGTTCCCGCCCATGCACATCGACGCCGAATTCGACGAGAACGGTGCGGTGCGCAAACCCGGCCAGGACTACTACCTGAAGCCGATGAACTGCCCCATGCACCACCTGATCTACCGCTCCCGCGGACGGTCGTATCGCGAACTTCCCTTGCGGCTCTTCGAATTCGGCTCGGTCTACCGCTATGAGAAGTCCGGCGTGGTGCACGGCCTGACCCGGGTGCGCGGCATGACCCAGGACGACGCGCACATCTACACCACCCGCGAGCAGATGCGTGCGGAACTCAGCTCGCTGCTGCAGTTCGTGCTCGACCTGCTGTCCGACTACGGGCTCGACGATTTCTATCTGGAGTTGTCGACCAAGGATCCGGAGAAGTACGTCGGCTCCGATGAGGTGTGGGAGGAGGCCACCACCACGCTGCGTGAGGTGGCCGAGGCCTCCGGGCTGGCCCTGGTGCCCGATCCCGGCGGCGCCGCCTTCTACGGACCGAAGATCTCGGTGCAGGTGAAGGACGCGCTGGGCCGGAACTGGCAGATGTCGACGATCCAGCTCGACTTCAACATGCCCGACCGGTTCGAGTTGGAGTACACCGCCGCCGACGGCACGCGGCAGCGGCCGGTGCTGATCCACCGCGCGCTGTTCGGATCCATCGAGCGATTCTTCGGTGTGCTCACCGAGCATTACGCGGGCGCGTTCCCGGCCTGGCTGGCGCCCGTGCAGGCGGTCGGCGTGCCCGTTGCCGACGCGCACGTGCCCTACCTGGAAGAGGTTGCGGCCCAACTGCGTAGCCGTGGTGTCCGGATCGAGGTGGACTCCAGCGATGACCGGATGGCCAAGAAGATCGTCAACCACACCAATCAGCGGGTGCCGTTCATGCTGCTCGCCGGTGACAAGGACGTCGAGGCGGGGGCAATCTCCTTCCGCTTCGCAGACCGCAGCCAGGTCAACGCGGTGCCGCGCGAAGCCGCCGTCGACGCCATCGTGGACTGGATCGCGCGGCGGGAGAACGCAACCCCCAACGCCGAGCTGTTCAGGGTGGATCCGTGAGCGACGCCGAAGGCATCGTCGACACCGGGGTGGGTGACCCCGACCATCTGCAGCGGCTGTGGACTCCGCACCGGATGAGCTACATCGCCGAGTCGCCGATGAAAAAGGGTGCGGGTTCGGCGCAGTCCACCGAGCCGTTCACCGACATCCCGGCGATGTCCGACGAGGACGGCCTCATGGTGGCGCGCGGGGAGCTGGTCTACGCCGTGCTCAACCTCTACCCGTACAACCCGGGCCATCTCATGGTGGTGCCTTACCGGCGGGTGTCCGAACTGGAAGACCTCAGCATCGATGAGACCGCCGAGCTGATGGCGTTCACCCAGAAGGCGATTCGGGTGATCAAGGCAGTCTCGCGGCCGCACGGTTTCAATGTCGGCCTCAACCTGGGCACCTCGGCGGGCGGCTCGCTGGCCGAACACCTGCACATGCATGTGGTCCCGCGCTGGGGCGGGGATGCCAACTTCATCACCATCATCGGCGGGTCGAAGATCATCCCGCAGTTGCTCGGGGAGACCCGGCGGCTGCTGGCCACCGAGTGGGATCGCATGGACGAGGCCGCGCAGTGAGCAACTTCTATCTCATGACGCGGGCGGCCTACACCAAGCTGTCGGGCCCGGTGGCGCGGGCGGCGCTGCGCACCGGACTGACCCCGGACAGCATCACCATCCTGGGCACCGCCGGTTCGGTCGTCGCCGCCCTCACCCTGTACCCGATCGGGCAGCTGTGGTGGGGGTCGGTGGCCGTCTTCTTCTTCGTCCTCGCCGACATGCTCGACGGTGCGATGGCGCGGGAACGTGGCGGCGGCACCCGATTCGGTGCCGTGCTGGACGCCACCTGCGACCGGCTCAGCGATGGCGCGATCTTCGGCGGACTGGTCTGGTGGGCCGCGTTCGGCGCGCACCACACCGCGTTGGTCGTCGCCACCCTGATCTGCCTGGTGACCTCGCAGGTCATCTCCTATATCAAGGCGCGTGCCGAGGCCAGCGGGCTGCGCGGCGACGGCGGCATCATCGAACGGCCCGAACGGCTCGCCATCGTGCTGACCGGTGCCGGCCTGTCCGGTCTCTTCGGGTGGCCGGTGCTGCTGGATGTGGCCATGTGGGGGCTGGCCGCGGCCAGCCTGGTGACCCTCGCGCAGCGCCTGCACGCCGTGCGCACCTCGCCGGGCGCGATGGACCCGATGCCGCAGCAGCCGTCGACTCCGCCTTCCGAAGGGGACGCCGCGTGAGCACGCCGACATCGGGGCTGCCCAGATTCGGCGGCTTCCGGGTTCCGCTGGGCGGCCAGCTGTCCGATCTCGGCTACGCGACGGGCTGGCGCATGGTGCGTGCCATGCCGGAGTTCGCGGCCCGCAACATGTTCGACGCCGGCGCGCTGTACGCGGCGCGCGGCGGGGGACCCGAGCAGTTGCGCAAGAATCTGGGCCGGGTGCTCGGCGTGCCCGCCGCCCAGGTGCCGGGCAGCCTGGTCCGCGCCTCGCTGGCCTCCTACGGGCGATACTGGCGCGAGGCGTTCCGGCTGCCGTCGATGAACCACCGGGACGTCGCCGCGCAGGTGCAGGCGCGTGTCGAGGGACAGCAGCACGTCGAGGATGCACTGGCGGCCGGCCGGGGTGTGGTGTTCGCGTTGCCGCACAGCGGTAATTGGGACATCGCGGGGGTGTGGCTGACGAACACCTACGGACAGTTCGCCACCGTGGCCGAGCGGCTCAAACCGGAGTCGCTCTACAACCGTTTCGTCGCCTACCGGGAGAGCCTGGGCTTCGAGGTGCTGCCGTTGACCGGGGGAGCGCGGCCGCCCGCGGAGATCCTGGTCGACCGCCTCAACGACAACGGACTGGTGTGTCTGATGTCCGACCGTGACCTGACCCGCTCGGGAGTTCCGGTCGATTTCTTCGGTGAGCAGACCCGGTTGCCGTCGGGGCCGGCGAAGCTGGCACTGGAGACCGGCGCCGCCCTGCTACCGGCGCACACCTGGTTCGAAGGTGACGGGTGGGGTCTTCGGCTGCACCCGCCGCTGGACACCTCGTCGTCGGACATCGGCGTCATCACCCAGGCCCTGGCCGATCACTTCGCCGCCGGGATCGCCGAGTACCCCGCGGATTGGCACATGCTGCAACCGCAGTGGCTCGCCGACCTTTCTGACGAGCGCCGCGCGCGGCTCGGCGGGCTGGAGCGCAGCGACCCGGGGTCAGGTCTGGAGCGTTGATGCGTATCGGGATGGTGTGCCCGTACTCGTTCGACGTGCACGGCGGTGTGCAGGCCCACGTGCTGCAACTGGCCGAGGTGTTCCTGGCCGGCGGCCACCACGTCAGCGTGCTGGCCCCGTCCTCGGCCGACGCCGGCACACACCTGCCCGACTACGTGGTGTCCGGCGGCCGGGCCGTTCCCATTCCCTACAACGGATCCGTCGCGCGGCTGCGGTTCGGGCCGGCCACTCACCGCAAGGTCAAGAAGTGGCTCATCGGCGGAGATTTCGATGTGCTGCACCTGCACGAGCCGAACGCGCCGAGCGTGTCCATGCTGGCGCTGATGATCGCCGAGGGCCCGATCGTCGCGACCTTCCACACCTCGACCACAAAATCGTTGACGCTGAGCGTGTTCCAGGGAATGCTGCGCCCGCTCAACGAGAAGATCGTCGGCCGGATCGCGGTGTCGGACCTCGCGCGGCGCTGGCAGATGGAGGCCCTGGGCTCCGACGCCGTCGAAATCCCGAACGGTGTCACGGTTTCGGAGTTCGCTTCGGCGCCGACGCTGGAGGGCTACCCGCGGCCGGGGCGCTCGATACTGTTCCTCGGCCGGTTCGACGAGCCGCGCAAGGGGATGGCGGTACTGCTGGGCGCGCTGCCGCGGTTGGTGGCTGAATTCCCCGACGTCGAGGTGCTGGTGGTCGGCCGCGGCGATGAGCAGGAACTGGCCGAGGAAGCCGGCGAGTGCGCCGCGAACCTGCGGTTCCTCGGGGCCGTCGACGATGCCACCAAGGCCTCGGCGCTGCGCAGTGTCGATCTCTACTGCGCCCCCAACACCGGCGGTGAGAGTTTCGGGATCGTGCTGGTGGAGGCGATGGCCGCCGGCACCGCGGTGGTGGCCAGTGATCTCGACGCGTTTCGGCGGGTGCTGAACGACGGCGAAGCCGGCCGCCTGGTGCCGGTCGGCGACTCGGATGCGTTGGCCACCAGCCTGATCGAGTTGCTCGGCGACGACCAGGCGCGCAAGCAGTATGTGGCCGCGGCATCGGAGGCGGTGCAGCGCTACGACTGGTCGGTGGTAGCCGGCGAGATCATGCGGGTCTACGAGACGGTGAGCAGCGTGGGAGCCAAGGTTCAGGTGACAACGTGAGCTGGATCTTCATCGTGCTGCTGGTCCTCGTCGGCGTCGTGCTGCTGCTGCTCGGCAGCTGGGCATACCTGACGGCGAACCGGCTGGATCGCCTGCACGTGCGCTACGACCTGTCCTGGCAGGCGCTGGACGGTCTGTTGGCGCGGCGCGCCGTGGTCGCCCGCGCGGTCGCCGTCGACGCCTACGGGCGGGCGCCGGAGGGTAAACGGTTGGCTGTCCTGGCCGCTGCCGCCGAACGAGCGCCGCGCAACATGCGCGAGGCCGCGGAGAACGAGTTGTCGGCCGCGCTGGAGACCGTCGACCCGCTGTCGTTGCCGGTGGCACTGGTCGCCGAACTCGCCGATGCGGAAGCCCGGGTGCTGCTGGCCCGCCGATTCCACAACGATGCCGTGCGCGACACCCTGGCCTTGCGGGATCGTCCGCTGGTGCGACTGCTGCACCTCGGCGGCACCGCCGCGCTGCCGACGTACTTCGAGATTGCGGAGCGGGCGGGTCCGGCGGCTCGCGATACCGGTCAGTTCAGCAGGCGGGTCTCGGCCAGGGTCATGCTGCTCGACGAGGACGGCAAGGTGCTGTTGTTCTGTGGCTCCGACCCGGCTCGTGCGGGTACGGGCGCGCGGCGCTGGTGGTTCACCGTCGGTGGTGCGGTGGAGCCCGGGGAAGAGCTCGCCGAGACCGCGGCGCGGGAGCTGGCCGAGGAGACGGGGCTGACCGTGTCGCCGGCCGAGCTGGTGGGCCCGGTGTGGCGGCGGGAGGCGGTCATCGACTTCAACGGGTCGGTGATGCGCAGCGAGGAACTGTTCTTCCTGCACCGGACCACTCGCTTCGAACCCTCTACCACAGGTCACACCGCCCTGGAGCGTCGCTACATTCACGGTCACCTCTGGTGCGATGAGACAATGATCGGCGAGCTGGTCGCCAAGGGAGAAACCGTGTATCCGCTGCAGCTCGGCGAACTCCTGGCCCAGGCCGGCCAATTGGCCGATGTGCGGGGTGCCGGGCCCGGTACGCAGCCTCAGCTGATCCGCTGAGACTGCGGATCCAATTGATTTGTCACCACCCTTAGACTGAATCAGTAGCGATGTGAAGGAGATAGCGATGGAAACCGCACCTGGTTCCGGCAGTCAGACCGGCACCGCGCGGGTGAAGCGCGGGATGGCCGAGATGCTCAAGGGCGGGGTCATCATGGACGTCGTCACCCCCGAGCAGGCCCGCATCGCCGAGGCCGCCGGCGCGGTGGCGGTGATGGCCCTGGAGCGGGTACCCGCCGATATCCGCGCCCAGGGTGGCGTCTCGCGGATGAGCGACCCGGACATGATCGAGGGCATCATCGCCGCGGTCACCATCCCGGTGATGGCCAAGGTGCGCATCGGTCACTTCGTGGAGGCCCAGATCCTGCAGAGCCTCGGAGTCGACTACATCGACGAGTCCGAGGTGCTGACCCCGGCCGACTACGCCAACCACATCGACAAGTGGAAGTTCACCGTGCCGTTCGTGTGCGGGGCGACCAACCTGGGTGAGGCGCTGCGCCGGATCACCGAGGGCGCGGCGATGATCCGTTCCAAGGGTGAGGCCGGCACCGGCGACGTCTCGAATGCGACGACGCACATGCGTTCCATCGGTGGCGAGATCCGCCGGCTGGGTTCGCTGAGCGAGGACGAGTTGTTCGTGGCGGCCAAGGAGCTCCAGGCCCCCTATGACCTCGTGGTCGAGGTGGCCCGGGCCGGCAAGCTGCCGGTGACGATGTTCACCGCCGGTGGTATCGCCACCCCGGCGGACGCGGCGATGATGATGCAACTCGGTGCCGAGGGCGTGTTCGTCGGCTCGGGCATCTTCAAGTCCGGTGACCCGGCGGCACGTGCCGCGGCGATCGTGAAGGCCACCACCTTCTACGACGATCCCGATGTGCTGGCCAAGGTGTCGCGCGGCCTGGGCGAGGCCATGGTCGGTATCAACGTGGAGGACATCGCGCAGCCCCACCGGCTCGCCGAGCGCGGCTGGTAGTCCGCCTGTGTCGATCGAAGAGATCCTCGACCTCGAGCAACTGGAAGTCGACATCTACCGCGGCGGGGTGTTCAGCCCGGAGTCCGGCTTCCTGCAGCGCACCTTCGGTGGGCATGTGGCGGGCCAGTCGCTGGTGTCGGCGGTGCGCACGGTGGACCCGAAGTTCCAGGTGCACTCGCTGCACGGCTACTTCCTGCGCCCCGGAGACGCCCGCGCACCGTCGGTGTACCTGGTGGAACGGATCCGTGACGGCGGCTCGTTCGCCACCCGCCGGGTGAGTGTCGTCCAGCACGGGCAGACCATCTTCAGCATGTCGGCGTCGTTCCAGAGCGATCAGAGCGGTATCGAGCACCAGGACGCCATGCCGTCGGCGCCCGCACCCGATGACATTCCCGGATTCAAGACCAACTCGAAGGTCTTCGACGACGCCAGTTTCCGTCAGTTCGATGAGTGGGACGTGCGTATCGTCCCCCGTGATCAGGTGAACCTGTTGCCCGGCAAGGCTTCTCAGCAGCAGGTGTGGTTTCGCCACCGCGATCCGCTGCCGGATGACCCGGTGCTGCACATCTGTGCGCTGGCCTACCTGAGCGATCTGACCCTGCTGGGTTCGGCGCAGGTCAATCACCCCGACGAGCGCAAGCATCTGATGATCGCGTCGCTGGATCACGCGATGTGGTTCATGCGTCCGTTCCGCGCCGATGAGTGGCTGCTCTATGACCAGTCCTCGCCGTCGGCCTGCGGCGGGCGTGCGCTCACCGAGGGCAAGCTGTTCAACCAGTACGGCGAGATGGTCGCATCGGTGATGCAGGAGGGGCTGACCCGCTATCAGCGTGGCTTCACCCCACCCGGCCAGTGAGCGTCGCTGTCGGGGTCCTCGCTCTGCAGGGCGACACCCGTGAGCATCTGGCGGCACTGAACGAAGCCGGCGCCGAGGCCGTCACGGTGCGGCGTCTCGCCGAGCTGAAATCCGTCGACGCACTGGTCATTCCGGGTGGCGAGTCGACGGCGATGAGTCATCTGCTGCGCGAGTTCGAGCTCCTGGAGCCGCTGCGCGGACTGTTGCGCGACGGGATGCCCGCCTACGGCTCGTGCGCGGGAATGATCCTGCTGGCCCGGGAGATCCTGGACGCCGGGGTTCCCGGGCGCGCGGCGTTACCACTCGGTGGCATAGACATCACCGTGCGCCGCAATGCGTTCGGTCGTCAGGTCGATTCCTTCGAGGAGGACCTGGCGTTCACCGGTATCGACGGTCCGGTGCACGCGGTCTTCATCCGGGCCCCTTGGGTGGAACGGACCGGGCCCGAGGTCGAGGTGCTGGCCACCGCCGCCGGTCATCCGGTGGCGGTACGCCAGGGCCGGATGCTCGCCACCTCCTTCCACCCGGAGATGACCGGCGACCGGCGGGTGCACGCGATGTTCGTCGACATGGTGGCCGGCCGCTAGGTCGGGGCGATCGCAGCGATCAGGCTGTCGGTGAGTTCCTCTGCGGTGGTGTGCCATTTGTCGGTGCTGAGCAGGCCGCTCATTTCCAGCCCTGCCGCACCGTGCGCGCCGGTCAGGAGTAGGGCCGCGCAGCGCTGTGCGTGCTGTTCGCCGACGACCGCGGCGACGATGTGGGTGAACTCATCGCACATGCGTTGTGCGGCGCGGGCCACCGCGGTGGGGTCTGCCGCGGGTGCGCTGAACATCAGGTGGTATAGGTGTGGCTGGCGCCGGCTGATCTCGATGACGCCGAGCAGTGCCCTGCGCAGCGTGTCGGCGGGGAGGAGGCGGGAGTCTGTCCGCAGGGCGTGCATGCGATCGCCGATGCGCTCCCAGCCCTCGGCGGCGACCGCCGTCAGCAGGGTTTCCTTGTTCGCGAAGTGCCGGTAGGGCGCACCGCGGCTGAGGCCCGCCCGCGCGCCGACCTCACGCAGGGTCACGGCGTCAGGGCCTCCGCTGTCGAGTAGTGCGGCGGCGTCGTCGAGCAGCGTGCGTCGGGTGGCGGCGGCGGATTCAACGCGGGTCACCATGTGCCCATCCTATGTTGACATTGTCATCTGACAGCGTAGCCTCTGTCAGATGACAATGTCATCTGAACTTCGGGAGCTGGCCGTGGTCACCGGAGCGTCCACCGGCATCGGCGCCGCCACGGCACGCGCACTGGCCGGGCGGGGGTTCCACGTCCTTGCCGGTGTCCGGCGCGGGCAGGACGGCGACGCGATCCGGGCACCCGGTATCGAGCCGGTCATCCTCGACATCACCGACGCGGACCACATCCGGGCGCTGGGCGACCGGGTGAACGACGACCCGCAGGGCCGGTCGGTACGGGCGTTGGTGAACAACGCCGCCATCCAGGCCAACGTGCCGATCGAGGTATACGCGATCGACGAATGGCGACGCATGTTCGAGGTCAACCTCTTCGGTCAGGTGGCCGTAACCCAGACGCTGCTGCCGGCGCTGATGTGTTCCAAGGGGCGGGTGGTCAACATCAGCTCGGTCGGCGGCCGGGTCGCGATGGCCACCTATGGTCCCTATGCCGCAACGAAGTTCGCGCTCGAAGCCGTCAGCGACGCACTGCGACGCGAGATGGCTCCATTCGGTGTCGGGGTGGTGGTAATCGAACCGGGGGCCGTGCGCACGGAGATGCTCGGGCGTGCGATTGCCACCGCCGGCGAGCTGGTGTCGGTCATGACGCCCGCGCAGAGCCGCCGCTACGGCGCACTGGTGCAGGCTGTGCATGCACAGGCGGTGTCGTCCACCCGGGCGGGCGTACCCGCAGACGCCGCGGCCGAGGTGATCGTCACTGCGGTGACCGCGCGCAAGCCGCGCACGCGTTATACGGTCGGCCGAGAAGCCGCGATGATCCGCTGGCTGCCGCTGCTGCCCGACCGTGCGCTCGACCGCATCTTCGCCGCCGCGCTGCGCCCGCATTTTCCCGGGG